>CAKUAV010000087.1 GCA_934636425.1 uncultured Clostridia bacterium
GCGTCGTCGGGCGCGGCGGTCGTGTCGGCCGGGGAAGGCGATACGGACAGGTTGGTCGACGCGTTCGGCTTCGCGGTGAGGAGACGGATTCCCACCGCGAGCACGATCAGCAGCGCCAGAATGATCAGCAGTATGCGTTTTGTGCGTGTCATGACAAATGCCTCGCTTTGTTGATGAAATCGATCTGCGCGTCATCCCCTCGCAACCATGGCGGCGGCTTCGGGAATCAGCCTGAGATCGCAGAGCGTGATCGTGCCGAACGGCGCGCCCAGCAGCGTCTCGATCGAGCAGCGGTAGGTTTCCAGCCGCGTGAGCATATCGCCCATGTCGCTCTCGGGTGCGCCGGATGCGATCAGCATGGCCAGCTCGTCAGTTATATTGGCGAAAAGCTGGAGAATAAGTTCCCCGATGTCGTCCGGAAAGCGCGTAAAAAATACATTTTCTGCCATGCCCTCGAGTATGATCTCGCGCATCATGGGCAGCGCGGTCTCCATCAGCCCCTCGCGCAGGCAGGCGCGCAGCTGCAAACTTCCGCCCAGATAGGCCACGCGCAGCACCAGCAGCGCGTAATCCATGCGGTCGCGGCGCAGCAGGCCGCAGTAGTGCAGCAGCGTATTGAGCTTGTCGAGCGCGCCCTCCTTCTGCGCCACGGCGGCGGTCATGTCCTCGGCGTCGCGGACGCTCTGGCGGCGGCACACGGCCTCGAGCAGCTCGAGCTTGCTCTGGAAATAGTGATAGAAGCCGCCCTTGGACAGCGAGAGCGCGTCCAGCACGTCCTGAACGGAGGTCTGCTCGTAGCCCTTTTCGTAAAACAGCATCTCGGCGGCCTCGATGATCTGATCCCGGCGTTCAATGCCCTTTCTCATGGTGAATGTCTCCTTTTGAGGATAGTTAAATGTAGAACAGTTCCATATGCTGTCGATAAGGCGCGCAAAGGCGCTTTTTATTCATGCCGCCCATAAGGCCTTCGGTGCATTGCCTGCGGTATGTGGGGCAGCCTTTTAGTACGCATTCTGAAGAGTCCTAGCCGCAAATTTGACGATTGTCACGGCGGTTTAGTGCCGCAAAGCGCTGATTGAGGGTCGCTGAATCCGTGCGTTTGTGCGGAAAAGGCGCTTTTTATTCACGCCGCCCATAAGGCTATTGGCGCGCATTGCCTGCGTTAGCCCGGCAGCCTTTTCAGTATGCATTCTGGAGAGTCACAACCGCAAATTTGGCGATTGTCACAGCGTTCCGGCCTCCATGGTTTAGTCGTGCGAAAATTTGCTCGCACTTTTTCACATGAAAGGCTTTGAGACGGCTTCGCAAAAGCCTCAGCGCTTGGGGCGCCTCGAATCGGACGACGGCCTGCGGCTGTTCTGTCTGCCTTCGGTGCGGCCGTATGCGCCTCGAGGCGCGTTTTCGCGGCTTTCCCGCGCGGCGCTTCTGCCGTTTCGAGCCGGCTTCTGCGGCGCGGCGGCGCGCTCGGGGCGGATCAGGCAGTCGGGCCCGAAGCCGATCAGATCGGTGCGGCCGGCCTTTCTGAGCGCCTTTACGACCAGCTCGCGGTTCTGGGGCAGGAAGTACTGCATCAGCGCGCGCTGCATGGCCTTCTCCTCGGGCGCACGGGGAACGTACACCTCGCTCATGTCGCGCGGGTCAAGGCTGGTGTAGAACATGGCCGTGGACAGCGTGCCCGGCGTGGGATAAAAGTCCTGCACCTGCTCGGGGCGATGGCCGCTGCGGCGGATGTAGAGCGCCAGCTCGATCGCGTCGTCCAGCGTGCAGCCCGGATGGCTGGACATATAGTAGGGCACGAGGTACTGGTCGGTTCCGGCCTGCTGATTGGCCTTTTTGTAGGCCTCGACGAAGCGGTTGTACACCTCGACCGGCGGCTTGCCCATCGTGCGCAGCACGCGCGGCGCGACGTGCTCGGGCGCGACCTTCAGCTGGCCGCTGACGTGATGGCGCACCAGCTCGTTGAGGAAGGCCGGGCTCTTGTCGGCCAGCAGATAGTCAAAGCGTATGCCGGAGCGTATGAACACCTTCTTCACGCCCGGCAGCGCGCGCAGCTCGCGCAGGAGCGATATGTAGTCGCTGTGGTCGGCCACCAGATTTCGGCAGGGCGTGGGGAAGAGGCACTGGCGGTTTTTGCACGCGCCGCGCTTGAGCTGACCGTCGCAGGCGGGGCGGCGGAAGTTGGCCGTGGGGCCGCCCACGTCGTGGATATAGCCCTTGAAGCCGGGCAGCTTCGTGAGCTTTTTCGCCTCGGCGATCACCGATTCATGGCTGCGCGCCGTGACGATGCGCCCCTGATGGAACGTCAGCGCGCAGAACGAGCACGCGCCATAGCAGCCGCGCACATGGGCGATGGAAAACTCCACTTCCTTGAGCGCGGGAATGCCGCCCAGGCTGTCGTACATCGGGTGCCACGCGCGGACGTAGGGCAGGGCGTAGGTCTCGTCCAGCTCCTTCTGAGTCAGCGGCATGGCCGGCGGATTGGCGATCAGATAGCGCGCGCCGTGCTTCTGGCAGATGCCGCGCCCGCGCACGGGATCCTGCTCGTCGTACTGAACCTTGAACGCGCGCGCATAGGCCTTTTTGTCGGCGGCGACCTCTTCGGCCGATTCGATCGTGACGTAGGACGGCTCGACCTCGCGGGACATCACGCACGTTCCGGGAATGCGCATGGCGTGAAAGGGCACGCCGTCTTCCAGCGCGCGCACCGTTTCCAATATGATGCGCTCGCCCATGCCGTACATCAGCACGTCCGCGCCCGAATCGACGAGGATTGAGTTGCGCACGCGGTCGTCCCAGTAGTCGTAGTGCGCGAACCGGCGCAGCGACGCCTCGACGCCGCCGATGAGGATCGGGATATTGCCGTAGGCCTCGCGGATGCGGTTGCAGTAGACGATGTCGGCGCGGTCGGGACGGTAGCCCGCGCGGCCGCCGGGGGAATACGCATCCTCGCTGCGGCGCTTTTTCGCGGCGGTGTAGTGGTTCACCATCGAGTCGATCACGCCCGATGTGACCAGAAAGCCCAGCCGCGGCCGGCCGAACAGCTTGAACGCCTCGCAGTCGTGATATTCCGGCTGAGGCAGCATGGCGATTTTATAGCCGGCCTTTTCCAGCACGCGCGATATGATGGCCAGCCCGAACGAGGGATGGTCGACGTAAGCGTCGCCGGTGACGAACACGAAATCCGGCTGATCCCAGCCGCGCGCGGCGACGTCCTCGGGACAGACCGGCAAAAACGGATTAGACAAGCGCATATCCTCCCATAAAACAGACCGATGTTCGAAAAACAACTATCCATAAACGACCAAAGTCTGTTCCGTCTGCAAATACAGACTTTGGTCTGATTTGAAACATTGAAAACCACTCTATCATATATTTTAGCATTGAAAGCGCCAAAACGCAAGGCGATTTTGTCAGTTTTAAGGCTCCGGGCGCATATACATAAAGCGGAAGGGGTGCGTGGCGATGGAGGAAAACTGTGTGACGGTGTGCGTGCGGCGTCTGAACGCGCTGGATGAGCTTGTGCCGGCCGGGCGGCGGCTGGCCGATCTGAGCGGGCGGGCGCTGCGCATACTGCTGTTTCAGGACGCGCATTCAAAGGAGAGCGGCGCGGCGCTCGAATACGCCTTTTCCTGCGCGCGGCGTGCGGACGCGGCGCTTTTTGCGCTCTACACAGGCGACGAGGCGCGCATGAAGGCGCATATGCGGCTGGGAACGGCGCTGCTGCTCGTGGATGCGGGCGACGGGACGCTGCTGAGGCTGGGGCGGGCGGCGTTCGATGAGGATGAATGCGCGGGCGCATATTTCAAAAACGCCGCGCACAGTGTTTTCCGCGCCCCTCCCGCAGATGGGAATGTTGATTCGGCGCCGCCGGGGCGGCTTCCGTCTTTGGTGTGACGAAGCGGCGCAGGCGCGCTTTGGCGTGAATAATTCCCGTGGGAAGCGGCCATGATATACGCATGGAAATATGCGGCAAGGCGGCCGCGAAAAACGGAGGGATTGCGATTATGAAGGCGATTATCATGGCGGGCGGCGAGGGCAGCCGGCTGCGTCCCCTGACGTGCGCACGGCCCAAGCCCATGACGCCGCTTATGGACAGGCCGGTGCTGAGCTACTCCATGGAGCTGCTTGAGCGCCACGGCGTGCGCGAGGCGGCGCTGGCGCTGATGTATCTGCCTGAGTGCGTCACGAGCTGGCTGGGCGACGGCGCGCGCTTCGGGATGAACGTGCGCTATTATATAGAAGAAACGCCGCTGGGCACGGCGGGCAGCGTGCGTCAGGCGCGCGATTTTCTGGACGAGACGTTCGTCGTGCTCTCCGGCGACGGCGTGACCGACTGCGATCTCACGGCGGCGTATCAGTGGCACAGGCGGCAGGGTGCGCTGGCCACGATCGTGATAAAGCACGTCGAAAATCCGCTCGAATACGGCGTGGTCATCGCCGATGCGGCGGGGCGCGTCACACGCTTTGTCGAAAAGCCGGGCTGGGGCGAGGTGTGTTCCGACACGGTCAACACGGGCATATACATACTCGAGCCGCAGCTGCTGGACATGATTCCCGAAAACACGCCCTATGATTTCAGCCGCGATCTGTTCCCGAGGCTGCTTAAGCGGGAGGACGGGCTGCGCGCGTGGACGATGAGCGGCTACTGGTGCGACGTCGGCGATATTGCGGCCTATCTGAAGGCGCACGCCGACGCGATGGACGGCCGCATCAATCTGAACGTGAACTGCAGGCCGGGCGGCGTGCTGAGGATGCCGGGCGCGCGGGTCGATCGCGGCGCGGTGCTGGAGGGGCCGTGCTTTATCGGCGCGGATGCGGTGATCGAGGCGGGCGCGCGCGTGGGGGCGTACAGCGTCGTGGGCGCGCGCAGCGTGGTGTCGGCGGGCGCGAGTCTCAAGCGGGCGGTGCTCTGGGAGGACGTTCATGTCGATCGCGGCGCTCAGGCGCGCTCATGCGTGCTGACCGACGGCGCGCGCATGGAGGCGGGCAGCGCGGCGTTTGAGGAGAGCGCGCTGGGCGAGGGCGCTGTGCTGGGTGAAAACGCGTCGCTCATGCCGGGCGTGAAGATCTGGCCGAAGAAGAGCGTCGGCGCGGGGCTGAAGCTGGATTCGAACGTAGTCTGGGGCAGCGCGAGCCGACCGGCTTTCCGCGACGGCGCGCTGAACATCGACAATCCCGCCGCAGCCATGCGCGCATCGGAGGCGGCTGCCTCGGTGATGAAAATGCGCCGCGTGCTGCTGGGGCGCGCCTGTTCTGCGCCGGCGCAGGCGGGGATGCTGGCGCTTCAGGCCGGATTCATGGCGCAGGGCGTGCAGGTTTACGACGGCGGCTGCGCCACCCGCCCTCAGCTGCGCTGGCAGCAGACACAGCTCGGCCTGGAAGCGGCGGCGCATTTCGACGGACAGGCGCTGCGCCTTTACGACGAGCGCGGTTCGGAAATCGGCGCGGCTGTGCGGCGGTCGATCGAATCGGCGCTGCGGCGGCAGGACTACGCGCGGGCGTTTTCGCTGGGCGCGCGGCCGCCGGTGAACGCCGGGCGCAGCGATCTTGCCTACATCGGCGCGCTGAGCCGTGCGGTCGATCGGGAGCTGCTGCGCCGGGACGCGCCGCCCGTCGCGCTCTATGCGCCCACCGAGCAGCTGCTCTCGCTCGCCGAGCGCGCCTTTGAACAGGCAGGGCTGTGCGTGCGCGCCGAGTGGGAGGAGGAAATGATGGAGCTTTCGCCGGGCGAGATCGGCGTGTGGCTGAGCGAGGACGGCGAAAGCATGACGCTGGCCGACGAAAAGGGCTGTCTCAGCGAGGGGGAAAGCCAGCTGTTTATCGTCTGGGCGGCGCTCGAAGCAGGACTTGAGCCGGCGCTGCCCTCGATCTGGACGCACGCGGCGGAGGAGCTGGCGGCGCGCTATGGCAAAAGCATCGCGCGCGTTTCGGCTGAGCGGTCGGCGTTCATGCGCGCGCTGCTTGATCGGGACGAGCGGCTGTTCCGGCTGGCCTTCGACGGGATATACGCCGCGCTGAACGGCGTCGCGCTGCTGACCAGATACGCTCTCACGCCGCGCGAGTGGGCGCGCGCCATGCCGGCTCTGGCGCGCAGCGTGCGCACGATTTCCATGGGGCTTCAGGAGCGCGGGCGGGTGCTGCGCGCGCTGGAGGACGACGACATACTTCATGGCGGCGCAAACGGCGCGTGGGCGGCGGTCGTGCCCGCGGGCGACCGGCCGGAATGCCGCGTCGTGGCCGAGGCGGCCGACATGGAGGCGGCGGACGAACTGTGCGCGATGTACGAGGACAGGATTCGCGCGCTGATGAAAAGCGCCGGCAAAAAGTGACGATCTTCAGTAGCTCCACGCTGAAATGAGAAAATCCTTCGGGGGTTTCGCAAGGCCGGAGGATGCGAGTGCAAAGCGCCGCGCCCGCTGAATCGGCGAAAATGGCGCGGCCTTCAGAAGCGTTTCCGGCGCGATCTTCAGTAGCTCCACGCTGAAATGAGAAAATCCTTCGGGGGTTTCGCAAGGCCGGAGGATGCGAGCGCAAAGCGGCGCGCCCGCTGAATCGGCGAAAATGGCGCGGCCTTCGAGCTGTCCTCGTTTGAAAAGCCGCCTGAACTGAACCGAACGTCTCTCCTTTCAGAGGCGTTCTTTTTCTTTCGCGCGGATATTTCACATCCAGGGGCTGGAAATTCGCGCGCGGCGGGTGTATGATGGGCTTATCAAACAAAGGACGGCGATCAACGGATGATTAAGACGAACTATCACACGCACACGCCGCGCTGCAAGCACGCCAGCGGCGCGGAATGGGAATACTGCGAGAAGGCCATCGAAAAGGGTTATCGCGTGCTGGGCTTCACCGATCACACGGCATGGCCGTACGAGGACGACTATACGCCAACCTATCACATGACGGTCGATCAGTTGGACGGCTACATCGCCGCGGTCAACCGCGTGAAGGCCGATTACGCCGATCGTCTCGAGGTGCATCTGGGGCTGGAGTGCGAGCATTTCCCGGCCAAGATGCGCTGGCTGGCCGACATGAAGCGGAAGAAGGGCATAGAGTATCTCATTCTCGGCAACCATTTCGACACCACCGACGTGGGCGGCTTCGCCTTTGGCAACTGCACCGAGCCGGAACATATAAGGCGCTATGTCAAGATGTGCGTGAGCGGCCTTGAGACCGGACTGTTCACCTACTTTGCGCACCCCGATCTGTGCTTTCGGCACTATCTGACGTTTGACGAGCACTGCGTGCAGGCGGCTCGCGAGCTGTGCCGCGCGTCGAAGGCGCTCGATGTTCCGCTCGAATACAATCTGCTGGGCTCGATCAACTGCCGAAAGGACGGCGAGCAGTATCTGCACTATCCCTGCCCGCGCTTCTGGGAGATCGCCGCGGAGGAGAATGTAAACTGCATCATAGGCACCGACGCGCATTCGCCCGACCGCTTCGACGACGACGCGGCCTGGGAGAACGCCGCCGCCTATCTCGAAGGGCTCGGCCTCAGGCGGCTGACCTATGTGACGTTCAAATAGGCGCTCCGACAGGGCTCTATTAAGGAGGAAACCGCCATGCGGATCGCCGCGCTGGGCGACATTCACGGAAATTATGCGGCCCTCAAAGCCGCCCTTCATCGCATTGAAAGCGAGAACGCGCGCGTCACGCTCTTCATGGGCGATTACGTCAGCGACTGCGCCGAGCCGCGCGAGACGCTCGATCTGATCGTGCAATACGCAAAAACGCACGACTGCCGCTTTGTGCGCGGCAACCGGGAGCAGTATATGCTCGATTACCGCGGCGACGACTCGTGGCGGCGCGGCACGGCGGGCGGCTCGCTGCTCTATACCTACGAGCGGCTGACGGGGGATGATCTGGCCTTTTTCGAATCGATGCCCCGCGTGCGCGTCGAGCGCTTTGACGGCTGCGCGCCGCTCTTGCTCTGCCACGGCTCTCCCGAGGATCTGCGCGGCGTGCCTGCCCGCGAGCCGGAGAAGGCGCGGCGCTGGCTCGAGGAGGCGGGCGCGGGCGCGCTGGTCTGCGCGCACTCCCACAGGCCGGCGGTCATGCCGCTGGGCGAAGGGAGGACGCTCGTCAACACGGGCAGCGCGGGCGTGTCGGTCACGCGGCCGGGCTGCGCGCAGCTCATGCTGCTGGAGAGCGAAAATGGAGAATGGACGGCGCGCCTGATCGAGGAGGCCTATGACGCGGAGCAGACCATACGCGCTTTCCGCGAGAAGGACTTTTTCGAGGAAGCCGGGCTGTGGGCGGACATGATGGTTCGGCAGCTGCGCTTCGGCGGAGAATGGGCGGTCGATATGGTCAGGGCGGCGACGTCTCTTGCGCGCGAGGCGGGTCTTGCGTCATCTCAGGTGGGGGATATTCCCGAAAAAATCTGGCGGCGCGCGGCTGAATCGCTGGGCGTCGGCGATGCGCGCAGTCCCGGAAATGTGCGGGAATAACGCCAGAAACGATCGGAAGGCAGAAACGGACATCCGGAATGTTCGGAAAAACGCCGGATTTTTGAATGTGCGATTATGAAAGATTCGGCATTTCATGGCCTTTTAACATCCGGCACATTGTTTTCTAACATTGGCCGTGTATCATATCATCCGTACCTGACACAACGCTTTCCAAACGACAATTTACGGAGGGAAATCATCATGAAGAAGGTTCTGTCTCTGGTCCTGGTTCTGGCGCTGGTTCTCATGTTCTCCGCCGTGGCGTCCGCCGACGCGATTCCAGCCGATCAGATCAAGGTTGGCCTGATCCTGCTGCACGACGAGAACATCGGCTACGACGAAATCCACCTGAACGGCTTCATGGACATGGTCAAGGCGCTGGGCCTCACCGAGGAGCAGTATTCCATCAAGTACAACGTGCCCGAGACCGAGGTCTGCTATGACAAGGCCATCGAGCTGGTCGACGAGGGCTGCGACATCATATTCGCCGATTCCTTCGGCCATGAGTCCTACATGCTGCAGGCGGCCTCCGAGCATCCCGAGGTTCAGTTCTGCCACGCCACCGGCTATCAGGCCAAGACCAGCGGCCTGACCAATATGCACAACTACTTCACCGCCATCTACGAGGCGCGCTACGTCTCCGGCGTTGTGGCCGGCCTGAAGCTCAACGAGATGATCGACAACGGCAAGATCACCGCCGAGCAGGCTGTCATGGGCTATGTCGGCGCTTATCCCTACGCCGAGGTGATCTCCGGCTACACCGCGTTCTATCTGGGCGCCCGCTCCGTCTGCCCCAGCGTGACCATGAAGGTGACCTACACCAACTCCTGGGCCGACATGGCGCTTGAGAAGGAAGCCGCCGACGCGCTGATCGCTCAGGGCTGCGTCCTGATTTCCCAGCACGCCGACACCACCGGCGCCCCCACGGCCTGCCAGGCCGCCGGCGTTCCCTGCGTGGGCTACAACGTCTCCATGATCTCCGTCGCGCCCGACTCCGCGCTGACCTCCGCTGCCGTTGTCTGGGGCCCCTACTACACCTACGCCGTCAAGTGCCTGATCGACGGTGAGGAAATCGCCACCGACTGGTGCAAGGGCTATGTTGACGGCGCCGTTGAAATCAAGGAGCTGAACGAGAAGACCGTCGCTGCCGGCACCGAAGAGACCGTCAACGCCGTTATCGAGAAGCTGAAGAACGGCGAGCTGCACGTGTTCGACACCTCCACCTTCACCGTGGACGGCAAGGCCGTGGAGGACGAGACCTACGTCTGGGACGGCTACTATCATGAGTCCGAGCTGGCCAGCGCCCCCTCCTTCACCTACATCGTCGACGGCATCACCGTGCCCGAGGCCTGATTAAAAAACAATCTTAATGATAAGCCGCAAGCTGGTCTGGCTTGCGGCTTATGCTGTTGAGATACGCATTGCGCCGATGATGGCACTTCATGCGCCGGATGAGAAATAACAGGAATTTATCCATGGCCGTTATGCCGCGCGGGCGCGCTTTATGATAAAATACAGATAAGCGTTATATCGATCACATATGGAAGTTTATCGACATTTGAGATGGGGGAATGCTGGGTGAATCAGGCGAACGCCATCGAGCTTAGAAATCTCTCCAAGCGCTTCGGCAAGGTTGTGGCCAACGACGGTATCAACCTGACCGTGCGCTACGGCGAGATTCTGGCCATACTGGGCGAGAACGGCAGCGGCAAGACCACGCTGATGAACATGATCTCCGGAATCTACTATCCCGACGAGGGACAGATATTCGTGGGCGGCGAGGAAGTCGAGATCCGTTCCCCGCGCGACGCCTTCCCGCTGGGCATCGGCATGATTCATCAGCATTTCAAGCTGGTGGACGTGCTGACGGCGGCCGAGAACATTGTGCTGGGGCTGGGCGGAGCGACAAAGCTGGACATCCGCAAGGTGGCCACAAACATCAACAAGCTGACCGACCAGTACGGCTTCGAGCTGGATCCCTTCAAGAAGATCTATGAGATGTCCGTGTCCGAAAAGCAGACGGTCGAGATCGTCAAGATGCTCTATCGCGGCGCGAAGATCCTCATACTGGACGAGCCCACCGCCGTGCTCACGCCTCAGGAAACGGCCAAGCTGTTCAAGGTGCTGCGCAACATGAAGGCGGCCGGCAAGGCGATCGTCATCATCACGCACAAGCTCAACGAGGTGCTGGAAATTTCCGACCGCGTGTCGGTGCTCAGAAAGGGCCAGTACATCGGCACGGTGGACACGAAGGACGCGACTGTGCTTTCGCTCACCGAAATGATGGTGGGCAAGAAGGTCGAACTGAACATTGAGCGCGACGAGCCGGTCAACCCGGTCAGGCGGCTCGACGTGAGGGACGTGACGTGCGTCAACCACGAGGGCGTGATCACGCTCAACCACGCCAGCGTCGAGGTGTTCGGCGGCGAGATACTGGGCATCGCGGGCGTGGCCGGCAGCGGCCAGCGCGATCTGCTCGAGGCCATCGCCGGACTGGTGCACTGCGAGTCGGGCGAGATCGACTATTATCCGCCCGAGGGCAAAAAGACCGAGATTTCCGGCATGAGCGCCGTGGACATCAGCCGGCTGGGCATCAAGCTGAGCTTCGTGCCGGAGGATCGGCTGGGCATGGGTCTGGTCGGGCCGATGGACATGGTGGACAACATGATGATCCGCTCCTACCGCAAGGGCGGCTTCTTCTGGGCGGATCGCCGCTCGCCGCGCACGCTGGCCGAGCACATCATAAAGGAGCTCGAGGTGGTCACGCCGGGCGTGAGCACGCCGGTGGGCAAGCTGTCGGGCGGCAACGTACAGAAGGTGCTGGTCGGCCGCGAAATCGCCTCGAACCCCATTGTGCTGATGGTGGCCTATCCGGTGCGCGGACTGGACATCAATTCGTCCTATGTGATCTACAATCTGCTCAACGAGCAGAAGCGGCGCGGCGTGGCCGTTATGTGCGTGGGCGAGGATCTGGACGTGCTGCTGGCGCTGTGCGACCGCATCATGGTGCTCTGCGACGGCAACGTCAGGGGCGTGGTCGACGCGCGCACGGCAACAAAGGAGCAGATTGGCCTGATGATGACCAGCTCTGACAAGGGAGGACATGACTGATGCCTATGACTGTTTCCACCCATGGCCGTCAGCACGCGGCGCTCATTCACATCGCCAAGCGCGATTCCATTCATCCGCTCAAGGCGGCGCTCATACGCGTGGCGGCGATTATACTGGCGCTTTTGGTGTGCGCCGTTGTGATCAACTCTGTCACCGGCCTCAATCCGCTCAAGGTGTATAAGGGCGTTATCGACGGCGCGATGGGCACGCCGCGCCGCACATGGGTGACCATCCGCGACGCGCTGGTGCTTCTGTGCGTGGCCATAGGCCTTACGCCCGCGTTCAAGATGCGCTTCTGGAACATCGGCGCGGAGGGACAGATCCTCGTGGGCGCGATTGCCTCTGCGGCGCTGATGATCCATGCGGGCGCGGCGCTGCCCGGCTGGCTGCTGCTGCCGCTGATGTTCATCGCTTCGATGATCGCGGGCATGATCTGGGGCGTGATTCCGGCCTTCTTCAAGGCGCACTGGAACACCAACGAGACGCTCTTCACGCTCATGATGAACTACATCGCCACGCAGCTTGTGACGTTCTGCGTGGTGTTCTGGGAGAATCCCGCCGGCTCCAACTCGGTGGGCGTGATCAACCCCGCGACGAAGGCCGGCTGGCTGCCCGCGCTGTTCGGACAGGCCTACGGCTGGAACTGCGTCATCGTGCTCACGCTGATGGTGCTGATGTACATCTATCTCAAGTACAGCAAGCAGGGCTATGAGATCGCCTATGTCGGCCAGAGCGAAAACACAGCGCGCTATGCGGGCATATCGGTCAAAAAGGTGATCATCCGCACAATGGCCATATCGGGCGCGGTGTGCGGCATCGCGGGCTTCATACTGGTGTCCGGCGCGAGCCACACAATCTCCACGACGCTCTCGGGCGGGCGCGGCTTTACGGCCATCGTCGTGGCCTGGCTGTCCAAACTGAACACGTTCGTCATGGCGTTCGTGTCCTACGCGCTGGTGTTTATGCAGAAGGGCGCGAGCCAGATCGCCTCGCAGTTCAACCTCAATGAGAACGTTTCGGAAATCGTGACCGGCATCATACTGTTCTTCGTGCTGGGCTGCGAGTTCTTCATCAATTTCTCTGTGAAACTGCGCGGCAGGAGAAAGGCGGATTGAGCATGAATACGATCATCATATTCATTCAGAAGGCCATCGGGCAGGGCATCTGCATGA
>CAKUAV010000088.1 GCA_934636425.1 uncultured Clostridia bacterium
GTCGACGAGTGGGGCTGCTGGCACAAGGACGGCAGCGGCCCCAGCAAGGGCTACAACCTCTTCGAGCAGCAGAGCAATATGCGCGACGCGGTCGTGGCCGCGCTGACGCTGAACATATTCAACGACCGCTGCGACGTCGTGGGCATGGCCAATGTGGCGCAGCTGTGCAACAACCTGCACGCGCTCTATCTGGCGTCGGGCGAGCATTTCGTCGAGACGCCGACCTATCATGTGTTCGATCTGTACAAAACGCATCAGGGCGCGCGCCAGCTGGGCGTGATGAACGAGTGCGGCGCCTTTACGCCGCCGGAGGATAAGCAGCGCGCGTATAAGCCGCTGGAGCGCGTGTCGGTCTCGGCCTCTCAGGCGGCGGACGGCACGGTCACGATCACGCTGGCGAACACCGATCTGCACGAGCCTGTGCGCGTAAATCTGCGCGGCGCGGGCGGCAGCCTGACCGGCCGCGCGCTTGTGCGCACGCTCTCCAGCGAGGACGCGCACACCTGCAACACATTCGAAAACCCCACCGCCGTCACGCCGGTCGAGCGCACGATCGACTTTGCCGACGGCGACGCGCTCATACTGCCCGCGGCCAGTGTGACCGGCGTTGTGATTTCGCCCATCGCGCAGTAAAATGACATGAAAAACGCGGCGCTCGCCCATGCGGTGAACGCCGCGTTTTTATGCCGCTTCCTGAAAACACACTTGGCGGCGCGCTCGAAACTGTGTTATAATGCCAGAGGGGAGGGAGAGAATGTGTATAAACTCTTGATTGTCGAGGACGACGCGGGCATCGCCGCCGCGATTAAGGCGCAGGCCGAGGCATGGGCGATGTCCTGCCATGTGATCGAGGACTTTCGCAGCGTCATGCAGGAATTTGTCGCGTATGAACCGCATCTGGTGCTGATGGATATTTCGCTGCCCTTCTTCAATGGCTATCACTGGTGCGCGGAGATCCGGCGGGTGTCTAAGGCGCCGATCATATTCATTTCGTCCGCGTCGGACAACATGAACATCGTCATGGCGATGAACATGGGCGGCGACGATTTCATCGCCAAGCCGTTCGATATGGCCGTGCTGATGGCCAAGGTGCAGGCGCTGCTCAGGCGATCGTATGATTTCGCTGCGTCCGCGCCGCTGATCGAGCACAGGGGCGCGATACTCAATCTGGGCGACGGCACGCTGACCTGTCAGGGCGCGGTCATACCGCTGAGCAAGAACGAATACCGCATACTGCTCTGCCTGATGGAGAACAAGGGGCGCGTCGTGAGCCGCGAAAAGCTCATGGAGCGGCTGTGGGAGACCGATTCGTTCATAGACGAGAACACGCTGACCGTGAATGTGGGAAGGCTTCGGCGCAAGCTGGAGGCGGCTGGGCTGAAGGACTTCATCGCGACGAAAATCGGCGTGGGCTACATTGTGGGGTAGACGGGCATGAAACTGTTTCTTTCCTATCTGAAGAGCCGGCGGCGCGCCATTGCGGCGCTGATCGTCGCCTGCGCTGTGTTTGCCGCGACGTTCAAGCTGTATCATCTGCCGCTGGACGCTGTGCTCTATCCGGCGCTGCTGTGCGCGTTTTTCGGCATGATTGCGCTCGCGGTCAATTTCCGGCGCGTTCGGGCGCGGCACAGGCGGCTGCTGGACGCGATTCGTCAGGCGGGCGAGCTTGAAACCGGGCTGCCCGAGCCGGAATCGATCGAGGAGGCGGACGATCGCGCGCTGGTGGATGCGCTGCGCCGCGCCATGAACGATTCTGCCGATCGAGCCGCAGCGCGCTATCGCGACACCATCGACTATTACACCGTCTGGGCGCATCAGATCAAAACGCCCATATCGTCCATGCGCCTGACGCTGCGGGGCGAGGATTCGGAGGTCTCGCGGGCGCTCAACACCGATCTGATGCGCATAGAGCAGTATGCCGACATGGTGCTGGCCTATCTCAGGCTGGATTCCGAATCGAGCGACTATGTGTTCCGCCGCCATGATCTGGACGAAATCGCGCGCCGCGCCGTGCGTCGGTTTTCAACCGAGTTCATCGCGCGGAAGATCCGGCTGGAGTACACGCCGCTCGACACGCGCGTCGTGACCGATGAAAAGTGGCTGGGCTTCGTCGTGGAGCAGGTGCTTTCCAACGCGCTCAAGTATACGCGAGAGGGCAGCGTGCGGATCTATATGCGCGCGCCGTATGTGCTGTGCATAGAGGACACGGGCATGGGCATCGCCGCGTCCGATCTTCCGCGCGTGTTCGAGAAGGGGTATACCGGCTTCAACGGCCGGGGCGGCGCGCGCGCCAGCGGCATCGGGCTGTATCTCTGCCGCCGCGTGTGCGACAAGCTGGGCGCGTCCATCGGCGCGGAATCGGAGGCCGGACGCGGCACGGCGATACTGATCGATCTGCATCGCCCCGATGTGAAGGCGGAGTAGATGTGACAAAACTGTAAGACGCGCGGGGCGAAACGTAAGGCGTTTGCATGGCGATGGACGATCCGTTTTGCTAAAATGGTATAC
The DNA here is from genome assembly GCA_934636425.1 of uncultured Clostridia bacterium. Lineage (GTDB taxonomy): Bacteria > Bacillota > Clostridia > Christensenellales > Aristaeellaceae > Firm-10. The sequence continues at coordinate 2,509 of CAKUAV010000088.1, forward strand.
GTCAAGGGACGAAAAAAGGACAAAACGGATCGGAGGATCGATGAATGAGCATATTGGAAGCAGAGGGTCTCAAAAAGGTCTATTCAACCCGGCTGGGCGGACGCAGCGTCGAGGCGCTGCGCGACGTGACGTTCAGCGTTGAAAAGGGCGAGTACGTCGCCATCATGGGCGAGTCCGGCTCGGGCAAGACGACGCTGCTCAACATCATCGCGGCGCTCGACAGGCCGACCGGCGGGCGCGTGCTGCTGGACGGCAGGGATTTGAGCCAGATCGGCGAGGCGGAGGTGGCGGCGTTTCGGCGCGACAATCTCGGGTTCGTGTTTCAGGAGTTCAATCTGCTGGACACGTTCACGCTGGAGGACAACATCTATCTGCCGCTGGTGCTCTCCGGCAGACCCTATCGCGAGATGAAGGAGCGGCTCAACACCGTCGCGTCGAGGTTGGGCATCGCGGGGCTGCTGAAAAAGTATCCCTACGAGGTGTCCGGCGGCCAGAAGCAGCGGGCGGCCGTGGCGCGCGCGCTCATCACCAATCCCAAGCTGATACTGGCCGACGAGCCGACCGGCGCGCTCGATTCGCACTCGACCGACGAACTGCTGCGCCTGTTTGCGGAGATCAACCGGCAGGGGCAGACCATACTCATGGTCACGCACTCGGTCAAGGCGGCCAGCTCGGCCAGCCGCGTGCTGTTCATACGCGACGGCGAGGCGTATCATCAGATCTACCGCGGCGAGGACAGCAGCGAGCAGCTCTATCAGAAGATTTCCGACACGCTGACCATGCTGGCGACGGGCGGTGATCGGGCGTGAAAATCGGCTTTTATCCCAGGCTGGCCATCGACGGCCTGCGCAAGAACCGGCGCATGACGCTGCCCTATATACTCGCCTGCGCGGGCATGGTCATGATGTTTTATATCGTCACATTCCTGCATTACAGCGACATATTGGTCCGCATACGCGGCGGCAACACGATGTCTGCGCTGATGTGGATGGGCAGCGTCGTCATAGGCGTGTTCGCCTGCCTGTTTCTGTTCTACACAAACGCGTTCCTCATGCGCCGCCGCCGCCGCGAGTTCGGCCTGTACAACGTGCTGGGCATGGGCAAGCGCAACATCGCGCTGATACTGCTCTGGGAGACGCTGTTCGTCGCGCTGATCGCGCTCTCGGGCGGCCTGACTGCCGGCATTGTGTTTTCCAAGCTGGCCGAGCTGGGCATGGTCAACATCATGCGCCTCAATGTGGACTACAAGCTGACCGTCAGCTGGGACAGCGTGCGCGCAACGCTCATCACATTCGGCGCGATATTTTTGCTGCTGCTGCTCAACAGCGTGCGGCAGGTGCATTTCTCCGGCGCGCTGGAGCTTATGAAGAGCGAAAACGTCGGAGAAAAGCCGCCGCGCGCCAACTGGGCGATGGGGCTCCTGGGCGTGATCGTGCTGGGCGCGGCCTACTGGCTGGCCATTTCGGTCAAGGAGCCGATTTCGGCGATGTCGTGGTTCTTCACGGCGGTGATCATGGTCGTTGTCGCGACATATCTCATCATGATTTCCGGCTCGGTGCTGCTCTGCCGCGTATTGCAGAAGAACAGGCGCTGGTACTACACGCCCGCGCACTTCGTGTCCACGTCGTCCATGGCCTACAGAATGAAGCGCAACGGCGCGGGTCTGGCCTCGATCTGCATACTGGCCACGATGGTGCTGGTGATGATTTCGTCCACGAGCAGCCTGTTTTTCGGCTCGGAGGAGGCGCTTTCCAGCCGCTATGCGCGCTGCATGAATGTGGATATACGCGTGGATGAGCTCGCCGAGTGCACTGAGGAGAAAGCCGCCCAACTGCGCGATGTGGTGCGCAGGGCGGAAAAGGCGCTGAACATCGAGGAGAGCAACGTGCTGGAGTACCGCTGCGCGATAACAAGCGGCCTTATGAAGGACGGCGTGCTGAATCCCGACGCAGACAGGCTGGGGGATGGGCTTTCCTATGAAAATCTGTGCGACGTGCTGTTCATGCCGCTCGACGATTACAATCGCCTGAACGGCACGGACGTGACGCTCGCAGAGGACGAGATTCTGGCGACGTATCGGAGAAAAGCTTATCCCGAGGCGACGTTCACCGTGGAGAAGATGGGAAAGACGTTCCGGGTGCTTGATGGAAACGCCGTCTTTCCGGAAAACGGAATGGCCGCCGCCGCCATTTACGAAACGCTGCTGGTCGTGCTGCCCGATTTTGAAAATGACCTGAAGGCGTTTGACGCGCAGCGGACGGAAGCGGGCAACCGCATGCTTTCTCTGCGTTGGCTGTACGCTTTTGATATGCCCAGGCTGGATGAGGAAGAGCAGATAACGAGCTGGGAAGATTTCTTCGGCGCCATGGACGCGGCGGGGCTTTACGACGTGCAGAGCAAAGATGGGCTGCTGGTGTCGATCGAATCGCGCGCGTGGAACCGCGAGGACTTTTACGGCACATACGGCGGGCTGTTCTATCTGGGCATTGTGCTGAGCATTGTGTTCCTGTTCGGCGCGGTTCTGATCATCTATTACAAGCAGATCTCCGAGGGCTATGAGGATCAGGCGCGCTTTGACATCATGCGCAAGGTCGGCATGACGAAGAAGGAAATTCGCCGCAGCATCAATTCCCAACTGCTGACGGTATTCTTCCTGCCGCTGGCGCTGGCCGGGCTGCACATGGCCTTCGCCTTTCCGATGATTCGCCGGCTGCTCACGCTCTTCAACCTGAACAACATCGGCCTGTTTGCCGTTGTGACGCTGATCAGCTACGCCGTGTTTGCGCTGTTCTACGCGCTGGTATACCGCATCACATCCAATGCGTACTACAACATCGTCAGCGAGGCCCGGCCGGAATAAACGACATATACGCGCATCGCGCCGCCGCGTTCAGGGGTTCAACGCGGCGGCGCGGTTCTGTTCAGGGGATAGGGGGGAGTGCGGCTGGCACTGCGGTTCTGTTGTGGTGCTTGCCTTCGATAAGTGCCCGGCGCTGCGGTTCTGCTGCGGTGTTTTGCCTTCGGTTCACGCCTGCTGTTTGTCTTGCGACAAACAGGACGGCTTGCGGCAGCTTGCGTTTCTGTTCCGCCGGGTCGAGATCGCCTTCGTGCGTTCTCGGGACGCTCTTCGGTTATCTGCTTTGGATGGTTCACTTCGGGTTTGGGCGTTTATTTGTAGGCTACTGCTGCGGCGCTTTGCCTTCGATAGGCGCTCGGCGATGCGGTTCTGTTGTGGTGCTTGCCTTCGGTTCACGCCTGCTGTTTGTCTTGCGACAAACAGGACGGCTTGCGGCAGCTTGCGTTTCTGTTCCGCCGGGTCGAGATCGCCTTCGTGCGTTCTCGGGACGCTCTTCGGTTATCTGCCTTGGCTGGTTCACTTCGGGTTTGTGCGTTTATTTGTGGCGATCTCGACGGGGTGCCGGGGGTACGGGGAACAGGGAGGTAATTCGGAATGCGGAATTCGGAATGCGAAATTGGGGCGCGGGATTGAGAGCGTCCGGGCTTGCTGCTCTGGCAAGGCGGTTTGCGCTCGGAGCGCGGCTGGCCTTGCGGTTCTGTCGCAACGTTTTGCCTTCGGTTCACGCCTGCTGTTTGCCGCATGGCGACAAACAGGACGGCTTGCGACAGCTTGCGTTTCTGTTCCGCCGGGTCGAGATCGCCATTCGTGCGTTCTCGGGGCGTTTTTCGGTTATCTGCCCTGGATGGTTCACTTCGGGTTTGTGCGTTTATCTGTGGCGATCTCGACGGGGTGCCGGGATGCGGGGAACGGGGAGCGGGGCTGGCGGCGCGGCCTTTGTGCGTCTTTGCGCAGCCACATTGGTACTGTTATGCTTTCCGCGGGGAGTACGTTGGGGCTGCGCGCCCCAGACTGCGCCAAAGAGTCTTCGACTCTCTGGACTCTCTTCAGGGGCTGGCCGAGTGAGAAAGTACGTTTCACGCGGCGCTTTGCCTTAGTGCGTATACGCGCCGCCGTCACCCGGGTACACGGAAAGACCCGCCCGGCTCTGATTTATGGCCGGGCGGGTCGGGCTGTATTGAGATGATACCTACACGCTCAAACATCCAGACTCGAGCCGCCCTCAAGCGGCGCGGAGTCGGGTTGCGTGCGCGAAGCGGTGTGGAGGCCGCACTGCGGCTGGCCGGGCGGGTCAGGCTGTATTGCGATCATATCAACACGTACAATCGGAGACCTGCCTGACTCTGACCTATGGTCAGGCAGGTCGTGTTGTATTGCGCGGCAGCAAGTGGAAGCCGGCACTGCCGGCCGGGTTGCGTGCGCGAAGCGGTGTGCGTGCAGGCTCAGCCTGCCGGGCAGATGCAGACGGCGCCGCCTACGGGGAGCGGTTCGCCGATCTGGCGGACGGCGTCGCCCGAGGGGTCGAGCAGACGGACGTCGCCGCTCTCCTGATTGGCCACGAGTATGCGGCCGTCGTCCAGCACGACGAAATCGCGCGGGAAATCGCCGAACACGGTGAATATGCGCGCGCGCTCCAGCAGGCCGTTCTCCAGCAGCCTGTACTCGGCGATGCTGTTGTGGCCGCGGTTGGAGACATAGAGCCTGTCCTTGAAGATGCGAATCGCCGCCACGGTGTTCTCGCCCTGCCAGTCCTCAGGCAGCGTGGAGAGCGTCTGCTCCAGCTTCCAGCCCGATTCGGCGCGGCGGAAGGCGCTCACAGCGCCGCCCAGCTCGTGCGCCACATACATCATGTCGTCCTTGAATATCAGATGGCGCGGACCCAGCCCGGCGGGCACGTCCACGCGCTCATCCAGCGTCAGAAGGCCCGTTTCCGGATCGGCGCGATAGATCATCACCGCGTCGATGCCCAGATCGACCGCGTAGAGCCGGCCGTCCTCGGGATGGAAGGCGACGAAATGCACATGCGCGCGCTCCTGCCGCTTCTCGTTGGGGCCGTGGCCTTCATGCTCGATCAGCTGAATGCGGGGAAGCACACGGCCGTTCTCGACCGGGAACACGCTCAGCGAGCCGCTCATGTAGTTGGCCGCGTAGAGGAAGCGCTCGGCATTGTCCAGCGTTAGATGGCAGGTCGCCGTGCCGCCGGTCGAGTGCATGCCGGTGAAGCGCAGATCGCCGCCGGACACGTCGTAGGTCGCGATGGAGCCGGTGCTCTCGCCGTCGCAGGACGTGCCCGAGGTGGCGTAGAGCGTCTTTTTGTCGCGGGAGAGAATGACGTAGGTGGGGTCGTTCACGCACACGTCGCCCTTGCAGAGGAAGCGCAGCGCGTCGCCCTCCAATTCGCACAGGCACACGCCCGGGCCGCCCAGTCTCGTGTAATCGCCGACATAGAATTTCATGATGAATTCCTCCGTTTTCTATAAGATCAGACAAGAAATACGTTATTCGAACGCATAGCCCGACGCGTCCAGCAGACCCTTCAGATAGCCGATGGCGTACAGCCGCCCCATATTCGCATAGCCGGGAACATCGGCGCGCTCGCCCGCCATGGTGGGCACATGATCCACGCGGATCGGCCCGCGATAGCCCCACGCCTGATAGGTGCGCACGGCGCGCGCCATGTCGGTCATGCCGTCGTCGTGGAAGCACTCGTGGAAATCCTCGCGCGTGCCGGATACGTCGCGGAAGTGGACGAAGAACAGCTTGTCCTGCCGCGCAAAATGCCGGATGGCCTCGCACACGTCCTCGCCCATGGCCGCATAGCAGCCCTGACACAGCGTCACGCCCATATAGTCGCTCTCGACAATATGTACCGCACGGTCGATCGCGTCCAGACTGGTCAGTATGCGCGAGACATTGCACAGCCGCGGCACGGGCGGATCGTCCGGATGCAGCGCCAGACGCACGCCGCTCTCCTCGCACACCGGCAGAATTTCGCGCAGGAAGCGCTCGAGATTGAGCCAGAGCTGCTCCTCGGTGATCGAAAAATCATCCTTCGGCGCGAAATCGGCCATTGAGAACGCCGTGCCCAGCGCGCCGCCGCGCAGGGGATAGTTGCTGCGGGTGCGATGCCAGCCGATGTGCGCCATAAAGTTCACGCACAGCGTGGGAATGCGCATCGCGCCCATGCAGCGCACGACCGCCTTGGCGCGCTCGATCGCCTCGTCCGCGTCCGGCGCGCCGCATTTGATCGATTCGTAAATCGACGCGGGCATCGGCTCCACAACGATGGGACGCAGCCCCAGCGCTTCAAAGCGATGGCAATAGCTCTTCCAGTGCGACAGATCGGACGGATCAAACGCGCCGTCCTCGGGCAGGCGAATCACGGCGTGATTGACGCCCAGCTGCTTCGCCCAGCGCGCCATCAGATCGTCCCGCTGCGTCAGATAGTCGGTAAGAATCATGTGCGTCATCTCGCTCATCATATTAAATACCGCCTTCATGATAACATTGCGCCGCCTTCATGTCAAGAAAAAACGACAGCGAGAGAGCCCATTGCCGCGCATAACAGATATTTTTCGAAATTATCCATACAAACCGGAGAATTTTTGGAACGAGCTCTTTTCAAAACGAAGAAATGTGGTATAATATGATCAGCGAGTATGAACGATAACATTCCGATATGTGAAGGGGAATGTCGATCGTCTGGAACAGTCCGGGAACACAATATGCTTCACAATAGAAGAGAGGAGCGAATGCCGTGAACGAACGCATTCAGGCGCTGCGCAGGCTGATTGTGACCGATAAGGCGCATCACGCTTACCGCCGCGAAATGACCGTCGATCCGTCCGTATACCGCAAAAGAGAGCTCAGAGACTATCAGCGCATGGCGCTCAGGCTGAAAACCTTCCTTGAGAACGAGCAGCCCGTGATTCTGGAGGGCGAGAACATCGCCTTCACGCGCACGCTGCCCGATCTGCCCGTCGTGTTTACCGATGATGAATGGAAGAACATCACCGATAAGCACTATATCCACGAGCAGGGGCGCGTGTGCAATCTCTCCGCCGACTATGAAAAGATCATCGCCAAGGGGCTTAACGCCGTGCTGGCTGAGATCGACGCGCACGACACGCCCGAAAAGCACGATTATTACGAGGCCATGCGCATGAGCATACGCGCTGTGCTCGATTTCACCGCCCGCTATGCTGCGGCGGCGCGCGCGGCCGGCCGCGAGGACATCGCCAAGGTGCTGGACAAGGTGCCCGCCCAGCCCGCCGAGACGCTGCGCGAGGCGCTCCAGTCGCTGCGCGCGCTGCACTTTAGCATGTGGTGCGAGGGCGATTATCACAACACGCTGGGGCGCTTCGACCAGTATATGTATCCCTACTATAAGCACGATATCGACGCGGGGCTGATCGACAATGACGGCGCGCTGGAGCTGATCGAGGAGTTCTTCCTCGCCTGCAATCGCGACAGCGATCTCTACACCGGCATGCAGCAGGGCGACAACGGCCAGTCGATGGTGCTCGCCGGCATGAAGCCGGACGGAAGCGACGGCTACAACGCGCTGACCGATCTGTGTCTCACAGCGTCATCGGAGCTTCTGGTGATCGACCCCAAGATCAACCTGCGCGTCAATTCGAATACGCCGCTCTCGGTCTATGAGAAGGGCACGCGCCTGACCAGACTCGGCCTTGGCTTTCCGCAGTATGAAAACGACGACGTGGTGATTCCCGGCCTGATGAAGCTGGGCTATGAGGAGAAGGACGCGCGCAATTACGTCGTGGCCGCCTGCTGGGAGTTCATACTGCCCGGCGTGGGCATGGACATTCCCAACATCGGCGCGCTGTCGTTTGCGGGCGTGGTGAACCGCGTCATCCGCGAGCAAATCAAGACCGCGAAGAGCATGGACGAACTGAAGGCCGCCGTGCGCAGGGCGATCTTTGAAGAGGTGCGCGCCATCGCCGCGACATTCCACGATCTCTATGTCACGCCCTCGCCGTATATGTCGATATTCTTCGACGGCTGCGTCGAGAAGGGGCGCGACATCGCCTATGGCAACAAGTACAACAACTACGGCCTGCACGGCACCGGACTGGCCACAGCCGCCGACTCTCTGGCTGCGGTCAATGAGATGATATTTAACCGCCATATCGCGCCCGAGACGCTGATAGCCGCCATGGACGCGGACTTTAAGGGCTATGACGAAATGCACTATCAGCTCAAGAACGAGTGCCCCAAGATGGGCAATGACGACGATCGCGTCGACGAGCTGGCCACATTCCTGCTGGACGCGTTCGCCGATTCGCTCGAGGGCATGAAGAACGAGCGCGGCGGCATCTACCGCGCGGGCACAGGTTCGGCCATGTACTACATCTGGCACGCCGCAAAGATCGGCGCGACGGCCGACGGGCGCACCGCCGAGGAGCCGCTGCCGGCCAACTATGCCCCGGCGCTCAACACCCGTCTGGACGGCCCGGCCTCGCTGATCCGCTCCTTCGCCAAGCCGCATCTGGGGCGCGTCGTCAACGGCGGCCCGCTGACCATAGAATTCCATGACAGCGTGTTCCGCGACGACGAGGCGATCACCAAGGTGGCGCAGTTCGTGCGCTATTTCATACAGCACGGCGGCCATCAGCTGCAGCTCAACACGGTCAACCGCGAGCGCATGCTGGACGCGCAGAAGCATCCGGAGAACTATAAGAACCTGATCGTCCGCGTATGGGGCTGGAGCGGATACTTTGTGGAGCTCGACAAGTGCTATCAGGATCACATCATACAGCGCGTTGAGCTGATGATCGGCGCATGAGCAGCGGCACTGTATTCGATATCAAGGAATTCGCCGTGTTCGACGGCCCCGGCATCCGCACGACCGTGTTCATGAAGGGCTGTCCGCTGCGCTGCCAGTGGTGCCACAATCCCGAGGGGCTCTCGCCCGAGCCGCAGCTGACCGTCAGCCCGGCGCGCTGCACCCATTGCGGCGAATGCATGAAGCACTGTCCCCATCCCGATCACTGCACGGCGTGCGGCGCGTGCCTGCCGTACTGCCCGTATGGCCTGAGGCGCATCGCGGGCACGCGCATGGAATCAGAGGCGCTGGCGCAGCGCCTGCTCAAGGGGCGCAGCCTGTTCGAGGAGAGCGGCGGCGGCGTGACGTTTTCCGGCGGCGAGCCGCTGATGCAGTGGCCGTTCGTGAAGGACGCGATCGCGCATCTTCAGGGCGTTCACTGCGCCGTGGAGACCAGCGGCTTTGTGAGCGACGCGGTGTTCGGCGAGGTCATGGATACGTTCGACCTCATCATGATGGACATAAAGCTGACCGATCCCGCGCGGCACAAGCACTTCACCGGCGTGGACAACGCGCCGATACTGCGCCATGCCGATATGCTGCGGGAGGGGAATACGCCGTTCATCATCCGCATGCCGCTCATCCCCGGCGTGAACGACGAACCGGCTCATTTCGAGGCGGTCGCCGCGCGCATTGAGGGGGCGAGGGCGCTCCAGCGCGTGGAATTTTTGCCCTATCACAAGACGGCGGGCGCGAAATACTCGCTCGTGGGCATGAAATACAGTCCCGAGTTTGACGTAAACCGCCCCGTGCAGATCGACCCCGAGCCGTTCAATAAGCGCGGCATACCGGTCGTGACGCTGTAAGACACATAACGCCCTTTCGAAGCCGAGATTGCGGTTTCGGAAGGGCGCTTTTTGCGCGCCGCAGTCAGTGCTGCCGCACAACGCGCGGTAAAAATCATTTGGATTGCTTCTTTCATGCGGTCGTGTATTCTTTGCACATAAGAAAACCGCCTTGCTTGCGCTTGGCGGCTATGAAAAAGCAGTCTATGATTCCGTAACCTCAAAATTTTCCGGCGAAAATAAATAATCTTCGTCGAGTTCTGTCATGATACGATACCAGCCTTTTTCAATACTCATGACTTCGTATTCCTTATCGGGCGAAAAGACCAAATCATTAGGCTTCCCTATATATCTAACCTTCATCTTCAATCGACCTCTTGACGATATTTCCATACCTGAACCAATGGATTCCTGCTTTATGCCACTCGCTTTAGCCGGCGCGGCAATGTGTTGTTGAGCCGATGATGATGCAGCGCAGTATAAGCGCAAAGCGTCTCCCCGAACGCCGCGCTTGCAGCCGGAGAGACGCTTTTATGATGCGCTGGTTACTTCAGCCAGTCCCCGCGCAGCGCGGCGGCGAGGTTGGTCGCGGCCTCTATGTGGCCGTAGTCGGAGAGGTGTATGAGATCGCAGG
>CAKUAV010000089.1 GCA_934636425.1 uncultured Clostridia bacterium
CCCAAACCTGCGCCAAAGAGTCTTCGACTCTCTGGACTCTCTTCACGCTGCGGCGGGGTTATGTTGGTGCGTATTCGTGGCTTTTGTGCGCTTTTGCGCAAGCACATTGGCTTTGTTATGCTTTCCGCGGGGAGTACGTTGGGGCTCCGCGCCCCAAACCTGCGCCAAAGAGTCTTCGACTCTCTGGACTCTCTTCACGCTGCGGCGGGGTTATGTTGGTGCGTATTCGCTGCGCCGTCACCCGGGTACACGGGTAGACCCGTCCGGCTCTGATCTATGGCCGGGCGGGTCGTGCTGTATAGTACTGAGTTTTCTTGCATTGCGCGGCAGCAAGTGGAACCGGCACTGCCGGCGAGCCGCCCCCAAGCGGCGAAGAGTCGGGTTGCGTGCGCGAAGCGGAGTGCGTGCAGGCTCAGCCTGCTAGTGATGCAGGCCCTTTTCGCGCAGATAGTTCATTGCCCATGCGGGGTCGTTCGCGGTAAACAGGCGCGCGCCGTTCGCGATGGCCGCGTCGTACAGCTCGGGGCTCTCCGTGCCGTAGAACACCCACGGCTCGACTCCGCAGCTGATCGCAAAATCAAACAGCGCCTTGCTGACGACCGGCTCTCTGCTCGAGCCGAACAGGCAGACGCAATAGGCGTAGTCGTACACGAAGCGCTTCTGATTCGGCCCCATGTACTCCTGCGGCGAATAGGCGTGAATCTTGATTTCGCGCCCATACTGCGCGCTGAGCCATTCGTTCAGCTCGCCGCTCCACGAATTGATCACGCAGCGCGAAAGGAGATTGGCCTCGCGCAGCATGTCGATCGCCCTGCGCGCCGAGCGATAGGCGAACGCGCCGCTGTCTGCGGGATAGTCCTTCAGCTCAATGTTGTACAGCATATCCGGATCGGCCGCGAACAGCTCCAGAAACTCCTCGAACGTCGGGATCTTCTCGCCGCGGAACTGCTCGCCCTTCCATGACCCCGCGTCCAGCGCGCGGATTTCGGCGAGCGTCTTTTCGCGCACGAGGCCGCTTCCGTCGGTCGTGCGGTTCACGCTGTGGTCGTGTATGACGACGAGCTGGCCGTCGCTGGTCATGTGCAGATCAGTCTCGATCATGTCGGGCTTCAGCTCGAGCGCGGAGCGGAACGCGGCGAGCGTGTTCTCCGGAAAATAGCGGGAATTGCCGCGGTGCGCCGCGACGGGAATGGCGTTTTTGTAGGGCAGCATGGGTTTCTCCTCCGTTGCAAAGTATGTCTTGAGAGCTTCTTGAATACAATTTCAGCGTCGTATTTGCCGCCGCTGCGTTCAGTCCTGTATGAGGCCGGTTTTGCGCCATAAAGGCTTTGGAGACCCTCGTGGCGCGTGACGACTGTTTTCCAAAGGCTTTGGAGCCTGTTTCGGAATTTCCGGATTTTCTTTCCTGATTGAGCGCCATGGAAAATCCGACCGAGAGCCTTTCCTTTTGAAAAGCGCTTCAGCGATTGAATTCCGAGGGAAATTCGTTGGAAACGGGTATTGCGATGCGCGCGATCGCGTCGCCCGGTCTGGCCGTCCGGACTCAGCGGATTTTGGCCGCCGCCGCGTCCATGCGTGCGTTGATCTCTCGCCCCTTCCAGTGATGGTCGGGAGAGAGGCGGCTCGGCGCGCGCTTGAGACGCTTTTTTGAACGGCGCTGCTGCGCCGCCCGGCCTGGCCGTCCGGACTCAGCGGATCTTGGCCGCCGCCGCGTCCATGCGTGCGTTGATCTCTCGCCCCTCCCAGTGATAGTCGGGAGAGAGGCGGCTCAGCTCGCGCTTGAGGCCGTCGTAGAGCGGCGTGAGCTGGCTCTGCTCGAGCTTTGCGGCGGCGAGAATCTTGCTGTTGTCGATCACGCGCTCAAACAGGCGGTCGTATATGAGCTGCCAGCGCGCGAACTTCTTTCCCAGCGATTCGCCCGCGATGCAGGTCAGGTATGTTTCCGTGTCCACCCATTCGGCCTTCAGTCCGATCAGGTCGCGGTAGTAGTCGGCGATCTCGCCCCATGTGTGATGCTCGGCGGTGGCGATTGTGTAGACCTCGCCCAGCGCGCGCTCGCTGCCGATCAGGCCGGAGATCATGCGCGCCGAATCGCCGCCCCAGGTCAGCGTGCCCTGCACGTTCTTCGCTTCCTCGGGCAGCAGAACCACCTTGCCCTGCCGCGCGCGCTCCACGACGCACTGCGCCTCCAGCGTCACCAGCTGGAACTTGTGCTGAGAGAACGTGATCGACGGGCGAATGATCGTCCAGTTCCCGCGCCCGGACGCGCGCAGCATATCCTCCTCACGCGCCTTGTAGAGCGAATATTCGTTGTCGGCCTCGGCCAGATACGGCTTGTCGTCCGATACGTCCAGCAGCCTGGGCGACGTCTCCCGCACCGGCGACTGCCCCGCGTATACGCGATAGGAGGAGAGGAATATCAGCTGATCGCAGCGGTCGAGCAGCATGGGAAGGCGGCTTTGGAAGGCCGCCGGGCGGTAGATCAAAAAGTCGACGATCGCGTCGTAGCTCTTTTCGAGAATCGGCGCGAGCGCTTCGTCGCTCGTCAGATCCGCGCGCAGATAGCGCAGATCAGGCCGCGCGCTGACCGCATCGTCCAGCGAGACCACGTCCACATGATAGCCGCGCGCCAGCAGCTCCCCGGTCAGATAGACGCCCATTGCGCCCGTGCCGCCCAGCAGCAGCGCTCTCTTCGGTTCGTTCATGAATGTCCCTCCCTGCAAGCGTATTTTCTCCGTCTATTATAGCGCGCCGCCGCCTGCGCGGCAATGCAGTATTCTGCCGCGCAGGGATATTTTTCTCCTGAAATCGCGCAATTTTTTCGGCTTTTTGCGGCTCATCCGTTTCGAACGCGCCCGCAGCCATTAACACGCTCGGAGTGCGGGCATATCGTCCAACGCATCGCCCAAACCAACGAACTGCGATCAGCCCGCGCACGATTTTGCCATGTTGGCTCAATCGTTTCGAACGCGCCCGCAGCCGTCGACGCGCTCAGGGTGCGGGCACATCGCCCAACGCATCGCCGCTCAATCACCGAACAGCAAGCAGGCCGCGCGCGATTTTGCCATGTCGGCTCAATCGTTTCGAACGCACCCGCAGCCGTCGACGCGCTCAGGGCGCGGACATATCGTCCAACGCATCGCCGCTCAATCACCGAACAGCAAGCAGCCCGCGCGCGATTTTGCCATGTCGGCTCAATCGTTTCGAACGCGCCCGCAGCCGTCGACGCGCTCGGGGCGCGGGCACATCGCCCAACGCACCGCCCAAAACCAACGAACTGCGATCAGTCCGCGCGCGATATTGCCATGCCGACTCATTTGGGCGCAGCGTCTCTCGTGCGCCGCTTTGCCGCGCTCGCCACGCCCAGCACTGCGGTCAGCGCGCCCAGCGCCGCGACGAATGCGCTCGCGTCCAGGCGCAGATTGAGCGCCCTCTCCGGCAGCGCCGTCAGAGCCAGCATAACCAGCGCCGAGAGCGCGGCGTGGACGAGCTTCCAATAGATATAGCGCGCGCCGCTCACGCCTGTCGGGCGCAGTATCCCCAGACACTGCGCGCACACCGACGCGCCGCCCAGACAGCACACCGCCGACATGAGCGCCGATTTGAGCGCGCCGCCCGCCGGGAGATGCGCGACCGTTTCACAGCCGCCGGTCAGCTCGAGCAGCATGAGCAGAATGCCGCGCGCGTTTTCGCCGAACAGATGCGCGCCCCACGCCGCCGGCAGCGAGAACAGCGCCATGCACGCGGCGATCATAATGAGCGCTCGCGCCGCGCCCATGACCGCCGAGCCGCCGCCGCTTTGCGCGCCGCGCGCTGTGAGCGTTCGTCCGCGCAGGGGGCGCATGAGCAGCGCCGTCATGAGTCCGCCCAGCGCCTGCGCGAGCGCCAGCCGCCAGCCCGCGCCGCCGAGCGCCTCTCCCGCCACGCCCACCAGAAAGGCGGGGCTTGCGCCCGATGCGGCGACGGCTGCGCGCAGGAGCGCCCCCTCGTCGCAGTCGACGCTTTCAGACGCCCGCGCCGCCGCCAGCGCGCCCGCCGGACTGCCCGACAGAAGGCCGCTCAGCCACGCAGCGCCCAACGCGTCCGGACAGCCGATCAGCCGCATCACCGGCCGCGTCGCGCCCGACAAAAGCGCGCACGCCTCCGGACAGGTTAGCGCCGGCACGGCGATGAGGAACGGCAGCAGCGCGGGCACGACGCTGTGCGCCCAGCGCTCGAGCGCGCCGCCAATGGCCGCCTTCGACAGCGCCGGATCGGCCGCCGAGAGCGCGATCAGCCCGAGCGCGAGGAGCATCCTGAAAAATGTGCGCCCCGAAAGCGTATTGCCGCCGCATCTTTCGCCGATTGCGCCGTTCGTGCTCGAAAGCGTATTGCCGCCGCGTCGTCTTTCGTCGATTGCGCCGTTCGCGCCCGAAAGCGTATTGCCGCCGCGTCTTTCGTCGATCGCGCCGTTCGCGCTCGAAAGCGCCTTGCCGCCGCGTCTTTCGCCGATTGCGCCGTTCGCGCCCGAAAGCGTATTGCCGCCGCCGCGCCGGGCGCAGATTCGTCTGTGAGAGAGCCGCTTCGGCCCTTCATGCGCGCTGACTGCGTGCTCGCGCTGCATGCCATCACCTCCATGCGGCCATGCTATGCGCCGCAAACGCAAAACTTGCGTGCGGCGCGCTTGCATTTTCAGCCGCCGCGGCTGTATAATAAAAGCGGAAATCTACCGACTGAGGAGGTCATCTGAAATGAAAGTGCTCATGCTCAACGGCAGCGCCCGCGAAAACGGCTGTACCGCGGCGGCGCTGAGGGAAATGGCGCGCGTATTGCAGGATGAGGGGATCGAGTCGGAAATCGTGTGTCTGGGCGCAGCGCCCGTGCGCGACTGCACCGGCTGCGGCGCGTGTTCAAAGCTGAACGGCCGATGCGCTTATGACGACGACATGGTCAACGCGCTGATCGACAGGGCGCGCGCGTGCGACGGCTTTGTGTTCGGCTCGCCGGTGTACTACGCCCATCCCAGCGGACGGCTGCTCTCCGTGCTGGATCGACTGTTTTACGCCGCGTCGGGCGTGTTCCGCGGCAAGGTGGGCGCTGCGGTCGTTTCGGCGCGGCGCGCGGGCACGACGGCCTCGCTCGACGTGATCAATAAGTATTTCGGCATCGGCGGCATGCCGGTCGCCGGCTCGACCTACTGGGGCATGGTGCACGGCGGCCGCGCCGAGGATGTGCTCAGGGACGAGGAGGGTCTTCAGACAATGCGCAATCTGGCGCGCAGCATGGCCTACATGATGAAGTGCGCCGCATTCGCGCGCGAAAGCGGCCTGACCGCGCCCGAAATGGAAAAGGGCAGCCGCACGAACTTCATCCGATAGAGCGAAACGGAGGGATACCGATGAATTGGAAGCCGCTCGGCGACTATATGCTTTCCCTGATGGACAAGGGCGTTCCGGCGATGGAAATGATCGTCATGCGCGATCACGAGACGCTCTTTCACGAGGTCATGGGCTGCTCGGACGCGGCGCGCACTGTCAATGCCGCGCCGGCCGACCGCTACTGGCTCTATTCCTGCACGAAGCCCGTCACCGCCGCCGCCGCCATGCGCGCCATGGAGGAGGGGCTGTTCGAGCTGGAGCAGCCCGTCGCCGAGATATTGCCCGCCTATGGGGACGCGTATCTCCTGAAGGACGGCGCGCGCGTGAAGCCGGAAAGCGCCATGACCGTCCGCCACCTCATGACAATGAGCGCGGGGCTCAACTACAACTTCAACCGCGCCTCTATCCGCCGCGCGAACGAGTGCCGAGGCGGCTGTGCGACCACCGTGGAGATCGCCGAGGCGCTGGCCGAGGATCCCCTCGATTTCGAGCCGGGCGCGCGCTTTCAGTACAGCCTGTGCCACGACGTGCTGGCCGCCGTGATCGAGAAGGCGAGCGGCATGACGTTCCGCGATTACGTCAAAACGCGCATACTCGATCCGCTCGGCATGGCCGATACCGACTTTGAAACGCAGGGCGCGCCGCGCGCGCTCTCCGCGCTCTACAGCTGGGACGGGGAGAAGAAGCGCGTCGTCCTTCAGCCGTCCAGGAACAATTTCGTGCTGTCGCCCGCCTATTACAGCGGCGGCGCGGGGCTGTGCGCCACGGCGGGCGATTACGCCGCATTTGCCGACGCGATGGCCTGCGGCGGCGTGGGAAGAAACGGCGCGCGGATACTTCGAGACGCGAGCATAGAGCGCCTGCGCGCGGAGCAGATTTCGTCCTATTCGGCGATACAGCAGTTCAGCTGCACCTGCGGCAGCGATTACGGCTACGGTCTGGGCGTGCGCACGCGGACGCGCTTCGATCACGGCGCGGTGAGCGCCGTGGGCGAGTTCGGCTGGGACGGCGCTGCGGGCGCGGACATACTGATCGACCCCGTGCACAGGCTGTCCGCGGTGTATATGCAGCATGTTCTGAACTGGCCCGCCATGCTGGGCGCGGTGCATCTGCAGCTCCGCGACGTGCTGTATCCGATACTGAACCTTGCATAAAAGTGAAAAAGAGCGCCGCCCGGGGAAGTGACTGTTCCTCGGGCGGCGCGCGTGTTTATTGATCGTTTGACAGAGCGTCCTTTATATCGAATATAACGCTTGAAATTGAAGAAAGAGTGTTTTTGTAATAGCCGTCCTCACACGTGTTTGACATCAGCTTTTCGGTTTCGAAATCGGTAATTGAGTCGCTGATCAGATAGCTGGCCGTGCCGTCAAATGGCGTATAGCCGACGTGGAAGGTAAAATCGTCGTATTGGTAGGTTACATACAGTATGAATGTATCCAGCCCAACATAGGTGGAATCGAACAATGCATCTCCGAAATCCTCGCCCATGGCCTGCAAGACAGAATCTGAACTGTTATTAAAGGCCCTTTCCATATCCATGCAGAGCAAAATTGTCAATAGAGCTCGACTGTACTTGCCATCAAACCAATCGATTGCATCAAACTTCCCTGCATTTCCGATCAAATTCGTATTTGTCGGCTCAAACACCACCCAATTCGATTCCTCTTCCTCCGCCCAGACGACCGCCACAGCGGACAGCGCCAGCATGATAGCCAGCGCGAGCGCCAAAATCTTCTTCATGGTTCATTTCTCCTTTCGTCGTTCATGAATCGATTCTCCTGATGCATTGCCAAAATTAATCCGACAGGATGCCACTGAGATCGGATACAACCTCTGAAATTGAAGAAAAACGGTTTCTGTAGTAGCCGCCCTTACACGTGCTTGACAGCAGCTCTTCAGTTTCAGAATCGGTGAATGCGTCGTTGATCATATAGCCGGCTGTGCCGTTAAAGGGCGTATAGCCGACATGAATGGTATGATCGCCATATTGATAGGTCACGAACAGCATTAGCGTGTCCAGTCCAACATATGTGGAATCAAACAATGTCGCTATGAAATCTTCGCCCATGGCCTGCAAGGCGGGATCTGAACTGCTTTCAAGGGCGTTCCCTATATCCATGCAGAGCGAAACTGTCAAAAAAGCTCGGAAATAATCGTCATCAAACCAATCGTCTGTGTCCATTTCAGCTGAATTTCCACAGGAATTCGTTATTGTCGGCTCAAACGCCACCCAATTCGATTCCTCTTCCTCCGCCCAGACGACCGCCACAGCGGACAGCGCCAGCATGATAGCCAGCGCAAGCGCCAAAATCTTCTTCATGGTTCATTTCTCCTTTCGTCGTTCATGGATCGATTCTCCTGCCTGCGCCGCGAAAGAATGGCAAACGGCCCTCCCTTCATAAACCGTACATTCGTACGCTTATCCTGACTGTATTGTAGCATATTTATGACGATTACGCAAGTGCGAATACGCTGCCGCGTAAAATTTTTTATGATAGGGGCGTGAGGTGAGTGTAAATGACGGTCAAGCAGGCGGTTGTGGCGCGATTTATGGAGATCCTGACGGAAAGGCACATGCGGCCGAACGAGCTGGCGACCCGCGCGGGCGTCACGCCCTCGACGGTGTACAGCATGCTGGACGAAAGGCGGCGCGAATTGTCGATCAATGTGATCAAGAAGCTGTGCGACGGGCTGGACATGACGCTGGGCGCGTTCTTTTCCGCGCCGGTGTTCGACGAGCTGGAGCAGGAGATCCGCTGATGGGCGCGGTTCTTGAAACGCCGCGTCTTGTTCTGCGCGAGCTGACGGCGGCAGATTTCGGCGCGCTTTACGACGTGCTGGCCGATTCGGACATCATGCGCCATTATCCCTATACGTTCGATGAAAGGCGCGTGCGCGGCTGGATCAGCAAGAACATCGAGCGCTATCGCGATTTCGGCTTCGGGCTGTGGGCGGTCGTGCTGAAGGCGACGGGCGGCATGATCGGCGACTGCGGAATCACCATGCAGGAGATCAACGGCCGCATCAAGCCGGAAATCGGCTATCATCTCCAGCGCGACTGGCAGGGGCGCGGCTATGCGCGGGAGGCGGCGCGCGGCTGCCGGGACTGGGCGTTCGAGCATACGCCGTTTGGCACGCTCTATTCGTACATGAAGGCCGACAACGCGCCCTCGATCGGCGTGGCGCGCTCATGCGGCATGCAGCTGGTCGAGGAATACACCGACGATGAAAACGAGCGCAGCGTGGTCTACGCCGTCACGCGCTCTGAATGGGCGGCTGAAAAGGGCTGCATTAAGCGATAAAAACAGGAGCATCCCTGTCCGATGACTGGACGGAGGATGCTCCTTTGCTATGGGCTTCAAGGAAGGGAAAGCGGCCGTCGTCCCCCGTCTCATCGCTGCGCTTGAATCCTGCGGGCGTGATTCGGACAGCTTGGCAGGGAAAATTGGAAGCTCCGAAAGCGCCGATAATGGACTCGGCTCTTGCGGCGGTAAAAGCCGCCGAAATTGTGCGGGAGAACGGCTCTTCAGCGTGGAAAAACGCCGTTCCGGGAAGGCGGCTGTTATTGTTCGGCTTCTTTTTTGCGGCGCTGATTCGGGGGCACAATAAAAGGGCTTCCGGCCTTCTGTTCAAGGCTGGAAGCCGCAGGCTGTCGAAAAATCTTCGGAGAATTCGAAAAGGCCGAACCCTTTCGAATCTTCAAACATATCAGGCAGCGTGTAGTATGGGGAAAGACGACTTTTTGCGGCGAAAAGGCTCATTTCCAGAGCCAAAACTGGAGAAGGCGGCATGCGGCGGGGGCTTGCATATCCGTTCACCAGCTTATTATAAGACCTTTTTTTTGACAAGCAGGTGCTTCTGGCCTTCTGTTCAAGGCTGGAAGCCGCAGACTCGGGAGCGCCGAATCGGGCCGCGTCAATACGACGCGCTCACGCAGAACTCCACCTGCTCGTGCGGCACGACGCTGGTGATGCCGCCGTGAGTCTGTGTGGACAGGCTGGCCGCGCAGCAGCCGAAGCGCACGATGGCCTGAAGATCGCTCTCGGTCAGATCGTCGATCGCCTTGTTCAGCTTGAGGAAGCGGCTCATGGCGCTGCCGCCGAATATGTCGCCCGCGCCGGTGGTGTCCACGACGTGTATCCCCTTGGGCGAGGCGACGGTCACGCGTGCGTTCTTCGTCGCGGCGTAGCAGCCCTTGGGGCCGAGCGTTGCGTAGACCAGACGCGCGCCGTATTCATCCAGCAGCTTCTGCGCGCCCTCTTCAGGATTCAGCCCCCACATGAACTCGATCTCCTCGTCGCTGATCTTGACGATGTCGGCCTGGCGCAGTCCCCATTCGATCTGCGCCTTCGCGCTCTCCTCGCTGTCCCAGAGCGGGCGGCGCAGGTTCGGGTCGAAGCTGATCAGGCAGCCGGCCTCCTTCGCGCGTCGAACGGCGGCGCGGGTGGCCGAGCGCGCCGGCTCGCCGGTCAGGCTGAGCGTGCCGAAATGGAAGGCGCGCGCATCGCCCACGAACGGCAGGGCGTTCACCTCGGCCTCGGTGAGCTGCGTGTCCGCGCCCGGCTTGCGGGCAAAGCTGAACTCGCGGTTGCCGGTTTCGTCCAGCGTGACAAACGCCAGCGTGGTGAAGTACGCCGGATCGACCGCGACGCCCCGCGTGTCGATGCCCAGCCTGTCCAGCGTGCCGATCAGCAGCTTTCCGAACGCGTCCGCGCCCACCTTGCCGATCATGGCGGTCTTGCAGCCGTAGGCCGACATCGCGGCCAGGAAGTTGTCGGGCGCGCCGCCGGGATGGGCGCTCAGCGTGGGATAGCCGGCCTCGTCGATTCTGTCGCAGGTGAAGTCGATGAGCAGTTCGCCCAGAGCAACCACGTCAAACATGATAAAATCCACTCCTTATCTTTTTTGTCCGCATTCCTGAATATTTCCACAGTGCACCCCGTCGCGATTCCGCATCCGTAATGGCGCTGTGAATCCTTCCAATATGGCAGTGCCGCGCATGAGTGCCTTAGACATACCGCCATGTCCGCCATGGCGAACCCCGTCGCGATTCCTCATCCGTGAGGGCGCTGTGAATCCTTCCCATAGAACACTACCGCGCATGAGCGTTTCGAGCATACCGCCGCGCCGGCCATGGCAAGACGAAATTCCCGATCCGCGGGAGGACAACTCTTCCCGAGACGCGTTTGCGGCGCTGAATCGCTTCTATCATAATAATCCGCATGCGGCGGCGCGTCAGTCCGGCAGCTTTTCGGGGGCGACGACCGGCTTTGTGGTGCCGCCGTCGGCATAGCTCACCGGCAGGCAGATCAGCGGGGGCAGCGCGCCGAAATCGGGCGAGAGCACCATGTTCACGCAGGTCTCCGCGATGGCGGCCGCCGGCTGCACGATGGTCGAGCAGACGTAATTCTGATCGCCGAACATCCGTATGCCGTCGAAGCCTATGACCTGAACGTCCTCGGGCACGCGCAGATTCATGCCGCGCAGCATTCGGATGACCCGATAGGCCACTGTGTCCGTGCCGCAGAACAGGCCGTCGAATTCGAGCTTTCCGTCGACCATATGGTTCTTCAGGAACACGCCGAATTCCTCCTCGGACGCGCCGTCCTCCAGCAGCATGCATTCATAGGTCATGTTTTCCTCAAGGCAGCCGCTGATGAAGCCGTCGCGCCGCTTGCTGGGCTCGTTGGTCAGCGCGGAGCCTATGCGCATGAACGCCACGCGCCGGCATCCACGCGCGGCCAGCTCGTGCGCCGCCATGCGCCCGCCGGAAAAGTTGTCCGCCGCCACGCAGGGCACAGACACGCTGAAGAAGCGGTCGATCGTCACGAACGGTATGTCCTCGGGGATCTCCAGATGGGGGTTGTAGGTCAGCGCGATCACGCCGTCGGCGCGGTGGTTGCGCACCATCTGTATGAACTCCTGCTCGCGGTCGCGGTCGTATTCGGTAAAGCAGAGCAGCATCTTGTAGCTGCGCTTTTCCAGCGCCATATTAATATGATGCGTCAGCAGCGCGAAATAGGGCGTGATCGTATTGGGCACGATGAAGGCGATCGTGCGGGTTACGTCGGTCTTCAGCGAGCGGGCGTTGGCGTTGATCTTGTAATCGAGCTTTTTCACGGCCGCCTCCACCTTGAGCCGGTAGCTCTCGCCGACCGGCTGGCCGTTTATGACCTTCGACACCGTGCCCAGCGCCACGCCGGCCTCGCGCGCCACGTCGCTCATTGTGGCGGCGCTCCTGTGCAGAATCTTTGACAAGGATTTATCCTCCTCATGGACATATTCTCTATTCTCTCACTTTTCTATCAACACGCCCAGTATACCACACTTTCGTGAAAAAGTAAATACGCTTCATGAAATAAAACGGGAAACAACGCGCACGATTCATGAAACACTTGATCCGCATCAGACAAACGCGCCGGAATATGGTGCAGTTTTGATCGAATGCTGAAAATTCATCCAGAAAAATTGAGAAAAAATTGATTTTACCCCTTGACGAGCGCTGTAAAGTGTGGTATCTTATAGCTGAAACGAGATGAAACGTTTCATGAACGCGAATGAGACGTTTTGAGGATAGTCGGGAAGGAACGCAATATAGGGGAGGGGAACACATTGAAGAGCAAGAGCGCCGCTCTCACGCGCGGGGGCGCGAGCGGACGGAGCCTGAAAAGGCGCCTGGCGGACAACTGGCAGCTGTACCTTCTGCTGCTCGTGCCGGTGGTCATCACGTTCATCTACAAGTACATCCCGATGTACGGCATACAGATTGCCTTTCGCAACTACAAGCCCAGCCGGGGCATGACGGGCAGCGAGTGGGTCGGCCTTTACTGGTTCGAGCGCTTCTTCACGTCGCCCAACTGCGCGCGCATGATCAGGAACACGATCCTGCTGAGCCTGTACAGCCTTCTGTGGAGCTTCCCGGTGCCGATCATGCTGGCGCTGGCGCTCAACCAGCTGCGCTTCCCGGGCCTCAAGCGCACCGTTCAGACCGTGCTCTACGCGCCGCACTTCATATCCACGATGATCATCTGCGGCATGATCCGCATCTTCCTGAGCCCCTCGGGCGGACTGGTCAACCTGCTGCTGGGCACAAACGTCGATTACCTCTCGCAGAGCAGTCTCTTCCGCACGATCTACATTTCCACGGGCATATGGCAGGAATCGGGCTGGGGCGCGATCATATACATGGCCACGCTCTCCTCTGTAGATCCGGCGCTGTACGAGGCCGCCAAGGTGGACGGCGCGTCGATGTTCCAGCGCATAC
>CAKUAV010000090.1 GCA_934636425.1 uncultured Clostridia bacterium
CGTCATAAAATTCCACGCACGGCGGCTGTTCCGTCCCTTCCGCGCCCAATTCCCCGATTGAGCGCCGCTGAACATTCATAAACGCGCCCCGCAATCAGTACCGATGGCGGCGCGGCGGTTCGGGGCGTTTGAGCGAAAACCGGCATGGGACGCGCGGATTCTCATTTTTCAGGCGCGCTCTGCGCGTATAATTGACGAACAAAAGATGCAAGCAAAGGCGGGTGAAGCGCATGGCGGCGGGAAAGGGCGGGCTGCTTCGCTGGATCGAAGCGCGGCCTCTGATGGTCTTTTCGCTCTGCTTCGCCGCGGGCGTGGCGATTGCGCACGCCGCGCTGCCGGGACTGTGGATTGTCTGGGCGATTGCGGCGGCGATCGTCGCGGCGCTGATGCTGATCTTTCGGCAGCGGGCGCTGGCCTTTTCGCTGGCGATGCTGCTGGGCGCGCTGTGGGTCGATCTGTTCCTGATGAAGCCGGACGTGACCGCCGCGGAAAACGTGCTGCTCGCGGGGCGCGTGAATTCCGCCGTCGCGCAGGGCGAAAGGTCATGGCGCGTGCGGCTGGATCATGTCACGATCGACGGCGAAAGATGTCCGTCGAATGTCATGCTGTATTTTTACAGCGAGCCGCCCGAGCTCAAATACGGCGCGCAGCTGAGCGTGCGGGCCAATACGTGGCTTCCCGGCGAAAACGCCGATTCGGGCGGATTCGACTATGCCGCGTGGCTGTGGCGGCAGCGCGCGGCGCTGGGCGCGTCGGCGAAGAGCAAATCGGAAATCGTCGTCGAGCCGCCGTCATCGTTTTCGCTGATCGGCTGGTCGCTCGACAGCCGCGCGCGTCTCAACGCCGTGATCGAGCGCGTGTTTCCGGAAGACAGCGCGCCCTTTGCCGCCGCGCTGATCACCGGCGACAAGACCGGAATGCCCGAGGAGGAGAAGGAAAACTATCGCCGCGCGGGCGTGTCGCACCTTTTGGCGCTCTCCGGCCTTCATGTGAGCGCGCTGTTTCTCTGTCTGGAGTTTCTGCTGCGGAAAATGCGCGTACACCGGCGCGCCGCATTCGGCGTATCGCTGGGACTGATGGCGCTCTACACGCTGGTGGTCGGCTGTCCGGCCTCCATTGTGCGCGCCGCCGTGATGTACGCCGCCGCCCGGATCGGCGCGTTTTCAGGCCGCCCGCGCGACGGAGCGACCACGCTGAGCGCGGCGCTGCTGCTGCTTTTGATCGTCAATCCGCTCTATGTCGAGGACGTGGGGTTCCTGCTCTCGTTTACGGCGGTGGGCGGGCTGATCGTGCTCGCGCCCGGCTGGCTGAACGCGCCGCGCAAAAAGGACGCGGACAAGCCGATGCGCGCGCCCTCGAAGCTGAGGAGCGCGCTGAGCGCTGTGGGACGGGGACTGATCGCGTCCACGGCGGCGCAGCTGGGCACGCTGCCCGTCGTCGCCTGCCAGTTCAATCAGCTGCCGGTGTGGTTTCTGCTGTTCAACGCCATATTGATTCCGGCGATGACGCTGATCTATCCCGCGCTGCTCTTTGTCACGCTGCTGGGCTGCGCATGGCCGGCGGGCGGCGCGGCGCTGGGCGGCGTGCTGGCCTGGCCGGTGCGGCTGTTCAACCGCGTGACGGCGCTGGGGGCGATTCTGCCCATGGCGCAGGTCAACTGTCCCGACTGGCCGGTCTGGCTGATTGCGCTCTATGCGGCGTCCGCCGTGCTGGCCGCTGCGCCCATGACGCGCCTTTACCGGCTGCGGCGCGGTTTGGCGGTTCTGGCGATGGCAATTCTGGCGGCCGCTGCATGGCTGCTGCCTGTTTTTCCGTCGGGCGAGGACGTGGTCATCACGTTTCTGGACGTGGGGCAGGGCGACGCGGCCGTGATTGTGACCGACAATCTCTGCTATCTGGCCGACGTGGGCGACGGCAATGCGGCGTCGCGCTGGCTGCTGGACGAGGGGCTCACGCCGCAGGGCGTGTTCCTGACGCACGGCCACGCCGATCACGCGGGCGGGCTCAAGGCCATCGTGGACGCGTTTCCGCCCTCGACGCTGTACGTCTCCTGCCTGTGGGACGAGGAGACGCACGACGCTTCGGTGGACGAGGGCTGGCAGAAGGCGCTGGATGCGGGCTGGAACGTGCGCTATCTCGCCGCGGGCGACGAGGTAAAGCTGTCGCAGTCGGCGCTGGCGCGCGTCTGGAATCCGAGCGGCGGCGCGGCGGCCGACATCAATGAAAACTGCATGGTGCTGAGCGTGCAGACGGGGCTGTCGGCGGCGCTCATCACGGGAGATCTGCCCATGAGCTGCGAGAAAATTCCGCTGCCCGACTGCACTGTGCTCAAGGTGGCGCATCACGGCGCGGCCTCGTCCACGGGCGAGATCATGCTCGCGCAGACCACGCCCTCTGTGGCGGTGATCTCTGTCGGGCGCAACAACTACGGCCATCCCGCGCCGGACACGCTCGAGCGGCTGTCGGGCTGCGCCGTCTATCGCACCGACGAGCGCGGCGCGGTGACCGTCATCATGAAGGCCGACGGCAGCACGGAGGTCAGAACGGCGCGATAGCGCGCGGATTTGTGAATCGAAATTTCGCCTGCCGGCGCGGCGGACGCGTTTCAAGGAGGAAGCATGACCAGCGATCAGCTCTTTCGATCGATCAAGGCCGGCGATATTCGCCCGGCGTATGTCTTTTACGGCGCGGAGGTCTATGTGCGCGACCGGGCTGTGGCGGCGCTGCGCCAGAAGTTGCTGCCCGAGGGGCTGGAGCAGCTCAATGAGAATCTGTTTGACGGCTCGGCCTCGGCGGTCGATCTGATGGACGCGGCCGAGACGCTGCCTTTGATGGGCGAAAGGCGGCTGGTGATCGTCCGCAGCTGGGCGGCGCTGGGCGCGCGCGGCGATTCTGCGGAAACCGATCGCTTCATAAAATGGCTGGACAACATCCCCGAGACCTGCTGCATTGTGTTTGTGAACGCCGACGCGCCGGATTCGCGCAAAAAGCTGACGCAGGCGCTCAAAAACAAGGCCGAATGGGTGGAATTCGCGCTTTTGAGCGACGCGGATCTGTTCAAGTGGTGCGCCCGGGAGGTCAAGCCGCTGGGGCACACCGTCCGGCCGGACGCGGTCGAGCAGCTGGTGTTCATGACCGGGCGCGCGCTGACCGCGATCAGTCTGGAGCTGGCCAAGGCGTGCGCCTATGCGGGCGATCGCGAGGAGATCACGCGCGAGGACGTGGAGGCGGTGGTCACGCCCGGCACGGAATGCACCGTGTTCCAGATGATCGACTGCCTGATGAAGGGACAGAGCGGCCGCGCGCAGACGCTGCTCAAGAATATGCTGGAAAACGGCGAGACGCGCATCGGCACGCTGGCCATGCTGACGCGCCAGCTGCGCATGCTCACGCACATCCGCCTTCTGCGCGCGCAGGGGCAGACTCTGCCCGAAATCGAGCGCAAGCTGGCGCTCAATCACTATGCGGCCACCCGCGCCGCCGATCAGGCCGGCCGCTTTTCGGCGGAGGGACTCGAGGCGGGCTACAGGGCGTGCGTGGACGCGGACTACGCCATCAAGAGCGGCCGCGCGCGGGAGGCCGCCGCGCTGGATCGGCTGATGATACAGCTTTCATCCATGAAATAGGAATATGCCGCTATGAAAAGGAAGAAAGAACGTCTGCGCGAGCGGCTCGCCCGGCTGGGGCGGCGCTGCATAAAGGCGCTGATGGGAGCGCTGCTGCTGCTGCTCGCCGTCCGCGCGAATATCAGCTTTTTCCGGGGCGCGTTTGACCGGGCGCTGGAAAACGGCGCTGCGTTTCTGATCTGCGCGCCGATATACGCGCGCTTTGACCGGGCGGGAGACGCGCTTTCCCGGCTGTGGAAGCGGGGCGACGTGATCGACAATCTGCTCTCCGAATACGCCGCGCATCCGACCGAGTTTGAAAAATATGTGGCGGGCGTCTATAGAAGGCTGGGCTACCGCGCCCGCGTCACCCGCGCGAGCGGTGACGGCGGCATAGACGTGCATCTCTGGCGCGACGGCGTTCACTATGCCGTCGAGGTCAAGCTGTACGCCCGCGGGCGGCGCGTGGGGCGCGAGTACATACAGAAGCTCTGGGCGGCGCAGCTGGACGCGAAGGCCGACGCGGCGATATTCGTGACCACCTGCGGCTACACCGCGCAGGCGATCGAGTTTGCCGAGCGGCACGACGTCATACTGGTGGACGGCGATGCCCTCAAGCGCATGATTGGCGCGGCGGAGCACAGGCGGCGCTTCGGGCGCAGGCGATAGGGCGGACGGTTTTTGCGCCCCAAAGCCGAAGAAACCCAGCGCAAACTGAAAGAGGGCGTACGCGGCAGGGCGCTTGCATCCCGTTCGCCGGCTTGTTGAGACCTTTTCTTGACAGGCAGATGCCTGAATAACAGCGTGTCCCTTCGCCAAAGCCGCGCGGGATCCGGCGGCGAAGTGGCGCGCCGTGCGGCTCTTCAGTCTGGAATTCTTCGCGCCGCCGCAAAAAGAATGCAAAAAAACGACCGTCTCTCCTCGAGATAGTCGCTTTTTTACGATATGCAATTCCAATCAGGCTTCAGCCTTGGCAAGACGCTTGGCCATACGAGCCTTTTTGCGATTGGCGGCGTTCTTGGAAACAACGCCCTTGGCCACAGCCTTATCAATAGCGCTGGCGGTCTGAGACAGCAGAGCGGCGTCGGCGGAACCGGCGGCCACGGCGTTCTCGTATTTTTTAACGGTGGTGCGCATCGCGGACTTCACCATGCGGTTGCGCAGACGCTTCTTCTCGTTCACCTTAACGCGCTTAATGGCAGATTTAATATTCGGCAAGATCTTTCACCTCCACAGCCTTACAATCAACAACTGCTATTTTAGCATGTTTATCGAGCAATTGCAAGAGAAAACTGTCCTTCATACGTTAATTTTTCAAAGGAGTTTTCAATATCAGCGCCGCTTTGTTTTGACGGCGCGGCCGATCTGTGGTATGATAAAGGCACTGCATACACGAGGGGAAGAGAAAGCGTGCCGTACATCAGCGTCATCATGCCGGCCTATCGGGTCGAACACTACATCGAGCGCGCCGTCGACAGCCTGCTCAGCCAGACATTCCGCGATTTCGAGCTGATCATCGTGGACGACGGCTCTCCCGACGGCACAGGCCGCATCGCCGATGCGCTGGCCGCGCGGGACGGCCGCATCCGCGTGATCCATCAGCCCAACGCCGGCGCGCCCGCCGCCCGCAACCGCGCCATGGAGACGGCGCAGGGGCGCTATTTCTTCTTCATGGACGCCGACGACTGGGCGGAGAAGGATATGCTCTCAGCGCTGTATGCGCTTGCGGAAAAGCACAACCTCCAGGCGGTCGTGGCGGGCTTTTACATCGACACCTACTATGACGACGCGCATTTTATCCGCCAGACGCTCAGCCAGCCGGACGAGATTTTTTCCTCGCAGGCGGATTTCCGCGCGGCGGCCTGGCGGCTGTTTGACAAAAATCTGCTCTATACGCCCTGGAACAAGCTCTACCGCGCCGATTATCTAAAGGAGAACAACATTCGCTTCCCCGACACGTTCTGGGATGATTTTCCGTTCAATCTGGCGGTGTTCCGCGACATTGAGCGCGTGGGCGTGACCGAAAGGGCGTATTATCACTTCATCCGCGCCCGCGCCGAGAGCGAGACGGCCCGATACCGCGCGGATATGTACGAAAAGCGCGAGGAGGAAAACGGCTGGATGATCGAATTGTACGATCACTGGCAGCTGCGCGACCCGGCCAGCCGCGAAATGATCGCCCGCCGCTATGCCGAGCGCGTCGTGGGCTGCGTCGAAAACGTCGCCAATCCCGCCTGTCCGAAAACGCACCGCCAAAAGCGGCAGGCCGTGCGCGAAATGCTCCTCAATCCCGCGCTGAAGGAGGCGCTGTCCATCGCCCGCCCGCGCTCAATGACGATGCGCCTGCTGCTTTTTTCTTTCAAGACAGGCTGCGCGCCGCTGGTGCTGTGCGAGGGCGCGCTGATTTCGTTTGTCAAGCGCCGCTGCGCGCGCCTGTTCACTCGATTGAAAGCCGGACGATAACGGAGGAATCCCATCATGAAGTGCCTGATCAGCGTAGTCATGCCGGTGTACGGCGTGGAGAAGTGGCTCGAGAGCGCGGCGCGCAGCGTGCTTGACCAGACCGAGCGCAGTCTCGAGCTGATTTTGGTGGACGACTGCTCGCCGGACGGAAGCGGTCTCCTTTGCGACCGGCTATCAGAGAAGGACGCGCGCGTCTCCGTCGTTCATCTGAACGAAAACGGCGGACTGAGCCATGCCCGCAATGAGGGACTGAAGCGCGCTGCGGGGAAATACGTCTTTTTCATGGATTCGGACGACGCGATTGAACCGGAGCTGCTTCAAAGAGCCGCCAAAGCCGCCGAAAGCGCGCAGGCCGACTGGCTGATATTCGGCGCGACGGAGGATCACTACGACGCCTCCGGCCGCCTGACGCTGACGCGGCGCATCGTGCCCGAGCCGCGCGTGTGCCGCACGCAGGCGCAGAAGGAAGCGGCCGTCATCGCGCTGGAGAAGCAGACGCTGTTGGGCTATGCCTGGAACAAGCTCTATCGCGCCGATTTTTTGCGAGAAAACGCGCTCGCGTTTCAGTCTGTCGAGCTGATCGAGGACATACTCTTCAACATTGAGTGCGCCCGATATGCGCGCGTGTCCGTCGTGCTGGACGAATGCGGCTATCATTACGCCCGCCGCGCGTCGGGCAGTCTCACCGGCCGCGTGCTGGAAAATTACTTTGAGTTAAGCAGCCGCCGCGTTTGCGCGCTGCTCGCGCTCTACGACGAATGGAACGCCGCGGACGATTCCGTGCTGGACGCATTGGCCGCGATCTATGCGCGCTATGTCGTCTCGGCGCTCGAGCGGCTCTATGATCCGCGCCGATGTCTGAAAAGCGCCGAGCGCAGAGAATATGCGCGCCAAATCCGGACGCAGCCGCTCTATATCCGCTTAAAGCCGCACTTTCACGGCGCGATGGGCTTGATCGCCGGATCGTCTCTGCTGGCGCTACCCGCCGGCCTAGCGCTGCACGTCATGCGCGCGCATCTGGACGGCCTGTTCATGCGCCTGCGGGTAAAGACCAACAAAATTTGAAAAAAGCTCAAAAAAGGGCTTGACACCCGCGCGAAATCATGGTATCATATTTTTTGTTGTCAGGCATGACAATACGATGTCGCGGGGTAGAGCAGTCCGGTAGCTCGTCGGGCTCATAACCCGGAGGTCGAAGGTTCAAATCCTTCCCCCGCAACCATTTGGCGGCGTAGCTCAGTTGGCCAGAGCATTCGGTTCATACCCGGAGTGTCAGCGGTTCGAATCCACTCGCCGCTACCAGAAAACCTCTTTCATCCAGCCGGATGAGAGAGGTTTTTCTCATTTTATCATCCAATGAAAAACCGCTTCGGAAGCCGAAGCGCGCATCGCCGCAGGTCGTCGTCAAGCCCTTAACCCTTGGCAGGAAGGAAAACCGTCTGCAACGCGGAGGCACAGCCGCATCAGGCAACGCCGCATAATGCGGCTCGGCTTGTCAAAAAAGGTCTTAACAAGCTGGCGAACGGGGATGCAAGCTCCCCGCTGTGCCCCCTCTCCGGTTTTTACTCTGGAAAGGGGATTTCCCGCCGCATAAATCATCCTGTCCCACCCGTACGCACTGCTGGATATGTTTGAAAATTCGAAAGGGCTCGACCCTTTCGCGCTCTTCGAAGGTTTTCGACAGTCTGAGCCGCATAATGCGGCTATTCAGTGCGGGAACGCGCCTTGCTCTCTTACAATTTCTTCACGGCGTTTGCGCCCAAACCCGGCTCTCCATCCGCTCGTGCGCGATCGCCGCCGCTTCGGATTCCATGCCTGTTTTGCATATTTCCACCTTATTTTTGGCGCTTCACGAAAAACCGCGGAAAGCAATGCGCGGCAGAAAGACGTAAAAAGCATAGAAGCAATGACCGCACTGCCAAACGCGCATTTTTTCCTTCTTTGCCCGTTCACTCATGGCGAATCCATGCAATCTGTTGCCGCTATGGACTTGCACTCCCCAAAGATTCCGTGAAGATCCTCATTTTTGCGCCTGATACCGCCCTGAATAACAGGCAGATGTCATGGCGGTTTTCGCCTTTATCGACATTCTCGATCTCCCCGTAGGGTTTATGACAATCTGGCGGACAGGCGAGCAAGCTCCCCCGCCACTGCCACCCTTACCAGTTTTTGCTGAAATCTTTCAGATTTCCGAGCGTAAAAACTGCAAGGAAACGATTTTGACGCTTCAGCAATCATCCCGTGCCCACCGTACACGCCGCCGGGCATGATTGGGAAGCTCGAGAGAGCTTCAGCCTTCTCGATCTCCCCGTAGGGTTTTCGACAAGCAGGGGTCTGCCGAAAACGGCAGACCCTTTATATGAACGCCCCTGCCGGATCGCCTTGATCGGACAGTGCGGGGCGGACGTCAGGTGGTGCGGGTCATCGCGCAGCCGCAGCGGGGACACTGAGTCGCCGCCCCCGCGCAGGTGGTGCCGCAGGAGGAGCAGGTGCTCGTGCATTTCGAGCAGCTGCCGCAGGGGCGTCCCAGCCCGCTCGTGCAGGCGCTCTTGCACGAGCAGCCGGCGTTCGCGCTCACGGTCGTCGCTTCCTCGCACGCCGCCTTCGGGAAGAGCGGGAGGGAGAAAAATTCATCGCATACGTTTTCCGCGAACTCCTCGCAGGGCGGCACGGCGCAGAAGCCGTAGGAGGGCACCATCATCTCGACCTCGGCCAGCACCTTCAGGATTACGGTCACGCAGATTGTGATCTTGAACTGGAAGTTGCCGATGTAGCTGCCGGAGATGCAGACGCCGCTGACCATGCTCTCCAGCGTGAAGGGCACGATGGACTCGTCGGGGATGGCCAGCAGCACATCCTTGTCGACCGGCAGCTCGGCGCGGCCCATCCATTCCTGGCAGTTCTGATCGGTAAACAGCACGTCGACGGGCAGGCTGACCTTGCACTTGACGCGCGCGAACTGCGGGCGGTCGCACAGGCGGTCTATGGTCAGATTGCTGATCGTGCCGCAGGTCGTCGAGGAACGGCAGCTCTCAAACGTCCATGCGCCGCACGGCTGGGGTCGGCACGGGCTGTTCTCGGCGTTTTCGACCGCCTCGTTATAAGTAAGGTTTCCGCTGCAGTCGCGGCAGGTGCAGCTGCAGCTGCATCCATCGCACTCGCACTTGCAGGGGCGCGTGCCCGTGTCGCGGCAGTTGTTGTCCGGCAGCACCGGCACGATGCCCGATACGGTCACCTTCTTGTCGGTCAGCTGCTCCTGCTGCAGGCAGCTGTCGTAGACGTTTTTGACCTGAATGCAGACGCGCTCGCTCAGGCCGTCGCAGGGATTTCCGGTGATGCAGCCGGGGCTCATGGACGCGTTGGCATTCTTGTAGCTATAAAACGACATGCTCATTCCTCCTTGTCGGTTCGTGGATCGTTCATCCACACTGCATCATATGACCGCCCCCGAAATGCGTGCGCCCAAATTCGCCGCGCCGCCGTTTCGACACGTTTCGCGCGCCTTTCCGACAGATCGCCCATGCCGCGCGCGCCTATAATGGATTGACGAAATAAGGACAGGCGGGCGATGGCATGATTCGTTTCGGACAGGAGCACATTTTAGAAGGGAAAAAGCATGCGTTTGAGCGGCTTTTTCGCCGATTTTATCACTTTATGAGCGCCGCGGGCGGACGCCGCAGTCCACGCGCATCGAAACGCGCATCCGATCGTTTCAAATTGGATGCGTCACGGCACAGCGCCAGAAAGAAGCCGCGCCCGCTCGGCAGCATTCAGACAAAGCCCTCAGCGCAAGGAGCGCCGCATATGCGCCTCGGCGCATTTCTGAAGCACGCCTTCAAATCACGCGTCGGGGCTGCGCGCGATAAAGCCGCCCGCCTGAAGCGCCGCGCCGCCTTTCCTCACGCGCCGGAGAAGCTCAAGCGCCGTATAGAGCGCTTTGCGGCGGCTGTCGGGCGTTTCCAGCTGATCTGGATCGCGCAGTGCGGCGTTATGGCCATACTCTCTTCATCGCGGCTGATGAGCGCGCTCTCGCCCTTTGCCGTCGCCTGCTTCGCCGCCGCGCTGGACTGCGGCTGGCCGCCCCTGCCCATGCTGGCCGGATGCCTGCTGCACGCTGTTCTGGCCGACTGGAGCATACCCGCGCTCACCGTGCCGGCCGGCTGTCTGCTGGTCTGGGGACTGCGCGCGCTCGATATCCGCTTTTTCAAGACCGGCGCGCCGGAAAGTCAATCGGGAAAGACGCGCCGCGCCCGCCGAAAGGCGGCCGTTCAAAGAGCCGGCCTGCGCGAGGTGATCGTCGCCGCCGAGGCCGCTTTGGGCGTGCTCGCGCCCGGGCTGATCGTCTCGGGCGGGCTGACGTTCAATGGAATCATGGCGCTGCTCTCCGCCGTCATCGCCGCGCTGCTGGCTCCCTCCGTTCAGCCGGCGCTCACGCTGCGCCCGCTCTCCCGCCGCCGCTATCTGAGCGAGGAGCGCCTGTCCGCCGCGCTCATGGCGCTCATGCTGCTGATCGCGCTGGGCAGCTCGCCGTTTTGCGGCTTGTTCCTCGCGCAGTGCGCCGCTGTGCTGCTGACGCTTATCTGCGCCTCTCAGGGCGCGGGTGCGGGCGCGGCGGGCGGCGTGGCCTGCGCGGCGGCGCTGGCGCTGGGCACAGGACTGGCTCCCGCCGGACAGGCGCTGGCACTGGGCGGTCTGCTGGCCGGATGCGTGATGAATCTGCCGCGTCCCGCCGCCGCGCTGGCGCTCATGCTGGGCAACGCGCTGGCGCTCACGCAGGGCGTGGGCTTCACGCCGGGGCGCATAGAGCTTGCGCCGCTCCTGCTGGGCTGCGCGCTTTACTGCGCTTTCCCCGCAAGCTGGCTGTCGGCCGCCGCGCGCCTCATCAGGCCGCAAGCCGCCGAGACCGATTCTCTGCCCGCCCGGCGCGCCTGCTCGCAGCGGCTCAATCGCCTTGCCCGCGTGTTCGAGACGCTCTCAGACGGCTACCGCGCCGAAAGTCCCCTGCCCGACGAAGGCGAGATGATCGCCCAGCTGCGCCGGCGCCTGTGCGAGGGCTGCGCCGGCTATGCCGCCTGCTGGTCGGGCGACTGCCCCGAAGCCGGCCGGCTGATGTGCCGATTGATCAGCGAAGCGCTGAGCGGACGCTGCCAGCCGCTTTCCGAACGGCCGCCCGAGCTCGTCCGCCACTGCCGACGCTCGGCGCAGATCGATCGCCGTCTGGGCGCGGCGCTTCTTGAAGTGGCCGAGCGCTGCCGTACGGCGCGGGAGCGCGGCAGCATGAAGGCCGTCGTCTCGGGACAGCTGCGTCAGGCCGCGGCCTTTCTGGACGAAATGAGCCGCGCCGTCTCGCGGACGGACGACGTCGATCCGACGCTGAGCGCGCGCTGCGCCGCCGCGCTCGAGCAGGCGCATTGCCCCGCGCAGCGCGTCGCATCCGGCGGCGATGGGAGAGACGTGCTCGCGACGCTGGAGAAAAGCGTCTGGACGAAAGAGCGGGCGCAGACAGCCGAGCGGGCGCTCTCCCGGGCGCTGGGCCGCCGCATGGTGGCGCTCAGACCCTACGGACAGCTCTCGCTGCGCTTTCTGGCCGCGCCCCCGCTGCACATACGCGCCGGACTGAGCGTATCGCCGCTCCGGCCCAATCAGCCCTGCGGAGACACGGCGCACATCGGCCTGCTCCCGGACGGACGGCTGCTGGCCGTGCTCTCGGACGGCATGGGCAGCGGGGAGCGCGCCGCCGCCGAAAGCCGACGCACCATCCGGCTGATCCGCACATTTCTCGAGGCCGGTCTGGACAGCGCACGCTCGCTCGAGGCCATCAACGCGCTGCTGCAGCTGCAGATGGGCGAGCTGTTCGCCACGGTCGATCTGTGCCTCATCGATCTGCAGAGCGGAGAGGTCTCGCTGAGCAAGCTGGGCGCGTGCTCGTCGCTGCTGCTCAGCGGCGGCCGGACGCGCATCCTGCCCGGCGGCCATCTGCCCATAGGCATTCTCGAAAAAATCACGCCCGGCGAGCAGCGCCTCGTCATGCGCCCGGGCGACACGCTGATTCTCTGCTCCGACGGCGTCGCCGACGACCTGCGCGAGGGGCAGGCGGCCTGGCTGGCCGAGCGCGCGCTCGCCTTTCGGATGCAGCCGCCGCAGAGCATGGCGCAGTCGCTGCGTCAGGCCGCCGTCGAGCGACAGGGCGGTGCGCCTGCCGACGACATGAGCGTCATTGTGCTGCGCATCGACCGGCGCGGCGAGGGCGCGCAGTCCTCTTCTCAGGCGGATATCGCCGAAATTGAAGCGCCCGGCGTCGCTTCATAGCCGTGAGCGAGCATGCCGAAGCCGGGTGCATTTCGCTCAGGGAGGCAAAAGAACCGGGCAAGGCCGCGATTCTGCCTGGCGCAGTCGCTGCGTCAGGCCGCCGTCGAGCGACAGGGCGGCGCGCCCGCCGACGACATGAGCGTCATTGTGCTGCGCATCGACCGGCGCGGCGAGGGCGCGCAGTCCTCTTCTCAGGCGGATAT
>CAKUAV010000091.1 GCA_934636425.1 uncultured Clostridia bacterium
GTCCAGACCCTTTGTGGTGTTCTTGATCAGCGGGTTCGGAGAGGTGCCCAGCGCCATGATGACGCAGTCGGCCTCCAACACGAAATTGCTGCCCGGCACTTCGACGGGACGGCGGCGGCCGCGCTCATCCGGCTCGCCCAGCTCCATGCGCACGCACTCGACGGCGGTCACGCAGCCGTTTTTCGGATCGCGCGGGTTATCGGGATTGTTGTAGCCGATGATCCTGACGGGGTTGTTGAGGAGCCTGAACTCGATGCCCTCTTCCTGAGCGTGCTCGACCTCCTCGCGGCGGGCGGGCAGCTCCTCCATGGAGCGGCGATAGACGATTTTCACCTGACCGCCCAGACGCAGCGCCGTGCGCGCGGCGTCCATGGCCACGTTGCCGCCGCCCACGACGATCACCCGGCCGCCCTTCATGATGGGGGTGGCGGAATCGTCGCGATAGGCCTTCATGAGATTGCTGCGGGTCAGGAATTCGTTGGCGGAGTAAACGCCCTTGAGTCCCTCGCCCTCTATGCCCATGAACTTGGGCAGACCCGCGCCGGAGCCGATGAACACGGCCTCAAAGCCGTCCTCGAACAGCTCGTCTATGGTCAGCGTCTTGCCGATGACCACATTGGTGGCGATCTTCACGCCGAGCGCCTTGAGCGCCTCCACCTCGCGGGCGACGATCGCCTTGGGCAGACGGAACTCGGGGATGCCGTAAACCAGCACGCCGCCGGCGGTGTGCAGCGCCTCGAACACAGTCACGTCGTAGCCCTTTCTGGCCAGATCGCCCGCGCAGGTCAGGCCGGAGGGGCCTGAGCCGACAACGGCGACCTTATGGCCGTTCTGCTCGGGCTTTGCGGGCGCCTCGGCGCAGTGCTCGTTGTGCCAGTCGGCCACAAAGCGCTCCAGACGGCCCACGGCGACCGGCTCGAACTTGACGCCCATCGTGCATTTGCTCTCGCACTGGGATTCCTGAGGACACACGCGGCCGCACACGGCGGGCAGCGAAGAGGACTGCGCGATCACCTGATAGGCGCCTTCGAAATCGCCGGTCTTGACATGGGCGATGAACTCGGGGATATGGATGTTGACGGGACATCCGCTCACGCAGGGCTGATTTTTGCAGTTCAGGCAGCGCTTCGCCTCGTCGACGGCGACCTCCTGCGTGTAGCCCAGCGCCACCTCGCTGAAGTTGTGGGCGCGCACCGCCGGGTCCTGCGCCGGCATCTCATGCTTTTTCGGATTGACAGCCATGCTCGTTCCTCCTCACTGTCTGTTGAAGAGATTGCAGGTCTCCTCGTACGCGTGACGTTCAAAGTCAAAGTACATTCTGCCGCGAGACATGGCCTCGTCAAAGTCCACTTCGTAGCCGTTGAAATCCGGGCCGTCGACGCACGCGAATTTGGTCACGCGCTTGCCGTCCTGATGCAGCGTCAGCCGGCAGCCGCCGCACATGCCCGTGCCGTCGATCATGATCGGGTTCATGGACACCGTCACCGGCACGTCAAACGGTTTGGCGGTCAGCACGACGAACTTCATCATGATCAGCGGGCCTATGGTGATGATCATGTCGAAGCGCTCGCCCGCCTCCAGCATTTCCTTGAGCGGCACGGTGACGTTGCCATGCCGGCCATAGGAGCCGTCGTCGGTCATCATGACGAATTTGTCGGAGCACTGCCTGAAGTCGTCCTCCAGTATGACGATGTCCCGGCTGCGGAAGCCCACGATGCTGGTGACGTCCGCGCCCAGCCTGTGGAACTCCTGGGCGACGGGCAGAGCGATGGCGCAGCCCACGCCGCCGCCGACGATGCACACCTTTTTGACGCCCGCAGTCTCGGTCGCCTTGCCCAGCGGGCCGACGAAATCGGCGATGTACTCGCCCTCGTTCTTGTGATTGAGCTTGAGCGTGGTCGCGCCGACAATCTGGAAGATGATCTTGACTGTGCCTTCCTCCGGATTGCAGCCGGCGACGGTCAGCGGGATGCGCTCGCCGTCCTCATCCACGCGGAGTATGATGAACTGGCCGGGCAGAGCCTTGCGGGCCACGAGCGGGGCTTCAATCTCCATTTGGGTTACAGTGGCGTTCAGAGCCTTCTTGCGAACAACCTTATACATTTCCGTCTCCCCAATGCAATTTATTTCCAGAGCACGCGTCAAAAGGCAAAGGCTGCGAGACCGGGCTTTCATGACCCGTGGGAGAGGCGAAAAAACAGCTGCCGCCGATCATCGCCCCTGCGCGCAGTAATTGCTCCTCAGCGTGTGTTTCGGTCTTTTCCGGATTTCCTTTGGAGAACCGCATTCGATCGAATTTAAGAAACCCGATCGAAATCATCGCGCCGAAAATCACAGCCGCACCGGCGAGCCATGATTTCCCGGGCGATCACTTTATTATATCACCGTTCAGTCGTTCCCGGAATAATGACTTCGTCATATCCGATATATTCGGCATGATATATCGCCATTGCCCCGTCTGCCGCTTACAGATCCAGCATGCGCATCAGGCGCGCGCGCTCGTCGCCAAAGCAGCGATACAGGCGCATGGCGGCGGCCAGCGGCATAAGCCCCTCCACGCGCTGGCGCTTTTGCCGGTTCGCGCCGCAGAACAGCTGCAGATACCGCCCCGCAGCCTCATCGTCCAGCCGTATTCGCGTCAGAAGGCAGGTCACCGCCGCGTCAAATTCGGCGCTGCCCCGCGCGGCATAGGCGCAGTCGACGATATAGAGCGCGCCCCCGTCGGTCATCAGCACATTCGAGAGGTTGAAATCGCCGTGACAGACGTGATCGTCGGGCGTGAGCGAAGCGATCATGGCGTAGAGCGAATCTCTGCGCGACGCGAGCGCCTCGGTCTGGGCGATCATATAGGCCAGCCGATCCTCGAGCGGGAACAGCTTGGGCGCGCGCTTTTTGTGAACGTCTTTGTGGAGCCGGGCGAACATCGTCAGATATTCGTCGCGCCGCTCCGGCTCCTCGGCAATGCGCTGAGAGAGCGATTTGCCCCGTATGTACTCGGACACGATCATCCATTTGTCGTCGATTTTCGAGACGGAATCGACCGACGGCACGTTCAGCCCCGCCTCGATGAGCGCCTCCTGATTGAACGCCTCCCGAAAGAGATCCGATTTCGCATAGGTGCCCGCAAAGACCTTCAGGCATTTGCGCCCGTCTCTGTAGACGTTTTTGTCGTTTCTCACGGCAATCAGCCGATCCAGATTCATGCTTTTCCCCCTGGCCCCTCTGTCAGTTCATGATTTCGCGCCGGGTCTCGCACAGCTTTGTGATGAACAGATTGTCCAGCCGCGAAAGGGTGTAATTTTTGCGATAGATCATGACGTCCTTGTAGACGCGCTCGTTTTCGCCGCAGACGCGCTGCACAAGGCCGTAATGCTCCAGCTGCGCGTCCGGCACAGGCGACACCCACATGAACGTGCGCTCGTTGCTCGAAAGCAGCTCGAACTGGCTGGCGCGCTCGAAGACGAATATGCGGCGGTTCACCGTGTCGGGCAGCTCGATGCGCTTGACCTCGGACATGGGCAGCGAGGGCACGAACGGATCGGCGTGAGCGATCTCGATATACTCGCTCAGATCGTCTCCGGTGATCGTATTGAGCTGCGCGAGGGGATTATTGCGGCTCATGATCAGCACATACCGAAATTCCGTCACCAGCTCGTAATTCAGATCCCGCGCGTCCATCATGCTCTTGTAGTAGCGGTCGAACTCCTCGGCATAGCGCACGATGCCCAGCTTGTAATCCTCCTGAAGCACATTGTTGAGCGCGCGCAGGGCGTTCGTCTCCTTATAGAAGACCTCGATCTTCGGCACATCCGCAAGACAGCGCGAAAAGCGCGCGAACGCCTCGGAAATATAGCTGGCGCGCGGCACGGAAATCGAGAAGCGCTCCTTGCGCGCCGCGCCGTTCTGAAACAGCTCCTCAACCTCGTCCACCTGCTTCAATATGCTGCTGGCGTAGTTGACGAACACCTCGCCGTCGGGCGTAAGGCGCATACCCCGCACGCTGCGGTCGAATATGGCGATCCCCAGCGACTGCTCGAGCTCCTTTATGGCCCGGCTCAGATTGGGCTGAGCAATCAGCAGCTCCTCCGCCGCCTTGTTCACAGAGCCGGCCTTTGCGACCTCCAGCGCATATTTCATATGAAGCAGATTCATAGAGTCCCTCCCAAATCACGGTTTGGCTATATCAATTTTCATACAGCCGCGTGTCATTATCAGTATAATGTCTTTTCCTTCAAAGGTCAACGGTAAAACATGAACATTTTGTGTAACGCTATGGAGTATGCGCGCTGAACGCACGAAAAAAAGACGCTCCCGAACGCGGTTTGCACATTCGGGAGCGTCTCCTTGCCGGTTACTCTATGCCGGTCACATCGTAGCCCTTGTCCTCGACGGCCTTTTTGAGCGCATCGTTCGAAACGTCGCCGGTCAGCGTCACGACGGCGGTGCCCTTCTCGTGGCTCACGTCGGCGCAAGATACGCCCTCGATCGCCTCGAGGGTCTTTTTCACGGTGGCCTCGCAGTGGCCGCACATCATGCCGGTGATCTTCATCGTCTTTGTCATGGTTTTCTCCTCCTTCTCAGTGTGGGTTTCGGGAATATGCTCATCCGCCTGCGCCCGCTTTTTCGGCCGGCCGGCGACGTGCAGCTTGAACAGGTTCAGGCGCAGCGCGTTGGAGACGACGCAGAAGCTGGACAGGCTCATCGCCGCCGCGCCGAACATGGGATTGAGCGTCAGCCCCAGCGGCACAAACACGCCGGCGGCCAGCGGAATCCCGATTGTGTTGTAGAAGAACGCCCAGAAGAGATTCTCGTGGATATTTCGAAGCGTCGCGCGGCTCAGGCGGATGGCGGCCGGCACGTCGCTTAGGCGGCTCTTCATCAGTACGACGTCCGCCGCGTCTATGGCCACGTCCGTGCCCGCGCCGATGGCCATGCCGATATCAGCGCGGGTCAGCGCCGGCGCGTCGTTGACGCCGTCGCCCACCATGGCCACCTTGCCCTGCTCCTTCAATTTGCGGATGACGCTCTCCTTGCCCTCGGGCCGCACGCCGGCGATGACCTCGTCCACGCCCGCCTGCGCGCCGATGGCTCTGGCGGTGCGCTCGTTGTCGCCGGTCAGCATGACCACGCGCACGCCCATATCGCGCAGCGCGCGCACGGCCTGCGGGCTGTCCTCCCTGATCACGTCGGCCACGGCGATCACGCCCAGCAGCCGATTATCCTCGGCAAAGTAGAGCGGCGTCTTGCCGGCCTCGCTGAGCGCCTCTGCGCGCGCCTTCACGTCCTCCGGCACAATCGCCGCGCTCGAAATGAACGCGAAATTGCCGCCCGAAAGCGCCTTGCCCGCGCGCTTTCCCGTCAGGCCGTTGCCCGGCAGCGCCTGAAAGTCGCTCACGTCCCCGGCGGTTATGCCGGCTTCCCCGGCCTTTTTCATGATCGCCTTCGCCAGCGGATGCTCGCTCTTGTTCTCGAGCGCCGCCGCCGCGCGCATAAGCGCTTCCCCGCTCACGCCGGAGGCGGGCATTATGTCGGTCACGCGCGGCTCGCCCGCAGTGATCGTGCCGGTCTTGTCCAGCGCGACGATGTTCACGCGGCCGGTTTCCTCAAGCGCAGCCGCCGTCTTGAACAGTATGCCGTTTTTCGCGCCCAGTCCGCTGCCCACCATGATGGCGACCGGCGTGGCCAGACCCAGCGCGCACGGGCAGCTGATCACCAGCACGGATATGCCCCGCGCCAGCGCGAAGCCCACCGTCCTTCCCAATATCAGCCAGACGAGCGTGGTCACGGCCGCGATGGCGATGACAGTGGGCACGAACACGCCCGACACCCTGTCGGCCACCTTGGCGATGGGCGCTTTCGTCGCCGCCGCGTCGCTGACCATCTGAATGATCTGCGAGAGTGTCGTGTCCTCGCCCACGCGGGTGGCGCGGCACTTCAAAAAGCCCGACTGATTGACCGTCGCCGCCGACACCATGTCGCCCGGCGCCTTGTCCACCGGGATGCTCTCGCCGGTCAGCGCCGATTCGTTCACAGCGCCGCCGCCCTCGATCACCACGCCGTCCACGGGAATGCTCTCGCCCGGGCGCACGACGAACACGTCGCCCGCCGTCACCTGCTCGATGGGCACGGTCGTCTCCGCGCCGTCACGCACGACCACGGCGGTTTTCGGCGCGAGCTTCATCAGCCCCTTGAGCGCGTCGGTGGTGCGCCCCTTGGAGCGCGCC
The DNA here is from genome assembly GCA_934636425.1 of uncultured Clostridia bacterium. Taxonomy (GTDB): domain Bacteria; phylum Bacillota; class Clostridia; order Christensenellales; family Aristaeellaceae; genus Firm-10. The sequence goes on from CAKUAV010000091.1 coordinate 6,225, forward strand.
TCGAGCAGCTTGCCCACCGTGATCAGCGTGAGTATCATCGCCGCCGATTCAAAGTAGAAATCCATCATGTAGCTCATCACAGCGTCCATGTCGCCGCGCGCCTGAGCGCCGGTCATGGCAAAGAGCGCGTATGTGCTGTAGACGAACGCCGCGCTCGAGCCCAGAGCCACCAGCGTATCCATATTGGGCGCGCGGTGCCACAGGCTCTTGAAGCCGCTGATGAAGAACTTCTGATTGATGACCATGATGACGACGGTCAGCAGCAGCTGCGTCAGCCCCATCGCCACATGGTTGCCGTTATAGAACGCCGGCAGCGGCCAGCCCCACATCATGTGCCCCATGGAAAAGTACATCAGCACGATCAGGAAGCCGACCGACCAGATCAGGCGCCGCTTGAGCATCGGCGTATCGTGATCCTTCAGCTGCTCCTCAGCTTCAGATGCGGACGGCGCGCGCCTTGCGCCCTTCACCGACGCGCCGTAGCCGGCCTCCTGCACCGCTTCAATGACCGCCTGCTCGCTCGCCGCGCCCTCAACGCCCATGGAATTGGTCAGAAGGCTCACCGAGCAGCCGGTCACGCCCGGCACCTTCGAGACCGCCTTTTCCACGCGCGCGCTGCACGCCGCGCAGCTCATGCCCGTTACATTGTACTGCTTCACATCTCTTCACACTCCCCGCCGCGATTGGGCCGCGGCCGCCTGCGTATTATGTCCCATTGTGATTCATTTCATCAGCTTTTGCAGCGTGGCGACCAGCTCGTCGATCACCTCGTCGTGACCCTCGCGGATGTCGTTCGCCACGCAGCTGCGGATGTGGCTGGCCAGCAGCTCCTTGTTAAAGGCGTTGATCGCCGCGTTGACCGCCGCCGACTGAACCAGTATGTCGGGACAGTACGCGTCGTTTTCGACCATGCCGCGTATGCCGCGCACCTGACCCTCTATGCGATTGAGCCTATGAATCAGGCTCCTGTACTCCTCCGGCGAACGCTGCTTTTTGCGCTCGCCGCAGTGGCAGCATTTCTTTTCATTCTCCATGGCGCGCACCTCCATATACCCCGTACGGGTATTGTGATTATATACCCGCACGGGGTATATGTCAATAGGCCGGCTGTAAATTTTCCGTGCGGCGCGCTTTCGAATTTCGAAACAAAAGCGCCGGTATAAAAAGTTCGCCGCCGCGCGCTTTTTATGCTGTATTTCGTCAGAAATCATGTTATAATGGGCGCAGAAAATAATGCAGTGGGAGGACTCGCATGAAAAAGCCAGACATTCTGATCAACGGACAGACTCTTTCCCGTCCGGCGCTGGAATGGACGGACGGCCACATACTGGGCAACGGCGATCTGGGCGTCGTGGTGTGGGGCGCGGCCGGCCGGCTGTTCTTCGGCCTTTCCAAGCACAATGTGTATAATCTCGAATCGCCCTATGCGCACGGCCCCCGCCCTGAAGAAACCTATATGCGGCGGCTGGAGCGCTTCAAGCGCGGCGAGGTGGACGCGTTTGCGCCCAATCCCGATCACCCCGACCAGCCCTGCGACAAGCCGTTTTTCGACCGTCAGACCCCGCTGACAATGGGCACGCTCTCGCTCGAGCTGCTGCCGGGCGTAAACCTCGTGGCGCACACTCAGACGCTCTATCCCGCCGAGGGCCGGGTGCGCGTCGTCGTGGAGCCGGTCGACCGCCGCAGGGGCTACGGCCAGCTCTATCCGACGCTCACCGTCGAGGCCTGTGTGGACAGCGAATCCAACGCGCTGAACATCCGTGTGTCCTCCGGCGGCGGCGAAACCGTGCGCGCACAGTGGCGCTATGAGTGGCCGCAGCACATGGCGACCTACTACAAAACCGACTTCACCGCGCAGAACGCCGAAAACGGCGCGTTCCATGCAGTCATCGGCGAGGGCAACGAGTTTACCGTCGCCCTGTCTCAGCGCGGCGTAAGGCCCGATCTGGACGCGAGCCGCTTCAATCTCGCCGGCGTCGTCTCCATCTCGGACGACACGCCCGCCGAGTTCAGCCTGCGCGCCGCCGCCCGCGGGGAAGCCGTGCCCGAACGCGCCGACTATGATACGGCTAAGGCGCGCACGGCCGCGTGGTGGCATGATTTCTGGAGCAAGTCCATGCTCTGGTACAGCGAGCCGAGCCTCAACGATCTCTGGGCGATGGGCCTTTACGCGCTGGGCGCGTCCACCCGCCCCGACAAGAGCGCGCCGAATCTACAGGGCATATGGAATCTGAGCGAGCGCGCCATATGGCACGGCGATTTCCACTTCAACACCAACATGCAGGAGTGCCACTGGGTGTGCGGCGCGGCCAATCATCCCGAGCTGGCCAAAGCGATGATGCGTATGCTCATCCACGACTGGCGCGACGAGCTGCGGCTCAGCGCCAGGGAAGCCTACGGCGTGGACAACAACGCGCTGGCGCTGGGCGTGGGCATGGACTGGCTGGGGCGCGATCTGGGCGGCTGGTGGGCGATCCTCTCGCTCTCGAACACCGCATGGACGGCCATCACGCTGTGGGATCAGTATCTGTTCGATCCCGACGAGGATTTCCTGTGCACGGATCTGTATCCCTTCCTTCAGGAATGCTGCCGCCTGTACGACGCGCTGATGGATCGCGACGAAAACGGCATTTACCACACGCTGCTCTCCAGCTCGCCCGAGCGCGCCATACTCGATAAAAACGGCCGCGCGCACTCGCTGTGCGGGCGCGACTGCACGATCAACGTGGCCACGATCCGCGGCCTGTATGAAGCCGCCGCGCGCTCCGCCGAGCTGTTGGGCGACGATCCCGCGCCCTATCGCGAGAAGGCCGAGCATATGCCGCCCTTCCCGCAGCAGGACGGCGTGTTCATCGAGATGGAAACCGGCTATTTCTTCGACGGGCCGCGTCCCGGCGTGACGAAGGAATGCCACCGCCATCCCTCGCGCCTGATGCCGATCTTTCCGGCCGGCTTCATCGGCCTGAACAGCAATGAAGGCGATCTGGAGCTGGGACGGCGCTCGTTCCATGATTTCCTGTCCGACGGCGTGGAGGGAATCACCGGCTGGTCGTTCAGCTATCTGGCCAACATCGCGGCGCGGCTGGGTCTGGGCGCGGAGGCCGAGCAATGCCTGACCGCCGTGCGCGACGAGTTCACGCTGGCGGGGCTGCTCTCGGCGCACAACCGGCTGCGCAGTAATGCGCTCTATCCCGACGCGCTGTTCCAGATCGAGGCGCTCATGGCCATTCCCGCCGCGATCGACGAGATGGCGATGCAGTCGGTGGACGGAATCATCCGCATATTCCCCGCGCTGCCCGGCGGCCGCGACTGCGCCTTCGAGCATCTGCGCGCCCGCGGCAACGTGCTGGTCAGCGCCGAGCATAGAGACGGCGAAACGCGCTTTGTGCGCCTCGAGCCCGCGCGCGACGGAGCCGTCACGCTGGTCAGTCCGTGGGGCGAGCGCGCCGTCACGGTCAACGGACAGCGCGCTCTGCCGGAGAACGGCCGCATCGTATTAAAAGCGCGCGCCGGCGACATTTTCGAGATTTTCCCGGAATAAGCGCGAAATCGCGCCCGCGTGAAGATCGTCAAGCGCATCGCAGCCGATCGCCCGAAGAACGCTGTCGCTTGACGCGGGGCGTGGCCGGAAGCAGGCAAAAAACGCGCCGTGTCTGAAATTCGAACACTCGGTTATGACTGCCCGTGGAAAAAGGCGATGAAATCGGCTATCATAGCCATGCAGAACAGATTCAGGAAGGGAAAGAGCCTATGACGTCAAGATACATTGCATCCGAATTTGATGGATTGAAGCTGGGAGTCGCCATCACCGTTCCGGCAGAAGCGCCGAAGGGAATCGTTCAGTTTTCGCACGGCATGGCGGAGCATAAAGAGCGATATTTTGACTTCATGAACTATCTTTCCGGGCACGGCTATGTCTGCGTCATTCATGACCATCGCGGCCATGGCGAAAGCGTGAAAGCGGAAGCGGATCGCGGATACTTTTACACCGAAAACGAGCAGGCCATCATCGAGGATCTGCATACGGTCAATAAATTCATACGGAATATGTATCCCGATATTCCCGTGTTCCTGTTCAGCCACAGCATGGGGACTCTGGTCGCGCGCGGTTTTTTGAAAAAATACGATTCCGAGATCGAAAAAATCGTGCTCTGCGGCCCGCCGACACACAATGCGGCCGCGGGCATCGGCCTGGCTCTGGCAAAAGTCTCAAAGGCCTTTCACAGCGAAAATGCCCCGGCCAAAATGCTGAACGCAATGGCCTTTTCGGGGTTCAATGCCGGAAACATCGCTCCGAACGGATGGCTCTCCCAAAATGAAGCCAACGTCGCGCAGTACAACGCCGATCCGCTGTGCGGTTTCCTGTTCACCACAAACGGGTTTATCAACCTGTTCAAGCTGCAGAAAAACGCCTTTGACAAGAGAGGCTGGACGGTGAACAATCCCGCTCTGCCCATATTTTTGATCGCGGGCGAAGACGATCCCGTCATCCGTTCGGGCAGAAAATTCGACGATCTCGGACAGTTCCTGACAGAAGTCGGCTATACGGACATAAGGAGCAGGCTCTATGAGCATATGCGCCATGAAATACTCAACGAGACCGACAGGCAGACTGTATACCGCGACGTTCTGGACTTTTTGAATGATTGACAGCGGTTCGCGGCGCGCTGAGCAGGGCTTCGGCTCTGCTCACGCCGCCTGCGGGCAAAAACGCCGCGCTTCACGCGCATATGGCAGCCGCAGCGCCCTCTGCCTGAATGTTAACTTGCAATGGAGCGTGAAAACGTCTATAATAGAGACAAGTAAACGCAGTGCGGAAAGACTTAAATCGCAGGTATCTGCCCACAGAGAGCCGGAATTGCTGAAAACCGGCGGCAGAGCGCGTTTTTTTCCACTTTCCAATGCGGCCGGCGATGAACCGGCGGCTCGGCGCGCCTTATCGCGCTTCAAGGCGGCTGCCCCATCGGGCGGCAAGCTGGGTGGCAACGCGGAAGATTCTCCGTCCCAGAGGTGGGATGGACGAGTCTTTTTTTGTTTCAAGGAGGTTTTGTCATGCTGGAATTCAAATACGATACGCAGCTGCTGATCGACGGCAAAGGGCTTAACGAGGACAATATCAACGCCTATATCACCGCGCACTTTAAGGGCGACTGCCTGCTGGTCGTGGGCGATGACGATATGATTAAGCTGCACTTCCACACCAACGAGCCGTGGCGGATCCTTGAATACTGCGCCACGCTGGGCGAAATCTACGACATCGTCATCGAGGACATGGATCGCCAGTCGCGCGGTCTGATCGGCTGAATGAACGCATTTTTTTGAGGAGGATATATCACCATGATCGACATCAATCTGATTCGTACCAACCCCGATCTCGTGCGCGAGAACATCAAAAAGAAGTTCCAGGACGCGAAGCTCCCGCTCGTCGACGAGGTCATTGAGCTGGACAAGGCCAACCGCGCCGCCATGACCGAGGCCGACGGCCTGCGCAACAAGCGCAAGGTGCTCTCCAAGCAGATCGGCGGCCTGATGGCCAAGGGACAGAAGGACGAGGCCGAGGCCGTCAAGGCGCAGGTGGCCGAAATCGCCGACCAGCTGACCGCGCTGGAAGCCAGGGAAGAGGAATACGCCGCCGAGATCAAAAAGCGCATGATGGTCATACCGCAGATCATCGACGCGTCGGTGCCGATCGGCAGGGACGACAGCGAGAACGTGCAGAACGAGGTGTTCGGCGAGCCGGTCGTGCCGGACTATGAGATTCCCTATCACGTGGACATCATGGAGAGCCTCAATGGCATCGATCTGGACAGCGCGCGCCGCACGAGCGGCAACGGCTTCTACTATCTGAGGGGCGACATCGCGCGTCTGCACTCCGCGATCCTCTCCTATGCGCGCGATTTCATGATCGACAAGGGCTTCACCTACTATGTGCCGCCGTTCATGATCAGAAGCGACGTGGTCAACGGCGTCATGAGCTTTGCCGAGATGGAAAACATGATGTACAAGATCGAGGGCGAGGATCTCTACCTCATCGGCACGAGCGAACACTCTATGATCGGCAAGTTCATCGACACCATACTCGACGAGAAGGATCTGCCCCAGACGCTCACCTCCTATTCCCCCTGCTTCCGCAAGGAGGTCGGCGCGCACGGCATCGAGGAGCGCGGCGTTTACCGCATCCACCAGTTCG
>CAKUAV010000092.1 GCA_934636425.1 uncultured Clostridia bacterium
TGGTGCCCGACGAGTACATGGGCGACATCATCGGCGACATGAACAAGCGCCGCGGCCGCATCATGGGCATGGATCAGGTGGACGGCCTGCAGTGCGTCACCGCCGAAGTGCCTCAGGGCGAAATGTTCAAGTACGCGACCGATCTGCGCTCCATGACGCAGGCGCGCGGCTCCTTCACAATGCGCTTTGAGCGCTACGAGCAGGTGCCCGAGGCCGACGCCAAGAAGATCATCGAGAACACCAAGCGCGAGGATGACGACGAAGAATAATCGTCCGGCGGCGCTGCTGCATTCCGGGCGTGAAGACGCTCTGAGCGCCGCGCCGATCGCCTCATAGTTACTGCGCCCCCGCCGAGCAGATGCGTTCGGCGGGGGCGTTCTGCGTCGAATGGGCGCTGCGCAGGGAGAAGCGCGGCGCTCTTTTCAGCGCATCGTGGTATTCAGTTCGCGCCTTCAAAATGACGCTGTGCGCAATGAGCGCCCGTCCGGGAGGCCGCTGTTCCCGCGCATCAGCGGCTCAGCCTGTCAAAAAAGGGTTTTGACAAGCTGGCAGACGGGAATGCAAGCTCTCTCACCGCTGCCACCTCTGCCAGTTTTTCTGAAATCTTTTAGATTTCCGGGCACGAAAACTGCAATGAAACGATTTTTGCTCTGGAAAATGAGATTTTCCGCCGCTTTCAATCGTCCTGCACCCGCCGTATACGCCACCGAGTACGATTGAAAACTCGAAAGGGTTTCGCCCCGCTCGATCTCCCCGAAGGTTTTTCGACAGTCTGAGAGCCGCGAAAGAGCGGATCAGCATATCAAAAAGGTCTCAACAAGCTGGCGGACGAGAATGCAAGCTCTCTGCCGTGTGCGTCCTCTCTCCGGTTTTGCTCTGGAAATAGGGTTTCCTCCGCAAAATCGTCCCGCTCCGCCCGCACTCGCTGCTGGTGCGCTTGGAAGTTCGAAAGGGTTTCGCCCCGCTCGCTCTCCCCGAAGGATTTTCGACAGGCTGAGAGCCGCGAAAGAGCGGCTCAGCCTGTCGAAAAGATCTCAACAAGCTGGCAGACGGGAATGCAAGCTCTCTGCCGTGTATGTCCTCTCTCCGGTTTTGCTCTGGAAATAGGGTTTCCTCCGCAAAAATCGCCCCGCTCCGCCCGTACTCGCTGCTGGTGCGCTTGGGAGCTCGAGAGGGTTTCGCCCCGCTCGATCTCCCCGAAGGTTTTTCAACAGTCTGAGAGTCGCGAAAGAGCGGCCATTCGCGGGATCTTGGGAGGCGTGCAAGTCCATAGCGGCAACAGATGGCATGACTTCTCCACGAGAGAAGGGGCAAAGAAGTCAAAATTCATGTTTGGCAGTACAATCTGTGCTTCCATGCTGTTTTACGTCTCTCTGCCGCGCTTTGCTTTTACCAGCTTTCCGTGAAGAACCCAAAAAAGAGCGGGGCTCGAGCGATGACTCGAACCCCGTGAATTTTGAGCGCGCTGCGCGGTCGGTTTATCGTCCGTATGACTTGATCGTGCCGTCGGCAAAGCGGATGGCGGCGCTGTGAACGCGCGGCAGGCCAAAGACCGGCTTTATCTGCGTCTGCGCCCAGCCCGGCTCGGTCGGCCTGACGCCCAGGCCGTAGGCAAAATAGAGATAGGCGGGCACAGCCGACCAGCCGTGACACAGACTGCCGGCCCGGTCGAACGCGTCCGCGCCGTCGATTGTCTCCCAGAAGCTGCTCGCGCCGCTGAAGAGCATATGCCCCCACTGCGCTTCCACGTCGCGCCGCACCCATTCGCCATAGCCGTGGCCGCGCAGGAGCAGCGCGTCGTACTTGAACATGCTGTAGGCCAATGTGACCGGCGTCATGCTGCCGTCGGTCAGCGCGCGGCAGGCGCGTTCAAGCTCGCTGTCCGGGCAGATTCCCGAGACGATGCACAGCGCCTGCGTGAGCTCGCTGAGGCCGCTTTTTCCATGCTCGTCGATGAAGGAATAATAGCGCGCGTCTGCCGGGCTGTAGTAGGCGGCGTGCGCGGCGGTCGCCATGAGCTCCGATTGACGTTCGAGCGCGGCGGCCTCTTCGGGGCGGTCGAGGCAGCGTTCAAGGCGCGCCAGAGCCCGGGCAGCCAATATGACGAACGCGCTGATCGGCGCTTCGAGGCGGTCTTCGTCCAGATCGACGCCCTTTTCGAGATGGCCGTCCAGACCATCCGACCATTCGTAGAAATTCCATTTCCCGGCGTAGCGCTCGAGCAGGCCGTCGCCGCGAACGCGCGCCAGCGCCGTATGGACGATGGTCTCCGCGACGGGCAGCATCTCGGCGGCGAAAGCGCGGTCGCCCGAGAAGAGCAGATTTTCCCACAGCGCGACGACGTACATCATCGAAAACGACGGAATGTTGACCGCCACGCGCGCCGGCGCGCACAGCTCCAGCAGCCCGTCCTCTCTCAGCGTTCGCCCCATCAGGCGCAGACTGGCCTGCGCAAAGCGGTATTCGCCGAACACATAGTAGCCGATCAGCATCTGATTGCGGCTGTCCATCGCATAGAGCGCCTGCTCGCGCCAGGGGCAGTCCTCGTAATGCTCGTGCATGCACATGTGCAGCGTGCGCAGGCAGACGTCGTAAATGCGCTGATGCAGCGCGTCCTCCAGCGCGAGCGACGCGCCCTGAGGCAGCGGATAGGTGGTCGGCCGCAGACCCGCGTAGTGTATGACGGCGCGATGCGCGCGCACGAACAGCGTGATATAGCGCGCGCCGATGCGCCTGAAGGGATGGAAGAAGCGGGAACGCCCCTTCGGCGCGACATAACGGGCGCAGAAGTTCCGGCCGCCGACATAGCTGCGCACGCGCAGGTCGTCCAGATGCTCGCCCCAGCCGATCAGCACCTCGGTTTCATCGTCCACAGTCAGCTCGACGTCCATAAGCCCCGCTTCATTGCGCCCCAGATCGTAGGTCATATACAGTCCGTCGCCGTCCTCAAAGGCAAACGCGCCGTCCTTTTCGAAGTGCTTGCGCTCCACAAAGGAGAGATAGGCGAACTGCATCCGTTCGCCGAAGCCGCTGACGCCGTCCCGCTCGCGATAAACGCCCTGCGTAAACAGCCGTGAGGAAACGCGCTCGCCCAGAACGCACTGCTCGACCGGCCGCGGCGTAAAGGATGGAATCTCGCCGGCCGCGACGGCATGACCCATCTCGGGCGTTTTCGTCGCGTCAAAGTCGAACGTGAAGCCCAGCTGTCCGGAAATGCACGGGCGCTCTCCCGACGCATAGCGCGTATCGGGGGCGCAGGGGGTGTCCAGACTGCTCCAGACGCGGCTTTTACCGTCGGCAAAGAGCTCGAACATCACATAGGCGTGGCCGCGCACATAGACCGAGGAGTCCTTGCCCGCCCAGTAGGCGCGTATGGTCAGCGCGTTTTCGCCCGGCTGAGCCAACTTGGTGAGATCCAGAGCGTCGTATACGCGCAGGCACTCGTCGTCGGGATACTGGCCGGCGGGGACGTATTCGCCGTTGAGATACACCGCATAGTGAGATTCCGCGGCGATGTGCAGAATGAGCTGCGCGCCGTCCCCCTTGAAAGAGGCGCTGAACAGCGCGTATGAATTGATTGCGCCGCCGTCGTTGACCCAGATCGGCTTTGCGTTCACAAAAGGCTGCATGATGTCATCCTCCCTTGATGGCCGCCCGCATGCACTGCGCTTGAGGCGCGAGACGGGCGCGCGAAGAACAGATTTCACATTTTTTAACGGTCAGGACACTTGGCTGTATTATAGCATAGAACCGCTCAAAAGTCGACAGCCGGGCAGAGGATTTTCTCGCGCAAAACGCAGCTGGCCGCATGGCGCTGGGTATGGCGGCAGTGCGCGTGGAACAGGCCTGTAAATGGGGGAGATGGATATTTCAGACTGTCGAAAAAACCTTGGAGAGCTCGAGAGGGGAGCGAAACCTTCTCGAATTTTCAATCGTACCAGCAGCGAGTACGGGTGGCACGGGATGATTTTTGTGGCGGGAAATTTCTTTTTCCAGAGCAAAAACAGGAGAGAGGGGCACGCGGCAGAGAGCTTGCTCTCCCGTCTGCCAGCCTGTCAAAAACTTTTTGACAGGCTGCATTTATCGCCTCTTCGAAACCGATCGGGGAGAATTCAAAAAACCTGCCCGAGCGCCGCTCAGACAGGCTTTTTTGTATGTGATTGTCTTTTCGGCTCAGGCAAGCCATTTTGTCCAGACGTCGGGCGCATAGCCGACCGTGGCCTGAGCGCCGTTGCGGACGATGGGCAGATTGAGCAGCTTGGGCTGCTGTGAGAGTTTCTCGAGCGCCTCTTTCGTGTCCTTGAGCTGCGCCACATAGTGCGATTCCCAGTCCTTGTCGGACAGGCGCACCATGTTTTCAAGGCCGACGGCGCGGCACACGCTTTCCAATTCGCGCAGGCTCATGCCGCGGCGGGAGAGATCGACGAACTGATAGGCCACGCGGCGCTCCTTGAAAAAGCGCTCGGCCTTCTGCACGTTGAAATCGCGCTTCAGGGCGAAAATCTGTATGCTGCTCACTGGTTGTACTCCTCCGCGCCCTCGACGACGCCCCAGCGGCCGACCGGCCAGATGACCGCGCGCACCTTGCCCACGAACTGGCTTCGGTGAATCATGCCGACTGAACGGCTGTCGTTGGAATTGTCGCGGTTGTCGCCCATGACGAAATACTCGTCCTCGCCCAGCGTCACGGTGAAGCTGCTGCGGTCGAAGCGCGCCGTGCGGCTGTCGGTCAGATACGGCTCGTCATACTCGACGCCGTTGACGCTCAGCACGCCGTTTTTCACCTCGATCGTGTCGCCGGGCAGCCCGATGACGCGCTTGACGAACTTTTCATAGCCGCGATCGGGATAGTGCAAAATCACCACATCGAAGCGATCGGGCCCGTTCAGGCGCATATCCAGCACTGTGACAAACAGCCGGTCGTTGTTGATCAGCGTGTCGCTCATGGAGGGGCCGTCCACGCGGATGATCGTAAACAGAAACGCGCGTATGATCAGAACCGCAATCAGCGCCACGGCGAATGAGACAATCCAGTCGCGCAGCTCCTTCTTCCAGTTCTTGCCCTTCTTTTCCTCCTTCGGCGATTCGTGCATCTCCAGTATCGGCCTGTGCGGCGCGGTCTCGCCGGCCTGTCCCGCTTCACACGCCTCGGCCGCGTCGGCCTTCGCGCTTTCCTGCGCAGACTCGTTCTCCGGCTGCTCGCCGCCGGGCATCGTCACTTTTTCATCATCCATGGATAAACCCTCCTTCCGGCTCAGCCGGATATGCTTTGTAATAACGCCTGCTTTCCCAATAAGCGCCGCCGCTCGGGCAGACGAGCAGCTCGCAATCTCCTCGCCATGCAGCGCCGCACCCCGTACTTTCGCCGCAAGCGCCCCATTCCGCCGCGCCGTCACCCTGGCAGACGGAGAGACCCGCCCGGCTCCGACCTATGGTCGGGCGGGTCGGGCTGTACAATAAGCCCTTCTACACCCGCCAGCGTCCAGACTCGAGCCGCCCCCAAGCGGCGAAGAGTCGGGTTGCGTACGCGAAGCGGAGAGGAAGCGGCACAGCCGCCGGGTTGCGTGCGCGAAGCGGTGTGGAAGCCGCACTGCGGTCGCCGTCACCCGGGCAGAGGGAGAGACCCGCCCGGCTCCGACCTATGGTCGGGCGGGTCGGGCTGTACAATAATCCTTCCTACACCCGCCAGCGTCCAGACTCGAGCCGCCCTCAAGCGGCGAAAAGTCGGGTTGCGTGCGCGGAGCGGAGAGGAAGCGGCACAGCCGCCGGGTTGCGTGCGCGAAGCGGAGAGGAAGCGGCACAGCCGCCGGGTTGACACGCGCGAAGCGGTGTGGAAGCCGCACTGCGGTCGCCGTCACTCGGGCAAACGGAGAGACCCGCCCGGCTCCGACCTATGGTCGGGCGGGTCGGGCTGTACAATAAGCCCTTCTGCACCCGCCAGCGTCCAGACTCGAGCCGCCCCCAAGCGGCACAGCCGCCGGGTTGCGTGCGCGAAGCGGAGAGGCCGCGGGCACTGCCCGCTAGAGAGTGGAGATGTGGGCGGGCGGCCAGATAATCGCGCGCGCCTTGCCCACGATGTCGGTGACCGGCCCCACGTCGATCGAATGGCTGTCGTGCGAGACGGCGCGGTTGTCGCCCAGCAGGAAGTATTCGCCCTCGGCCAGCGCCGTTTCGGGATAGTCGTAATGCGCGGCATGGATCGGCGAGACATAGTCCTCGCGGAGCGGCTCGCCGTTCAAAAAGATCAGGCCGTTTTGCGCCGAGACCACATCGCCCGGAACGCCGATTACGCGCTTGACGCAGTAGTCGCGCCGTCCGGGATAGCGGCAAATCACCACATCGCCGCGCTCATAGCCCTCTATGCGCGCCGTCAGTATCGACACATACAGCCGATCGCCGTTTTGCAGCGTCTCCTGCATCGATTTGCCCTTGACGGCGATGAACGTAAACACAAACGAGCGGATGACCAGCGCGATCACAAGCGCCGCGGCCAGCGTTCCTGCCCATGAGAGAATTTCGCGGCCCATGCGCTTCTCCTTTTTCTTTGATCCTTTGGCGGTTTCCATGGCGCAGCCTCGCTTTTCGTCAGTTTTCCTCATGTGCGGTCAGAACTTTCCTGACTCTTTTTTCAAATTCGACGCGATCGAGCATCACCACGCGGCCGCAGCCCTCGCAGCGAATCTTCACGTCCGCGCCCGTGCGCGTCACAACCCATTTATCGCTTCCGCAGGGATGCGCCTTGCGCATCTGCACCAGATCGCCGATTTCCAGACGCATAGATAACGCCCCTTCCGCTATTCGTTGGCTTCCTATTATTATACGACATCCGCGTCCCGCCCGCAATGCCCCGGACGCAAAACCGCGCCGATTTTACACGCTTTTCCCGTCCGCGTCCCATCCCTGACACGCCCAGCCGGCCCCAAAGGCCGCTCTTGGCATGGAAAAAGATCCGCGCCGCCATATGGCCGCACGGATCTCCGGATTGAAATGCTAAGCGTCTTTTCGCAGCGCCTCGCGCCGCACAGCCGCGGCGGAGAGCATATTCTGCGCGTGATGAAGACTGCTCTCAGGATCGCCCGCGCCGCCCACCAGCCGCGCAAGCTCCGCCACGCGCCCCTCGTCGTCCAGAGCGCGCACGCTGCTGCCGGTTCGGCCGTCCTTCACGGTCTTCTCAACGAGGAAATGCGCGTCGCCCAATGCGGCGATCTGCGGCAGATGGCTCACGGCGATCACCTGCCGGCTGCGCGCGATCATGCACATCTTTTCGCCCACAACCTGCGCCATGTGGCCGCTCACGCCGGTGTCCACCTCGTCGAATATCATCGTGCCCACCTGCTCGCGCTCGGCCATGACCGCCTTGATCGCCAGCATGACGCGCGACAATTCGCCGCCGGAGGCCGTCGTGCTCAGCGGCTTGAGCGGCTCGCCCGGGTTGGGCGAAATCAGGAACTCCACCTGATCCGCGCCCTGAGGACTCAATCGCCGCTTGTCCTGCTCGGGAATCAGAAAGCGCACCAGAAAGCGCACCTTGCCCATGCCCAGCTCGGCCAGCTGCGCCATGACGTTTTTCTCAAACGCCTCGGCCAGCACGCGCCGCGAGGCCGTCAGCGCCACGCAGGCCTGCATCATCTCGCGGTCGGCCGCGTCCAGATGCGCGCGCAATTCGCTCAGCCGCTCGTCGCCCTGCTGGAGCGTGTCCAGCCGCTTCTGAGCGCTGTCCCGGAAGGCGATGACGTCCGAAAGCGACGGGCCGAACTTGTCCTTGATCTTCTTGAGCGCGTCCAGCCGCGCGCCGATCTTGTCGAACGCCGCCTCGTCGAACTCGATGTTCTCCATCATGTCCTGAAGCTCATAGCCCGCGTCCTGCGCCGCGTAGAACATCTCGTCCAGCCGGCGGCTCATCTCGGCGAAGCGGTCGTCAATGTCCGCAATGCCCGACATGGCCGCCGCCGCCCGCCTGAGCGCATCCTGCACGCTGGGCGCGCGCTCGCTGCCGGCATACACCAGATGATACGCCCTGCCCACGCCGGTGGCGATCTTCTCGGCGTTTTCCATCAATCGGAACTGCCGCTCGAGCTTCTCGTCCTCGCCCTCTTTGATTTTCAGCGCGCGGATCTCATCCAGCTGGCGGGAGAGTATGTCGATCGTCAGCGCCTGATCGCGCATTTCGCTCGTCAGCTCGTCCAGCTCGCGCTTCGCATCCATATAGCGCTCGTAGAGCAGCTGCACGGCGCGCATCTTCTCGCGATGGGCGTCGTCGCCGAACGCGTCCAGTATCGCCATGTGCCGGGAGGGGCTCATCAGCTCCTGATGCTCGTGCTGGCCGTGCAGCTCGACAAGCAGCGCCGTGAGCTGACGAAGCTGTGAAAGCGTGGCCACCTCGCCGCCGATGCGGCACAGATTCCGTCCGGACGAGGACAGCTCGCGCCCGACGGCCAGATAGCCGTCCTCCGCCTCCATGCCCCATTCGTCCAGAAGGGACAGCGCGCGCTCGTTGCCGCGTATGTCGAACACGGCCTGCACGCTCGCCCTGTCCGCGCCGGTGCGTATGAGATCACGGTCGGCGCGCCCGCCCAGCGCCAGATTGACCGAATCGATGACGATCGACTTGCCCGCGCCGGTCTCGCCGGTGAGCACATTGAGCCCCTTCTGGAAATCGATGCGCAGCCGCTCGATCAGCGCAATATTCCGTATGTTCAGCTCCAGCAGCATGGGATAGTCCTCACTTCATCATCGCGTGGAAGCGATTCATCACGGCCGGAACCTGCTCTTTGTTCTTGATGGCCACGAATATGCTGTTTTCACCGGCCAGCGTGCCGGCGATCTCGTTCCAGCCCAGTCCGTCTATGGCCTCGCAGGCGATGCCCGCGCTGGCCGGCAGCGTCTTTATGACGATCAGATTCTCCGCCTCGGTCAGCGAAACGACCGACTCCGAAAAGAGCCGGATCATGCGGTCGGACACGTTCTTTTCCACGCGTTCGGCTGTGGAATACTTGTATGTGCCGTGGTCGGTCAGCACCTTGACCAGGCGCAGCTCCTTGATGTCGCGCGAGATGGTCGCCTGAGTCACGCTCACACCGCGCGCGAGCAGCTGGTCGGCCAGCATTTCCTGCGTATCGATTTCCATACCTTCGATCAGCTGAAGTATCATGGCATGGCGCATCGCTTTCATATCGTTCATCCTCCGTTGTGTCAAATCTCACATCGCAAATGATCAGTGTCCCCAATCCATCAGCTTGGAGCGAAGCCGCTCATAAAAGCCCTGATCGTTCAGGCGGATAAAGCGCGCCCGCCGCTCGGAGCGCTTGAGCGCAATCCGCTCGCCGCCGCCCAGATAATGAACGGACTTGCCGTCCATCGTCAAAACGGCCTCGTTGCCGCGCCCGGGCACAACCTCGATCAGCGCGTCCGCCGGCGCGACCAGCGGCCGGGTGTTCAGCGTGTGCGGGCAGATGGGGGTGAGCAGCAGCAGCTCCATGTCCGGCTGAACCACCGGACCGCCCGCGGCGAAGGAATAGGCCGTCGAGCCGGTGGGCGTCGAGATGATCAGCCCGTCGCCCGAAAACGACTCGGCCAGAAGCCCGTTGACATACACCTCGAGCGTAAGAATCCGCCTCAGAGAGGGCGCGCGCGTCACAGTCGCGTCGTTGAGCGCCATGGGCTGGCCGCCTATGTCGGCCTCGAGGAGCATACGCTCCTCCAGCGTGTACTGGCCGGAAATGAGCCGGTCGACGCACTTTTCCATGTCGTCCGGTTCCAGCTCGGTCAGAAAGCCCACGTGCCCCATGTTGATGCCCAGCACCGGCATGCCGCCGCGCAGCGCATATTGCAGGCCGGAAAGCAGCGTTCCGTCGCCGCCGAAGGTGATCAGCAGATCGCAGCGGTCAAAGCCGCATTTGCACGTTTCAAAGCCGCGCACGCTGCTCAGACGTCCCTCGACGCTCACGGTGACCCCGCGGCGCCTGAAATGCTCCAGCAGCGATACGGCTGCTTTGCTCGTCCTGTCGTTGACATTGCTGCACCAGAATCCAACCTCGCGAATCTCCACGTCCGCTGCTCCCTTCCGTTCCTAAAACCGGCGCTTCGATAACCAGCATACGCTGCCGTATAAGTATACCACAGTATAACATGGGATCATAGCCGTTTTTGCATTTCTTAACCGTTTTGTCACACACTTATTCGGACAACGGCGCGCTCTGATGAAAAGCGCACTGTATATGCATCGCGTCACGCGCGCCCCAGCCGCTCGAGCACCGACGCGGCGACGGCCTGCGTATCCAGACCGCAGTCGGCCATCTGCTGCGCCACAGTGCCCTGCTCTATGAAGCGGTCGGGCACGCCCAGATTGAGCACGTCGGTTTTAAGCCCCCACGCGTGCAGGCGCTCGTTGACCGCCGAGCCGAAGCCGCCGGATATGACGTTGTCCTCGAGCGTGACGAGCAGGCCGTGCTTCTGGGCGGCGGCGCGCAGCATATTTTCGTCCAGCGGCTTTATGAAGCGCGCGTCGATCACGCCGCAGGACACGCCCTTTTCCATCAGCGCCATGGCCGCGCGCATCGCCACATTGACCATGCGCCCCACGGCCAGGAACATCGCGTCCGTGCCTGCGATCATTTCCTCCCATGTCCCCACGCGCATGGGGGCGTGGTCGCGCAGATGCGGCCCCATGTCGTCGCCCTCGCGGGCATAGCGTATGGCGATCGGCCCGTCGAGCGCCGCGCTGAGGCGAATCATCTCGCGCAGCTGGCGCACATCGCGCGGGGACGCCACGATCAGGCCGGGAATCTGCCTGAGGAACGAGAGATCGAACACGCCCTGATGCGTCGCGCCGTCCGGCCCCACAAGGCCGCCGCGGTCGATCAGCACGGTCACCGGCAGGTTCTCCAGCGCCACGTCGCAGATCATCTGGTCATAGGCGCGCTGGAGGAACGTCGAGTAAATCCCCACATATGGCCTGAGCCCCGCCGCCGCCATGCCGGCCGCCATGGTCAGCATATGCTCCTCGGCGATGCCCACGTCGAAAAAGCGCTCCGGGAAGCGGTCGGCGAAGGCCTGCAGCCCCGTGCCCGCGGGCATGGCCGCCGTCAGCGCCACGATGCGTATGTCCTTTTCGGCCAGCGCCATCAGCTCGTCCACGGCGATGCTGCCGTTGCCGACCGCCGCCGAGCAGGGCGCTTCCTCGCGCTTTTTCGGCGACACGCCGTGATAGAGATCGGGGCGCTTTTCCGCCGCCGCATAGCCGCGTCCCTTTTGCGTCACGACGTGCAGCAGCACAGGCTCCTCGCTCTCCTTCGCCCGGCTCAGCGCGTCGATGAGCTGAGGCAGATCATGTCCGTCGATCGGCCCCAGATAGCGCACGCCCAGCGCGCTGAAAAAGTGATCGTCCACCAGCAGGCGGCGCAGGGAAGCGAGCAGCCTGCTTATGCTCTTCTCCATGGGCTTTCCGATCTTCGGGATGCGCCCCAGGCCGCGCTTGACCGAGCGGCGCAGCGCATTGTACGCCCCGCTCTGGCGCAGGCGCGTCAGATGGGTCGACAGCGCGCCCACATTGTGCGCAATCGACATCTCGTTGTCGTTGAGCACGACGATGAGCGGCGTTTTCGTGTGACCGGCGTCGTTGAGCGCCTCATAGCACATTCCGCCGGTCATCGCGCCGTCGCCGGTCACCGCCACCACGGCGTGCTTATCGCCCATAAGGTCGCGGGCGCGCGCCATGCCCAGCGCCGCCGAGATAGATGTCGACGCGTGTCCGGCGGGAAATGCGTCGTATTCGCTCTCGCTGATGCGCGGAAAGCCGGACAGCCCGCCGCGCTCGCGCAGATGCGCAAACTGAGCGCGCCGTCCGGTCAGTATTTTGTGCACATAGGCCTGATGTCCCACGTCGAACACAATGCGATCCTCGGGCTCGCTGAACACATACTCCAGCGCCAGCGTCAGCTCGACCACGCCCAGATTGGACGCGAGATGCCCGCCCTGCTCCAGCACCGTATCGACCAGCAGCGCGCGGATCTCGCCGGCCAGCCGTTCCATGTCCTCAATGGAGAGTTTTTTCAGATCCTGCGGCGAATTGATCTTTTCGAGCATTCGTGAACTCCTTCGTTTCAGGCCGCGCCTTAAAATAGAAAAATGCGCGTCAAAACCGCAAGGCGGCGCTCAATGGCTGTCCTGCGGCTTGGATCGCTTTTTTTCATTATGGCGATACCGCACAACTCGGCGGCGCATCAGGCGATGTCTTTCCCGCCATCTGCGGCATGCAAATTTCTCGATTTAC
>CAKUAV010000093.1 GCA_934636425.1 uncultured Clostridia bacterium
CTCTTTATCCAGCTTGCGCCTGAGTATGACGCCGCCCTTTGTGCGGTCGGAAATCTTTTGAAGGACGGTTTTCTCGTCCATGTCGAGCGTCGAGGCGACTGCATGGGCGAACGCCTGCGCGTCCGCGATCTTCCTCGGCGACGCACAGGCGGTGTAGGACGTCGCGCTGACCGCCAGCGCCACGCCGTTTCGATCGACAATCGCGCCGCGCTGCGGCCTGACCGCCGCCTCGCTCGTCCACTGCCGCTGCGCCCGCGCCTGCAATTCCTGCGCGCGCACCACCTGCAGATTGACCAGCTGCGCCGACACGGCCAGCGCAACCGCCGCAAAAACCGCCATGCAGATGACGATTCGCTTTCGTATGACGGAGCCGGTCGCAATCACGCTCCATCACCCCCTGCGCTTTCGTCAGGGCGTACCGGTCAAACGGGAATCGCACACGGCCACAGCCGCGTCCTCCTGCGCGGAGACGACGCGGATGCGCTCATCCGTGGGATAGCTCATGCCCAGCCGTCCGGTGGCCTCGTCGCGCACGCGAGCGGGATCCAGGCGGGCGGCCAGCTGTATGCTGAGCTGCTGGCCGGTGCGCTGCTCCTCCGCGATGGCGTTCATCAGCCGGTCGATCTCCTTTGCGCCGGCCGAAACGGCGGCCAGCCGGCTGATGTAGACGAACAGACACGCCACCAGCAGTATAAGCGGCACGATCAGCCGCCCCAGCTGTCTGCGGCCGCGCGCGCGGCTGTTTGCGCCCCGGCGCGCCTGCCCCCGATAGACCATGTCAGCGCCTGCTGTCGTCATGTATATTCGTCCTCCCTTCCCGTCAGAACGCCGCTATACCGGCGCGTGATAATACTGACCGTTGACATAATTGAGCAGATCGTCGATCGACTGCTCGGAGACGTCGGACTCGCGCAGATAGCGCTCCTCGTCCCAGATTTCGAGATAGCCGCCCATGCCGACAAAGCGAATCGCCTTGTCCATGCCCACTTTGGCGCGCAGCGTGGCGGGCAGCAGCACGCGGCCCTGATTGTCCAGCTCGCAGCCGGAAAAGGAATTGCCGGTGATCAGGCGCACATAGCGCGTGCCCATGATGTCCGATTCCGGAATTTTGGCCAGCTGCTCGCACTTTTCATTCCATTTGGCCTTTGGATAGAGCGCAATGGCGGCGAACTGATTGTTGAGGCCGATTGTGAAGCCGTCCGCCAGCGCCTCTCTGAACGCGGCGGGTATGGTGACGCGGCCTTTGGGATCAATCGTATGCGCAAAATTGCCCGCAAATTCAACGCCCGCCATCGCCCCCACCCCCCAGCATCTCAATCTGTTCCACATTATACCACATTCATCCCCAATTTGCCACTGTTCCCCTAAAATTTTATAAAAATTGTCATATCTCCGAAGCAAAGCACAACCGTTCGAGCCCGTGCCGAAACGCGCATGAAAAGCGGTATATTTCGTCGTATTTATGCACGATTTTCGCTGTATTCTGTATATTGATGCGTTTTGTCATGCCGCGAATCTGTCCCAAACGCGCAATGTCCGCGCCTGCGTTTATTCCGGCAAAAAGGGACGGTTCTCCACTGCGGCCGGAGCCGGACGCGCACAGAGCCGCGCGCTTTCCAGCATCCGCCCCGGCGGCTCTTAAGCGCGAAAGAACGACTTGCCTTGTGGGTCGAAATCAGGGACGCTCTCCCACCCCGCAGAAACCGCGCCTGCGACAGTTTGCCCCGGCGCGGCGCGCGTCATGCCCGGTTTTTCAGTTTTGGCGAGCCAAAATGCGGCGTTTTTTTGCAAAAGCGCGTGAAAATTCGCGCGCCCAGATTGTCTGAAAACCTTCGGAGAGCTTGAGAGGATCGAAACTCTCTCGAATTCTCACCAGCAGCGTGTACGATGGAGCGGAACGACTTTTTGCGGCGGAAAGTCCCGTTTCCAGAGCAAAAACCGGAGAGGGCGGCATACGGCGGGGCGCTTGCATATCCGTTCACCGGCTTGTTGAGAGCTTTTTGAGAGGCTGAGCGCGTGAAAAATCGCGCGCCGAAATATTTTTTCGCTGCCGAAAGAAGCTGCAAATAAAAAAACGTCCGCGATCAAATGCTCGCAAGACGTTCGTCAATATTATATTGTTCAGTCATCCGGCAGGCGATAGAGCTTGAAGCCCAGCCCGTCGCAGGAAACCTGATGGAAGCGGACGCCCTCATGCTCTCCGCGGAAAGCGCTCCTGAGCGCCGCGCCGTGCAGATGGCCGTAGACCAGATCGCGCACGCCGTACCGCTTCAAGAGCGCGACCCATTCGGTATCGCGGCAGGCGTCGGTCAGCGGCGGATAGTGCATCATGGCGATGATCGGCCGCCCGTCAGCCTTGCGCTGCGCCTGCGAAAGCGTCATGTCCATGCGCAGCAGCTCGCGGCGATAGATGCGCTCATCGTCCTCGGTAGTCTGCTCGCCGGGCAGCGTCCAGCCGCGCGTGCCGCAGAACACGACGTCGTCCAGCGCGACGCAGTCGTTCTGTATGGCGTACATGCCCTCGGGCAGCGCGTCGCGCACGCGCCCTATGCCGCTCCACCAGAAATCGTGATTGCCGCGCAGTATGATCTTGCGCCCGGGCAGCGCGCCCACCGCCCGCAAATCGGGCTTCGCGTCCTCCAGAGTCATCGCCCAGCTCAGATCGCCCGGCAGCAGCACGACGTCTTGATCGGTCACGCGGGCGTTCCAGTCGGCGCTGATCTTTTCAAAATGATCCTTCCAGTGCTCGCCGAAAACGTCCATGGGCTTGGTATCGCCGCCCGGAAGGTGCAGATCAGAAATCGCAAAGACCGCCATGCCGCACCCCTCCGTTCGTCAATCGCGCCTCTCGCTTATTCGTCCATATCGTCTTCGTCTTCCTTGTCCTCGTCCTCGGCCAGGGCTTCCTTGCTGACGACCTCGCTGTCCTCTTCTTCTTCCTCTTCGTCCTCGTCGTCCTTGAACTCGCCCTCGGCGTCAAACTGGCTGGCCATGTCGTCGTCCACGATGTCCAGCTCGATTTCGTCCATCGTGCTGACGCTGTCGATCTCGATGTTCGCGCTCTCCGGCACGATCGAATCGTCGCTGCCGGTCGAGGAACGGCGGTTCATTTCCTTCAGGCAGAACATGCACAGATCGCTGCCCGCGACCGCCGGATGCTCGCCGCACTCGGAGCACATCTCGGGCGTGTCGACCGCGTCGTGCTCGCCCTTCACTTCCTTGCGGCAGACCGTACAGAGCGTGCCGCCATCCAATATGTAATTCAAATCGCAGCGGGGGCATTTCACCAGAGCCATTTGTCATCATCCTTTCAAAATGTGAGCTTCGCGTCCGTTCTCTATCCGATTCACGCGCTCTTGGAGCGCCGATAAAACCGAGTTATTGCATAAACGGCAGTAAATATCATACACAAAGTGCGCAATGATAAAACCACATATAACGCATTTTCCGGTTAATTGTTTGTTATTTCCAATCTGTAGCGCCGCATCCACATTATGCGCCGCCCGCCGGCGTTTTCCACACACCAGCGCGAGGCGAAATTCTCATCGTCGATCACGCCGGCCTCTATCCGAAAGCCCCTGCCTTCGCGCACGGTCAGATCGGCCAGCGCCGCCGTCACGCCCCTGCGCTGCCAGGCCTGCGCCACCTGAGCTGTGGCCGCGCGGAGTATGCGCCTTTCCCGATCGCACAATGTGAGAATATAGCCGATCGCCTCGTCGCCCCGCAGCGCAATCGCCGTCGTTTCCGGCGACCAGGCGCTTCCCAGCGCGCGGAGCGATTCATAAAACGCGCGCCCGCCCATGCCCAAAAGCGGCTCCTTTTGCGCAAGGCGCGCCATGGCCGAACAGGCCGCGCCCAGGCCCATCGAGCGCACGCTCACCACGCGATAGCCAAAGCGCCTGATCGATTCCCGCGCCGCCCGCGCATAGCGCTCGGCCGGAAAGCGCGCTTCATCCAGCGCGTAGAGCGACGATGCGCCCGCAATGAAAAAGCCATGTTTTTGCAAGAGTTCATCCCAGAACGGCAAAACGTCCATCGAAAAGCAGGACGCCTGCTCTCCAAGCCTGCCGACCGCCAGCCCGCCGTCGGTATCGAACAAAAGCGGGCTCACCGGAGCGGCGACGCGCCGCGCGCCCCAATGCCTTTGCAGGGCGATCAGCTCGGTCAGCAGCGCGTCGGCGGCGGCTTTGTCGTCGGCGAACGGCGTTGAAAGAAAGCCGTCCTCCCCGAACGCGCCGGTCATCGCGCAGGCCGCGCCGGTCTTTCCCTCACGCATAAGGAATGCCGCGCGATCGGCCTTCATGAGCGGCGAGCGCTCAAAAAAGCGCCATCCCGACGGAAGGCGCAGGCCGCTTCTCGCGGCGATTTCAGCAAGACAGCGTTCGAACGCGATTTTCTGCATCCAAAGCGGCGGTTTCAGCAGGCTCATTGCGGAAAATTCTCCCTGAAAAACGCGCCCAGCCGCACGACGTCCTCCTCATAGACGCCCTTGAGCGCGCGATTGTAAATGATCGAGGCGGGATGATAGAGCGGATAGAGCCGCCGCCCTTCCCAGCTCTGCCACTGCCCGTGCAGCGCGCCGATCGTCGCCTGGCGGCCGAGAAGCGCGCGCAGCGGCACGTTGCCCAGCGTCACGACGACCTCTGGATCGACCAGCGCCAGCTCGCGCCTGAGAAAGGGCAGCCCCAGGCTGATCTCCTCCTGTGTGGGCGCGCGGTTGACCGTGTTGCCCGCCGCCGACCGCTTCACCGGGCGATACTTCACCGTGTTGGTGATGTACAGTTCGGCGCGGTTCATACCGGAGAGCGCCAGAAAATCGTCGAGATTTTTGCCCGCCTTGCCCACGAACGGCCGTCCCTGCAGGCTTTCCTGTTCTCCGGGCGCTTCGCCGATCAGCGCAATGCGCGCGCGCAGCGGCCCCTCGCCGAAAACCAGCACCTTCTGCTCATCGACATACAGCTTCTGAAAAAACGCCGTCATTTCGGCGCGCAGCTTTTCCATACGTCAATCCCCCGCCAGTTCGTGAATCTTTTCGCGAACGGCCTTGAAATCCTCCCATGCCGGGCGCTTGAGCGTCTCGTCGCGCAAAAGCGCAGAGGGATGATAGGTCGGCATGAACCACACGCCCTTTTTCTCCACCCAGCGGCCGCGGTCGCGCGTCACGCGGAACTGATCGCCCAGCACCGCCCTGCCGGCCGTCGAGCCGAGCAAGACGATGATTTTCGGCCGCACCAGCGCCACCTGCGCGCGCAGAAAGCCCTTGCACGCATCCATCTCCTCGGGCGTGGGCGTGCGGTTCTGCGGCGGGCGGCACTTTATGACATTGCAGATGTACGTCTCCGTGCGCTCCATGCCGATCGAGTGAATCATCTTTGTCAGCAGCTCGCCGGCGCGTCCCACAAACGGACGCCCCAGCCGATCCTCGTCCGCGCCGGGCCCCTCGCCGACGAACATGACCATCGCGTTCGGATCGCCCTCGCCGGGCACGACGCGGCTGCATCCCGCCCTCAGACCGCAGGCCTGACAGGCAGAAATGCGCTCCATCAGTTCCGCCCAGGAAATAGTCACGCTGTTCCCCTCCGTTCACACACAGGGAGTATGTCACTCAAACGCGTTGATAATCGGGTTTTTCAGATTGTCAATCACCTGCGGCAGATCGCCCCGCAGCCAGGTGATCAGCGTCGTCAGCAGCACCACGCAGGCCAGTATCACAAAAAACGAGATCACGATGCCGACAAAATCGCCCATGCCGGCCAGCACCATGAAGCGCGTGCGGCGGCGATTGGCTTCCTTCTTCGTATATCCTCGTCTGCCCATGTTCTCTCCTCCTTCGCGAGGGGACTTTCTCTTTATTGTATCTCATTTGCGCCGAAATGCAATGGAAAAATGCGGGTTTTAGCGTTATTTTCAGACGTAATCGACCCATTCCGCGCCCGCGCCTGCTTCCGTCAGGCTGCCCGACTGCTGAAGGCCGCAAAAATCCTGCTGCCTGAGCGCCTCGAAAAGCACGACGGCCACCGAGTTGGACAGATTGAGCGAGCGCGCCTCGCTGCGCATGGGGATGCGTATGCAGCGGTCGTACACGCCGGCGAGCAGTCCCTCGTCCAGCCCGCGCGACTCGCGCCCGAAGACGATATAGTCGTCCGGCTTATAGCGCACATCGGCATAGCTGCGCGCCGCCTTTTTCGTGGCGTAATAGCAGCTCGCGTCCGGATTGCGCGCGTAGAACTCCTCTATGTTGTCATAGACCGTGTAGGTCATGAGGTTCCAGTAATCGAGCCCGGCGCGCTTCAGATATTTGTCGGCCAGACTGAAGCCCAGCGGACGGATCAGATGCAGCTTTGCGCCCGTCGCCGCGCAGGTTCTCGCGATATTTCCGGTATTCTGGGGAATTTCCGGCTCCACCAGCACGATATTCACGCTATTTCAGACCGCCTTCCAGCACATACTTTTCCACAATCGCCGCCACACCCGATCGGTCGTGATGCGGCGCGATGATGCGCGCGCGCGCTTTAACCGCGTCCACGGCGTTGTCCATGGCCACCGGCCAGCCCGCCGCGTCCATCAGGCTCAGATCGTTTGTCTGATCGCCGAAGGCCATGATTTCATCGCGCGCCATGTTCATCCTTTCGGCGTACCATGTAAGCGCGCGCCCCTTGCCCGCGCCCGCGGCGAGGATTTCCAGATTGTCGGTATCCGAGCTCGAGCAGTCGAGCGGCAGATCGCGCATCAGCGCGCGCGCCCTTTCGAGCTGCCCGGGATCGTCCGAAAAGACGATCAGCTTGCGCGCATGCGCCGTCCCTTCATCCAGAAAGCGCGCCGCGTCCTCGACGAACAGCGTCGCGCCGTCCGCCGTCCGCCCCGGCTGATGATTGTGGCGCTTCACCGGCGCGCGGTTGGCCATATAGATCACATCGTCCGAATAGCACTCGACGTAAACGCCCGCCGAAATCAGCCGTTCGGCCGCCTCGCGCGCGATATTCCGCTCAATGCCGTCCTCCAGCAGAATGGGGCCGCGCGCCGTTTCATCCAGACGCGCGCCGTTGCTGGAAAGAACCAGCGCATCCGTCAGGCCGGCTCTCTCGGCGATGCGCGCGACGGCGTTCAGGCTGCGGCCGCTGGCCAGCATCACACGAACGCCCCGCGCCATGCATTCCTGAAGAGCGTGCGCGTTCCGGGGCGAAATCTCCTTGTCCGCGCCCAGCAGCGTGCCGTCCAGATCGGTGGCAATCAGGCGTATGCTCATTGTCCCACCTTGTATTTCGCGCCCGACGCCGCGTAGGTGCTGCGGCAGTACAGCTCGCGGCTGATTTCCGTGCCGTCGGCCTTGTGATAGATCTTGTAGGACTCGGCGTAATAGCCCTCGCGCGCGTCCTCAATCAGCTTCTTCTTGCCGGTGGGCAGATCCTTTGTGTAGATGTAGACCGGATCGCCCGGCTGCTCGGTTTTGAGCGTCTTGGCCTCAATGGTGATGTACACGCCGTCGGCAAGCTTGAGTCCGTAGAGCGCGATGTAGACGCGGCTTTCATCGTCGTCATAGTGCGCGACGATATACACCGGGTAATCGGTGTCGTTCATGAACTTGAAATCCTGATTGGGCCACGACACCGCCGCGTCCTTGCCCTTGTCGATATAGCCGACCGGGCGGGAATGCGGACTGCGCGCTGTGACCTCCAGATCGGATTTGGCAACGGCGTTGAACAGCGTCGTGGACACCTGACAGATGCCGCCGCCGACCTCCTCGGAAAGCAGGCCGTCGACAAACGCGCCGGCCGACTTGTATCCGGCCGCCTCTGTGCGCTCGCCCACCGTGCCGTTGAACGAGAAGACCTCGCCGGGCTGTATGCACACGCCGTTGAGCGTGCTCAGCGCCAGCTTGATGTTCGACTTGCGGCTTTTGTTGCCCGAGGCCGTCGTCTTGGCCTCAGATATCATGCCCATGCGGCTTTGCAGCTCGGAAAGCGTCACCTTGGGCGCAATTTCCTGACGGGAGACCACAACGGTCTGCGCGCCGCTGCCTGTGACAAGGGCGGTGTAAACGGTGTTGTAGAGCTGCTCCGGATCGACGTATTCGCCCACCTGCTCGCCGCTGAAGCTGAAGGACAGCGTGGACAGATTGAAGTCGGTCACAGCGGCGTTTCTGGCCTTGACGGTCAATTCCTCCGCGAGCGTATTCGTGATCGCCCTGAGCAGCGAGGCGTCCCAGCCGCGATCGACGATATAGTTCGCGCCGCTCTCCTGCAGCCTTCGAATCGCCTGATAGCGCTGGGCGACCGTGCCCTCGTGGCCGACCTGCCAGGCCTGCCGCACGACGTCCTCGTAATTGGTGTGATAGTCCAGCTCGTCGGCGGTGATCGTGCGGGTCTGATCGCCGCAGACCAGCGTCACGCTGATATTGTCCCGCAGGCTCTGCTCGTGCGCGGCCAGCGAGGACAGCACGTCGTTGTACGAACGCCCGGCCACGTTCACACCGTCGATCGTGATGTTGTCATAGAAGCCCTCGTGATCGACCGTCTCGCGCATGACGACGAACTGCTCGTAGTTGACCTTTTCGCGGACAGCCGCCGCGCCCAGGCCGGCCAGTATGAGCAGCATGAATATCAGCGCCGGCCATGTCCACCACGAGGCCTTCTGCTTCTTTTTGCGCCGCTTTGCGCCGCCCTTTTTGGCGGCCGTCGTCTTTTTGACGGTCGTTTTCTTTTTGGATGCTGTCTTCTTTTTCTTCTCGTACGCTGCGAATGCCGCGGCCTCGCCGCCCGCTGCGCCGCTCGTTTTCCTCTTGACTTCCGGCATAGTCCGATTTCTCCCCCATCCCTGCTATTCAGATTATAGACGCGCGCCGGATGGTTTTCGTTTCCACATTTTGCATACTTTTAATGCTCCGCCCGCGAATTTACATACGATTATCAATCCCGTGCGATGACCTCCCGCGGCTGAACCGCGATTGTCTTCTGATGCGTGTAGATCACGAACCCCGGCCGCGCGCCGCCCGGCTTTTTGACGTATCTTCTGAGCGTGTAATCGACCGGAACGCGGCTCGACGAACGCCCCTTGCTGTAATAGGCCGCCAGCGACGCGGCCTCGCCGATCGTCTTGTCGGACGGATTTTCGCCCACGATGATGACGTGCGAGCCGGGCATATCCTTGGCGTGGAGCCAGATTTCGTTCGGCTGCGCGCTGGCCGTGAGCTTGTCGTTCTGCAGATTGTTCTTGCCCACCAGTATCACCGTGCCGTCGGATGCGCACATCTTGAGCGGGCGCGACGGCGCAAGGCTCTTCATCTGGCTGCGGCTGCGCGACGGCTTGACATAGCCCTCGTTTTCCAGCTCGCTCCTGATTTCGAACAGCTCGGCCTCCTCGGTGCATTTGCCCAGGTTTTCGAGCTGCCCCTCGAGGTAGTTCAGCTCCTCCTCCGTCTTTTCCTTCTGCTCGGCGGCCAGACGGCGGGCGGAGCGCGCCTTCTGATAGAGCTTGAAATAGCGCTGCGCATTGGCGGCGGGGCTGAGCTTCGGATCCAGCTCGATCAGCATTTCGCCGCAGTCGGCGTCGTAATAGTTGGGCAGCGACACGGCCTTCGCGCCCTTTTCCACCCTGTAGAGCGAGGCCGAGAGCAGCTCGCCCTTGACGCGATATTCCTCCATGCGCTCGCTGTCGGAGAGCGCGTTCAGCTGAAGTCCCAGCTTTTTCTCGCAGCGCTCGATGTTGTTTTTCAAAACGCGGTTGAGCGAGGCCGCCTTCTGGTGAAGCCGCTCGGCCTTGTCGCGCGTTTTGAAATACGCCTCCTGCGCCGCGGAGAGCGACTCCATCATCTCGTTGTCCAGCGCGGCGCGCGTGAGATAGGCAAAGGGCGTCACGTCGACCGCCTTGCCGGCTTCGTCCCGCACCAGCGTGGGGCGCGTCAGCGACGGCAGGCTCTCAAACACGGCGCAGACCCTTTCGGCCAGCGCGTCGGCGCTGCCTTCATCGACAGCCGCGCCCTCGTCCCCCGCCGCGCGCAGCGCGATTTCCCGCGCCGTCTGGGGCGAAAGACCGCTCACAGTCGCCTGAAGCGCCTTCGAAAGCGCGCCGGGCAATACGCGCAGCGCATTGGCGAGCGCGCCCCGATCCAGCGCGGCATAGTTCATTTTGCCCTGCTGGGGCGGTCTTTGATACATCAGTCCCGGCAGAACCTCGCGCACGCGGCTGATTTCGTCGGTCACGCGGCACACGCTGTCGATGATCCTGCCGCTCTGCTGCACGAGGATCAGGTTGGAATACTTGCCCATGAACTCGCAGATCAGCGTGCGCACGGTGTAATCGCCCATCTCGTCGAGCGCTTCGAAATCGATCTCGGCGATGCGGTCGCCGGCGTACTGGCGGATCTCCAGCACGCGCGCGCCCAGTATGTGCTTGCGCATGAGCATACAGAATGTCGGCGGCTCGAGCGGATTGTTTTTCTTCTCGCGCGTCAGGTGCATCCGCGCGCCGTTCGCCGCGGCCGTGATCAGCAGCATATGATTTTCGCCCTTATTGCGAATGGTCAAGAGTATTTCGTCGCGCTCGGGCTGCGCGATTTTGTCCACGCGGCCGCCCGACAGCCTGTCATTGAGCTCGCGCGCCATAAATCCCAGCATAACGCCGTCCATCGGCATAGCGGTATCCCTCCGTTGAGCATCTGATTTTCTGTTCTATATTATAACGGCAAGCGGCCGCAATGGCAATTGCTTTTCCAGGAATGACACAAATCTTTTCCCTGCGCGCCCACAGCGCATGAATTCTTATCAGGCGCGGCATTGAAAACAAACGCAAAGTGTGCTAGAGTGAAGCAGCATACCGGCGTATTGAACGGAATACACTGGCCGTGAACAAAACCGTTCAAGGAGGGTGTGCCATGAAATTTCTCAACGATCAGCGCAGAATGTATCTGCTTTCCGCCGGTCTGCTCGCCCTGACGATCGCGCTGTGCTGCACATGGAGCCTGTGGGGCGATCGCACGGCGGACAGCCCCGCCGCCGCGGACGACGCCATCGAGAACGCCGCGTCCGCCGAGCCGTCCGTCACGCCGCAGCTGCGCGAGACCGTCTCCCCCGAGCCTTCTCCCGAGGCGACGGGCGGCGCTCAGACGGTGGAGACCGTGGTCTACTATCAGGACAACAACGGCTATCTCGTGCCGGTCATGCGGGAAATGCCGCTTCAGGACGGCATCGCCCGCGCGACGCTGGCCATGATGGTCTCCTCGCCGCACAACGACATGGAGGCCGCGCGGCTGGGGCTGCGCACAGTCATGCCCGAGGGCACGGACATCGATCTGGACATATCGGGCGGCGCGGCGCGCGTCAATCTGACCGGCCCCATCTCCAAGCTGCCCGACGCGGCCGCCGAGAGCAACATGGTCAGCGCCGTCGTGCAGACGCTCACCGAATTCGACACCGTCGAGACCGTCCGCTTCCTCATAAACGGCCGCGAGGTTGAGACGCTCGCGCACGGCACGCCGGTTTCCGGCCCGTTCAGGCGCGGCGCGCTGAACCTCGAATCGGTATCCTCGACATTCCCCGTGGACGACGCGCAGACCGTCACGCTCTACTTTGCCGGCGAGACCGGATCGCTGATCGTGCCCGTGACGCGCATGGTCTACGGCGAGGCCGATATCAACACGGCGGTGCTCGAGCTGCTCAAGGGGCCGGGCGCATCCAGTCCGCTCGAGAGCGCGCTGCCCGCCGGCTGCGGCCTGATCGACGTGACGCGCGACAAGGACGGCAAGGTGACGATCAATCTGACCAGCGAATTCTCCGAGCTGATCAATTCGACCGACGGCGGCCGTCAGGCGCTGCGCTCTCTGGCGCTCACCTGCGCGCAGTTCCCTGGCGTGTCGGGCGTCGAGGTGCTTGTGAACGGCCAGCCCTTCGACGAGGGCACGACCACAATGGGCATTCCGAGCTTTGTCAACGACGCGGAAACCGTGGCCGATCAGTTCCTGCAAACGCAGTCTCGCCTGCTCTTTGGCCCGGACGACGAATGAGCGTCCCGCCTCAGAGCGCGTTCAAAAGGCGGAACGCCGCTGAAAATGCTCGAGGCAGCGGATCTGAAAAGCGGCTGGAAGGACGCCGCATTGCGGCTCAGACTGTCGAAAAACCTTCGGGGAGCTCGAAAGGGTCAAGAC
>CAKUAV010000094.1 GCA_934636425.1 uncultured Clostridia bacterium
AGCATGCCCTGCCGCAGCGCAATCTGCAATCCCTGCTCCACCTGATGCTGATAGCGCTCCTTGATCTGGCGCACGGGCACCTCGCTGCGATAGCTCACGCCGCTGCCGCGCGGCGCGGGCCTGATGATGAACTTGAGCACCGCCCAGCACGGCTTGGGCATGGTGTAGGCACAATAGCCGATCGCTTCCTCGCGGATGGTCTCGCGATAGACCACCTGCGCCTCGGCGAATGAGACGTTCAGGCCGAAGCGGTTCTTGAGCTCCTCCGTGAGGATTTCGGCCTGAATCACGCCCATCATGCGGATGTGCAGATCGCCCATGAACGAGCGCACATCCAGCAGAGGATCTTCGGCGCTCAACAGCATGAGCGCCCTGTGAAGCGCGGGCCGCTGATCCTCATTTTCGGGCATGACGCGCGCCATGAGCAGCGGCTCCTTCAACCGTCCCGCGCCCATATCGCGCGGAAGCAGCGCGGCGTCACCGATCACATAGCCCACGCGCACGTCGCCCAGGCCGTACACCACGCCGATCTCGCCGCTGCCCAATGCGCCCAGATCATGTCCGCGTCCCTCGGCGGCGATGTCGCGGATCTGCGTGATTTTGCGCTCTTCTGTGCGCTGATTCAGCCCGTACGCGCCCTCGCGCGTGACTGTGAAGGCCACCAGATCGCGGTTTTTCAGCGCGCCCGAAAACATGCGCACATACGCGCCGCGCCCCATGGCCGCGTCCTCGTCCAGCGCGAACACAACGCCGCAGACCGCGTCCGAGCTGTCGGGCGCGCCGTCGGCCAGCGCCGTAATCGCGTCGAGCAGCGCCTTCACGCCCTGATTTTTCAGCGCGGAGCCGGAAAAAACGGGCGTGAGACGGCAGGCGCGGAACAGAGCGGCGCATTCGCAGGCGAGCTTTTCACGCGGATAGACTGTGCCGGAGAGATAATCCTCCATGGCTGCGTCGCTCTCGTCGGCCAGCGCGGCCATGAGCGATTCGTCGTCACTCCATTCGGCGGCGTCGCCCGAGAGCAGCGCGCGCGTCTGCTTCAGCACGGCAGAAAAGTCCGCGCCCTCGCGATCCATCTTGTTCACAAAAATCAGCGTCGGAATGCGCTGGCGGCGCAGGCTTTCAAACAGCAGCTCGGACTGCGGCTCAACGCCGTCCACGCCGCTTAACACGAGCACGGCCATATCGAGCGCCCACATGGAGCGCTCCACCTCGGCGGCGAAATCGCCGTGGCCGGGCGTGTCGATCAGATTGACGCGCGTATTCTTCCATTCGAGCGGCACGCAGACCGCGCGCACGGAAATGCCGCGCCGCCGCTCGACGTCCGTGCGGTCGGTGTGCGCCGTGCCGCGGTCGACCGAGCCGGGCGTGCGGATTGCGCCGGCGGCGAGCAGAAGCGCCTCGCTCAGCGTGGTCTTGCCCGCGTCGACATGGGCGAATATGCCGATATTGACGGTCTTCATGGTCTGTCCTCCTTTTCAAGGCGCACCACGTCGAAAACGCGCAGCAGACCCTTTCGCACGGTAAAGCGGATGTCGAAGCCGGCGAACTCCACGCCGAATGGGCGCTCGTCCTGCCGCCTGTAGCCCGGCCGGGGATCCTGGGCGAGCGTCAGGCGGGCGGCCTCGCGCTTTGATTCGGGCAGGCGCTCGATGAGCGGATCGGGAAAATCGACGGCGAGCGCGTAGGCGGCGGTTTCGTCGGCAAAGCCGCCCGTCGCCTCCGGATGGCAGTCGGCCTGAGGCAGATAGGGCTTTATGTCGTATATGGGCGTGCCGTCCATCAGATCGGCGCCGCGCACATACAGTACGGGGCCGTATTCGGCGTGCAGATCGACGCCCGCCAGCCGCACGCAGGACAGCCCGATCGGGTTGGGGCGAAAGGGCGAGCGCGTGGCGAAAACGCCCATGCGCGCGTTGCCGCCCAGCCGCGGCGGCCGCACGGTGGGCGACCAGTCCTCGCGCACGGCCTGCGAAAATTGCCAGATCAGCCAGATGTGCGAAAAGCCCTCGAGCCCCCTCAGCGCGTCGGGATTGCGATAGGCCGGCTCAAAGACGATCATGCCCTCCAGCGCGTCGATCAGTCCGCTCTGGCGCGGTATGCCGAATTTTGTCGGGAAGTCGGTGTGTATGCGCGCGATGATGTTCATAGAATAGCCCTTTCGCAGTGGGAATTGTCGTTTGAGTTCATTATACAACAGCGCGCCGCTCGTTGTAAAGAAAAAAGCGCCGCTCGTTGATAAGCGGCGCGTTGAAGGCGGTCGATCAGAACTGATACGTCCTGTAAGCCTCGCCCTCGAGCGTTTTCCACACGAAGCCCTCGTCGCTGAGCAGCATATAGCCGCGCGGCGTGTTTTCCTTGGGCAGCGATACGGAGCCGGGATTGACGTAGGTGTAGCCTTCATGCTCGCGGCAGACGGAGACGTGGGTGTGGCCGTGCAGCAGTATGTCGCCCTTCTTGAGCATGGGCAGCTTGTCTTCGCTGAAGAGGTGGCCGTGCGTGGCGAAGATCATGCGGCCGCCCGCGTAGAGGAGCGCATAGTCGGCCAGTATGGGAAACTCGAGCACCATCTGATCCACGTCGCAGTCGCAGTTGCCGCGCACGCACATCAGCTCGTCCCGGACGGCGTTGAGCATTTTCGCAACCGCTTTGGTGTCATAGTCCTCGGGCAGGTCGTTGCGCGGGCCGTGATAGAGCAGATCGCCCAGCAGCAGCAGCTTGTCGGGCTGCTCGCAGGCGCGGGCGTCCAGCAGCGCGCGGCAGTATTTCGCCGAGCCGTGCAGATCGGAAGCAATCATGATTTTCATGTCGTATTGTCCTTTCGTTTTGCGATTGCTGATATAATTCCACGTCCTGCAGACTGTTTCCTGCCGGAATCGGTGCGCGCCGCAAAAATTCGCGCAGCGCGCGGCTTTTGCTTTTTTTATGCGGCGCGTCAGGGCAGAAGCGACAGCGCGTCTATGGCGGCTTCATGCTGCTCGGCGCGCAGTACGAGCGTATCGCCGGATAAAAAACCGATGACGTCGCCCGTTTCGCAGCGCGCGTTTACCCACAATGACGGCGACACGCCTTCATAGATGAGCCGCGTTCCGTCGGTTGATTCGAGCGTCAGCGTGTGCGCATCATACGATATAGCGCCGACTGCCGCGTCCATGAACGCATAGACCGGCGCGCCCGATTGCCCCAGAAGCGTCGTCCTATCGCAGAACGACCACTGATTGAGATCGCCGTCATAGACCGCGCCCGCCGTTTCGAGCAGCTGATAGCCCTGAAGCGGCGAGGACGCGCTTTTCTCAATGACCGCGGTGTGCGCGGCGGCGGGGCGCGTCCAATGCTCTCTGAGTAGCCATGCCGCGCCGCTCAGCGCGAGCGCGCCCAGCAGAGTCAGGAGCGCGAATGTGGAATTTTTCAATGACGTCGCCTCCTTGTCATATGCCGAGTATAACCGGCGGGCGGCGCGTCTATGCGCTTGTGAAATGTGAAAAAACGTGCTATACTGACAATGACGAGGTGAAGAGAAGCGTGAATCCGATGAGAGAGCGCATTGAAGGCCTGCTGAGCGGCACGGGCGCGTTTCTGCGCTGCGATCGGGGCGGCGCGCTGTATGTAACCAATCTGCCCGCGCGCTGCGATCATTGGCGCGAGAGTGCGCAGGCGATGCGCGATGCGGAGTTTCTGATCGAGGAGCGCGGCGCGCTGCTGGCCGTCACGCCGAACGCGCCGTGGATTGGGCGCTATTGCGAATGGGCGGCGGAGCGGTGCTGCGAGAGCGAGCTGACGCGGCTCTTCCGGCAAAGCGCCGCGCAAAGAGAATGCGGCGAGGAAACGCGCGCGTGGCTCGAGGGGATCAAGCGTCTCGAGTTGCATTGCGGCGTGGGGGACTATGAGAGGACTGTGCGTCAGGCGGCGGCCGTCGCGCTGAGGAAGCAGTGCGGCGGGGCGCTGCGCGCCTGCGGGCTGTGTCTGGATATGCTGAGGGAGGGAATTGAATGCTGATTCGCTGGATAGGACATTCGTGTTTCCGGTTGACCATGAACGACGGCGCGACCGTCGTGACCGATCCGTTCGACGGGAGCGTCGGCTATGAGCTGCCGCGCGGCCATGTCGATCTCGTGACGATCAGCCACGAGCATTTCGACCACAATCACATCGGCGCGCTGGAGCCGGAAACGGTGATCAAAACCGCCGGTCATTTCCCGGGAAAAGTCGCTGTGACGGGCTTTGCGTCCTTTCACGACGACGCGCATGGCGCAAAGCGCGGCTCGAACGTCATGTTCCTCATCGAGGGCGACGGCGCGCGCGTGCTGCATCTGGGCGATCTCGGCCACGATTTGGGCGACGCGCAGATCGCCGCGTTCGGCCGCGTGGACGCGCTGCTCATTCCGGTGGGCGGCGTTTATACGATTAACGCGCGTCAGGCCGCGGCGCTGGCCGGGCGCATCGGTGCGCGCGTGACCGTGCCCATGCACTACAAAACGCCGCCGCTCACGTTCGAGCTGGGCGGCGTGGAGCCGTTTGTCGACGCGATGGGCGGAAAGACCGCCGCCTGCGAAGCGCTCGATCCGCTGAATCCGCCCGCGGAGATCGCGCTCATGGCATACGGACAGGGGCTGGAATAGGGCAAAGGCCGCTTGAAATGCGGCCTTTGCGCGCCGGTTCGCAAATCGGGATTTTACGGAGGCGTCTATCATGAAGAGAAGCATGGCCGCAGCGCTTTGCCTTTTGACGGTTCTTCTCCTGACGGGATGCAGAAGAGCCGATCTGTCAAAAGTGACGATCGATTACGGAACATCTTCTATTTATTCAAAAGAAGAAATGGACGCCGCCATCGATGTCATAAAAAAGGCGTTCAGCGCGTTCGAGGGCTGCGAATTGCATAGCCTTTCCTATAAGTCCGATGAAGAATGCGGCAGTGCCGATAATATTGCATGGATGAATGATCTGCGAGCGGAAAACGACAATAGGGAAGACTTTACGCAGTGCATTGCGTTTGACAGCAGCTTCCGCTCGCCGAAAAAAGGCGGCGACGCATGGGAGGCTGACGAAGAATACACATGGTCATGGTGGCTTGCGCGGCGTGAAGGCGGGGCGTGGAAGCTGATGACATGGGGCTATTGAGAAAAACGGCTCCGCGTTTGCCGCAGGAGCCGAACAGGGGCAAAAATCCCCTTGAGGGATAACGGCGCGCTTCTAAGAAACGTCGAAACGTCGTGCGCCCGCAGCGCGTCGTTGAAAGACGGCGAAAAAGGCCGCCCGAGTGGGAACGCTTCCGTCGCCTTGCCCCTTGCGGCTGCGCCTCTTTGCGCCGTTTTCGCTGTGGAACTGCAAGGCTTCGCCATCGATACAGCCAGCCCTCCGTATGATTTTGTGCATACGAAGGGCCGGTTGTTTTTTTTGAATTCAGCGCTCGCGCGCGTCGCTTACATCCGCTCGGGCGCGGCCACGCCGATCAGATTCAGCGCGGTGGCGATCACCTGGCGGGTGGCGCGGGTCAGCTCGAGACGCGCGGCGCGAACGCCCATGTCGTCGTCGAGTATGCGGTTCTCATAGTAGAACTTGTTGAACGCCTGCGCCAGAGAGATAGAATAGCGCGTGATCATGGACGGCTCGTTGCGGTCGGTCGCCTCGGCCACGAGCGCGGGGAACTGCTCGAGCAGGCGGATCACGTCCTGCGCTTCGGGGGTGGCCAGGCCGCTGTAGTCGCATTCAGCGTCGCATTCGCCGGCCTTGCGCAGCACGGAGCAGCTGCGGGCGTGGGTGTACTGGACGTAGGGGCCGGTCTCGCCGTCAAAGTTGAGCGCGCGATCCCACCAGAAGTCGATGTCCTTGATGCGGCTGTTGTACAGATCGAAGAACACGACCGCGCCGATGCCGACCTGCCGCGCCACTTCGTCCTTGTTTTCGAGATTCGGGCTCTTCTCGTCGATTATGGCGCGCGCCTTCTCGACGGCTTTGTTCAGCACGTCGTCCAGATAGACCACATGGCCCTTGCGCGTGGAGAGCGACTGTCCCTCGAACGACACCATGCCGAAGGCGACGTGAACGCAGTTCTTCGCCCAGTCATAGCCCATCAGCTCGAGCACCTTGAACAGCTGCCTGAAGTGCAGATCCTGCTGATAGGCGACGACGTACAGGCACTTTTCGAAATCATAGGTGTCCTTGCGGTAGAGCACGGCGGCCAGATCGCGCGTGGCGTAGAGCGACGCGCCGTCCGAGCGCAGTATGATGAAGGGCGGCATATCGTAGGCCGACAGATCGACCACCTGCGCGCCGTCCGATTCGACCAGCAGGTGCTTTTCGCGCAGCTCGTTGACGACGCGATCCATCTTGTCCACATAGAAGCTCTCGCCGGCGTAGGAATCGAACTTCACGCCCAGCATATCGTAGACGCGCTCCGCGTCCTTGAGCGTGACCGACTTGAACCAGTTGAAGATCGACAGCGCTTCCTCGTCGCCGTCCTCGATCTTCTTGAACCACGCGCGGCCGACGTCGTTGAGCGATTCGTCCTTCTCGGCCTCGGCGTTGAAGCGGACGTACAGCTTGACCATCGCGTCCACGCCGCCGGCCTCGACCTCTTCCTTGTTGCCCCACATCTTGTAGGCGGCGATCATCTTGCCGAACTGCGTGCCCCAGTCGCCCAGATGGTTGATGCCCACGCACTTGTAGCCCATGAATTCGTACATGTGCTTGAGCGCGTTGCCGATCATCGTGGTGGACAGATGGCCGATGTGGAAGCGCTTGGCGATGT
Source organism: uncultured Clostridia bacterium (assembly GCA_934636425.1). GTDB lineage: Bacteria > Bacillota > Clostridia > Christensenellales > Aristaeellaceae > Firm-10. The sequence goes on from CAKUAV010000094.1 coordinate 6,746, forward strand.
TGATGGAGGAATAGTCCAGACAGATGGTCTTGCCCGCGCCGACGTCGCTGCCGCCGTATTTAAGCCCCTGGCGCTCGACGCTGTGCAGCACCTCCGCGGCGTAGGTGGCGCGGTCGATGTAGAAGTTCAGATAGCCCTTGACCGACTGCACTTCCTTCAGGAACGGCGCGTCTATGACGGCCTTGAGCGCGTCGGAAATCATCGGCGGAGCCTTGCGCAGCGTCTTGGCCAGCCTGAAGCACGGGAAGGCGTAATCGCCCATGGCGGTGTCCGGCGGAATCTCGATGACCTGCGCGATGGCGTCCGCCGTCAGGCCGGTTTCGCCAAAGGCAATTTCCAGCGCCTTGACGATTTCATTGGCGATGCTCTGTTTGAAATCCATTTTAACCCCTCTATTCTCTCGGTATAATGCCATTGTGTCCATTCTATCAGATAAACGCGGCCGTTTCGACCGGTTTTTCGTTATATCGCAATGGATTTGACGGTTTTTGAATCCGGAACTGAGTATATCACAGTTGTGGGGCAAAATCAACCGTTTCGCCGGACAATCGCGCGGAGGTTTGGAAAATGAGGCTGATTGCGGCTTCTGTCGAGAGATCGCCCTGCGCCAGCGGCCGGCACGAGCCATCGCCGCGCCCGATCGGCCGGGACGCGCCGTCATGCCGGCAGGCGGCGATCTGCGCGCGGTCGGCGCACCAGCCGGAAACTTCGCCCATGTATTTCGCGCTCGATTCCACGGCGCCCGAAAAAGCGCAGCCATCGATGGCGCCGCCGAACAGCGCGCCCGCGATTCCGCCGACATACTCGGCGCGGGGCGCGCTCACCGTGCCGCCGCCCAGGCAGTTTTTCAGGCCGCCGTCATACAGAATCGCGCCGGTCAGTCCACCGCAGGGCGCGTCGCCCATGCTCGGACAGTTCACCGTTCCTGTGAAGAGGCAGTTCTCCATATCGCCCGAGGCAATCTGACCGGCCAGTCCGCCCGATCGCGCGGGAGAGTATACGTCGCACGCCAGCGCCGCGCATCGCCTTGCCGCGCCGGAAAGCGAGCCGCACAGCGCGCCGGCCGCCGTGCCCCACAGCTCGCGCGAGAAGATCGACGCGCGGCTGTTTGTGACGGCGCAGTCCTCGATCAGCCCCGCGCAGCGCCCGGCCAGAACGCCCGCGTACGACGCGCCCTGCACGATAAAGCCGTCGAGGCTCAGATTGCGCACAGTGCCCTCCGGCGCAAGCGCGCCGAACAGGCCTGCCGTCTCCGCGCCGGTGATCACGCCGCCTGAAAGGGTATGTCCCTGTCCGTCGAACGTACCGGCGAAGGGATGCGCCGCGTCGCCGATGGGGATGAGCGGGCGCGTTATTTCGATATCTGCCGTGAGCAGCGCGTGCGCGTCCGTCATTTCGCCGGACTCAACGCCCTGCGCGAAGGCGATCAGCCCCTCGCAGGAGCCTATGAGCACATACTTTTCAGCGCGAGCCGGCAGAATGGGGAGCAGGAGCGCGGCGATGAGGAGCGCAATTTTCAGGATCATGGCGGCACACCTCGCAAAAAGTGAGATTGCTAAGAAGTGTATTGTATGGGCCGGCGGGCTATGCCGCTCATCGTGCGACACGCATTGCGGTGACAATCAGGGGATGCGTATAAATAGAGGAAAACAGCCGCTTGACAGAAGTGTAAAACTTGGCTATACTGTTAGCAGACAGAGATAAATCGGCGCGCAATTCGCCTTTTCCGCAGGGTCTCGAACGAGCCGGAAACGGCGGCGCGAAACGGTTTATGGTCTGAAAAAAACGCTTTGAATGGCCGGAAGCTGAAGACGCTTTCGCGCCGGAAATTATGGAGGTTATGACAATGAGCAAGTTCCCGATTGGCGTCATGCTGGAATCCTTCCACAAGCCCGCCGCCGAGGCGATGGACATCGCGCAGTCTCTGGGCGCGCAGGGCCTGCAGGTTTACGCAACCCCCAGCGCGCTGGAGAGCAAGGGCATTTCCACGCCCGCCGCGCAGAAGGAATTTTTCAAGATGGTCAAGGATCACGGCCTGGTCATCTCCGCGCTGTGCGGCGATCTGGGTCACGGCTTCGGCAACGCCGAGCTGAATCCCGATCTGATCGAGAAGTCGAAGCGCATACTCGATCTGGCCATGACGTTTGAAACCAATGTCGTCACCACGCATATCGGCGTCGTGCCGACCGATCCCAGCCATCCGCGCTACAAGATCATGCAGGACGCCTGCGGCGAGCTGGCCGCCTATGCCGACACGCTGGGCGCGCATTTCGCCATCGAGACCGGCCCCGAGACCTCTCTGGTGCTCAAGGGCTTCCTGGATTCGCTCCATTCCACCGGCGTGGCCGTCAACCTCGACCCGGCCAATCTGGTCATGGTCACCGGCGACGATCCGGTCAAGGCCGTGCATAACCTCAAGGACTATATCGTCCACACCCACGCCAAGGACGGCCGCAAGCTGGACAACCGCGATCCCGAGGTCATCTACGGCCTGCGCCCCGGCGATCCGCTGGTCACCAATCCCGCCTTCATCGAGCTGGCGCTGGGCGACGGCGACGTGCCCTTCCCGGCCTATTTGAAGGCGCTGGAGGAGATCGGCTACAAGGGCTTTTTGACCATAGAGCGCGAAGTGGGCGACAATCCCACCGCGGACATTGAAAAGGCCGTCCACTTCCTGCGCGGCATGATGTGAGGAGCGTGAATACAAATGGATAAGCTGAAGGTTGCGGTGATCGGCAACGGCGGCATTTCTGGCGTGCACCTGAGGGGCTACAGCCTCAATCCCGATGTGGAAATCTATGCGCTGTGCGACATCAACGAGGAGCGCCTCAATCGCCGCGGCGACGAATATCACGTCGATCCCGCGCGCCGCTTCACCGATGTGAACGAAATGCTCGCCGCCTGCCCGGAGATCGAGGCGGTCAGCGTGTGCACCTGGAACGCGGCTCACGCCCAGTGCGCCATCGCCGCGCTCAACGCCGGCAAGCATGTGCTGTGCGAAAAGCCCATGGCCATGACCGTTGAAGAGGCCGAGGCCATGCAGGCGGCCGCCGAGAAGAACAACAGGCTGCTCATGATCGGCTTTGTGCGCCGCTTCGGCAACGACTGCGCCATCATGAAGGACTTTATCGACAACGGCTATTTCGGCGATATCTACTATGCCAAGGCCACCTATCTGCGCCGCAAGGGCTGTCCGGGCGGCTGGTTTGGCGACAAGGCCCGCTCCGGCGGCGGCCCGCTGATCGATCTGGGTGTTCACATCATCGATCTGTGCCGCTATCTGATGGGCAACCCCAAGCCCGTGTCGGTTTATGGCGCGACGTTCAACAAGCTGGGCAACCGCAGCAACATCAAGAGCCAGGCCGGCTATGTCTCCCAGACGAAGGAGAACGAGGACATATTCAACGTCGAGGATCTGGCCACGGCCATGATTCGCTTCGACAACGGCAGCGTGCTGCAGATCGAGGCCAGCTTCAGCCTGAACATCGAGAAGGACGAGGGCGTGCTGCAGTTCTTCGGCACCAAGGCGGGCGCGAAGCTCGATCCCGAGCTGACCATCTACAGCGAAATGGACGACTACATGACCAACGTCAAGCTGGCCAATTCCACGGCATTGAGCTTCGACGGTCTGTTTGAAAACGAAATCAACCACTTTGTGGAGTGCGTGCGCACAGGCAAGCCCTGCCGCAATCCCGCGCAGGACGGCGTGACGCTGATGAAGATACTCACCGGCATATACAAGTCCGCCGAGACCGGCCACGAAGTGCTCATCAACGACTGACGGGAGGGCAAAAACATGAAAATCGGCGTGAGCAGCTATTCCTTCAGCAAGTACATGAAGGCGAGCGGCTGCAATTATCTGGATATCTGCGATCTGGCCAAGGAAATGGGCTTTGACGGAATCGAGTTCACCGACCTCCTGCCCGAGGTGAGCGGCTGTGACGCCATGACGGCCGCCAAACAGATCCGCGAGCACTGCGAGAAGATCGGCCTGGAAATCGCGGCGCACACCATCGGCGCGAACTTCCTCAAGGACGATCCCGAGGCGGAGGTTGAGCGCGTCAAGGCGCTGGTGGACGTCGCCGCCGAGCTGGGCGCGCCCGTGTTGCGCCACGACGCGTGCTGGGCGCCCGCCGTGCAGGGAAACGGCTATACCTGGCGCGACGCGGTCAAGACCATCGCCCCCTACATTCGCCGCGTGACCGAGTACGCCGCGACCAGGGGCGTCAAGACCTGCACCGAGAACCACGGCTTCTTCATTCAGGATCCCGAGCGCGTTGAAGCGCTGATCCGCGAGGTCAATCATCCCAATTACGGCTGGCTGGTGGATATGGGCAACTTCATCTGCGCCGACTGCGACAGCATTCAGGCCGTGGCTGTGGCCGCGCCCTACGCCTTCCACGTCCATGCCAAGGATTTCCTCTATAAGCCCGGCACGCAGCCCTGCCCCGGCGACGGCTGGTTCCAGACGCGCGGCGGCAACCATGTGCGCGGCACGATCGTCGGCCACGGCGTAATTCCGGTGGCGCAGTGCGCGCAGATGCTCAAGAAGGCGGGTTACGACGGCTATCTGTCGCTCGAGTTCGAGGGCATGGAGGACAACCTGACGGCGCTCAAGGCCGGATTGGCCTACCTGCGCCGCGTGACCGAATAATTCGAAATAATTGCAAAATTGACCGGGGCGCAGCGTTTTGCGCTCCGGTTTTCGCATGGAGTAAGAGATATTATTTGAAGCGATCCGCGAAAAGGGTGTGATCGTCGCTCGCTTCGCGCTGGATGCGGCGCTGATCGGGTGACGGCTCGTGTGCGATGATTTTTCATCCTCAGTACAGGCCTGCTCGGTGGGGTGCTGCAAAAGTTCGTCAATTATCGCATCAAGGCGGCCTTTTACGGCGATTACGCGTGTCATACCGACAAGCCGCGAGAGTTTCTCCGCAAGCCCAACGGGAGCGACGGCTTTTTCCTTGCCAAGCCGCGCGAGAAAGCGATTGAAACGCCGGTCAGAAAATGAACGAGCCCGCAGCGCCGTGAAAGGCTGCGGACGTTCAAATGCCAGTTTTGCGGCTCGAAGAATTTCCGAGCGATCATAACTGCACTGAAGCTGAATTTATGGGGATTTTGAGTGCGCGTTGGGAGCGGCTGAAATGACAGGTTTTGAGCGCCATTGCAGAAAATGCGCATTTCCATTTTTGAAATGCGCGTAGAGAACCATAAAAGCTCCGCCGCTTCATGTGAAAAACGGCAGAGCATTGAATGTGACGATTATCGGCGCTTGACAGGTTCGTCCTCGTCCGGCAGATGGAGCGTCAGCGCCCTCGCGGAAGGCCGAATCGGCCAGGCGCATGGCGTGGCCGACATA
>CAKUAV010000095.1 GCA_934636425.1 uncultured Clostridia bacterium
CAGTTCAAGCAGCTGCTGATGACCTCCGGCTTCGACCGCTATTTCCAGATCGCCCCCTGCTTCCGCGACGAGGACGCGCGCGCCGACCGCTCCCCCGGCGAATTCTATCAGCTGGATATGGAGATGGCGTTCGCCTCTCAGGAGGATGTGTTCGCCGTGCTGGAGGACGTGCTGCCCCCCATATTCGCCAAATACGGCAAGTACGACCGCGCCTCCTGCGCGCCCTTCCGCCGCATCGCCTATAAGGAAGCGATGGATCGCTACGGCTCCGACAAGCCCGATCTGCGCATCCGCCTCGTCGTGGACGATCTCACCGAGCTGAGCCAGGGCTGCGGCTTCGAGCCGTTCGAGGGCAATATGGTCAAGGCGGTCGTCGCCCCGAATTTCGACAAGACCCGCAAGTTCATAGACGGATTGTGCAAGGACGTTGAGACCGCCGCCGCCAACAAGGCCTACTGGTTCAAGGTCAACGAGGACGGCTCCTTCGCGGGCGGCATCGCCAAGTTCTTCGCCGCAAAGCAGGCCGAGATCACCGAGGCGCTGAACCTCAGGCCCGGCTCCTGCGTGTTCCTGTGCGCCGGCAAAAAGACCGCCGCCCAGAAGACCGCGGGCGTGATCCGCAAGCTCCTGGGCAACGCCGTGGACGCGTATATGGACAAAGAATGCTACGAGTTCTGCTGGATCGTCGACTTCCCGATGTACGAAATCGGCGAGGAGTCCGGCGAGCTGGAGTTCTGCCACAACCCCTTCTCCATGCCCCAGGGCGGCCTCAAGGCGCTCTGCGAGGAGGATCCTCTGACCATAAACGCCTATCAGTACGATCTGGTGTGCAACGGCGTGGAGCTGTCCTCCGGCGCCGTGCGCAACCATGACCCCGAGATCATGATCAAGGCGTTCGAGCTGGTCGGTCTGGGCGAGGCCGACGTGAAGGCCAAGTTCCCCGCCATGTACAACGCCTTCTGCTACGGCGCGCCGCCCCATGCCGGCATCGCGCCCGGCGTGGATCGCATGGTCATGCTGATCGCGGGCGAGGAGAGCATCCGCGAGATCATCCCCTTCCCGATGAACAAGAACGCGCAGGATCTGATGATGGGCGCGCCCTCGTTCGTCGAACAAAAGCAGCTGGACGACGTGCACATCGCCGTTGTCGAAAAGGAAAAGTAATATGAGAGCGCCGCTGCCCGAACGGTTCTGTTCCGCGGGCGGCGGCGCTCTGCGCTCCCCACGCCACGACATTCATAAGGAGGTCGATTCCATGTTCACACAGTCTCTCGACGCGCTGTCCTGCCTGTCCGCCTCCGTCACGCGCTCCATCTCCGCCGAGAACATCACCGGCGAACCGGGTCAGGGCGGCCGCACGCCGCTTTGCGAAGGCTCGGCGCGGAACGCCGCGCGCGATCTGGGCGACGGCTGGAAGGTCAATCCCTATCTGGTGGTCGCGCCGGGCGAGGATCGCCTGCTGGCCGACATCACCGGCTGCGGCTCCATACGCCACATATGGATCACGCCCAGCTCTCGCGAATGGCGCAATCTGATACTGCGCTTTTACTGGGACGAAAGCCCCGTGCCCTCGATCGAATGCCCCATAGGCGATTTCTTCGCCAGCGGCTGGGGCGAATACGCGCAGATCAGCTCGCTGGCCGTGTGCGTCAATCCCGGGCGCGCGTTCAACTGCTACTGGACGATGCCCTTCCGCACCCACGCGCGCGTCACGATCGAAAACCGCACCGGGAGCGACGTCAGCGTATTCTATCAGATCAGCTATGAGCTGGGCGCGCTGCCGGAGAGCGCCGGCTATTTCCACGCGCAGTTCAACCGCACGAATCCCCTGCCCTACAAGCAGGATTACGTCATACTGGACAGAATCGAGGGGCGCGGCCAGTATGTGGGCACCTGCATGAGCTGGGGCGTGAACAATTCCAGCTGGTGGGGCGAGGGCGAGATCAAGTTCTTCATGGACGGCGACGAGCAGTACCCCACGATCTGCGGCACCGGCACGGAGGACTACTTCTGCGGCTCGTACAACTTCGACGTGGGCGGGCAGTACACGCCCTTCTCCACCCCCTATTCCGGACTGAGCCATGTGCTGCGGCCGGACGGCGCGTATCGCTCGCAGACGCGCTTCGGGCTCTATCGCTGGCATCTGACCGATCCGATTCACTTCAAGAGCGATCTGCGCGTGACCATACAGGCGCTGGGCTGGCGCAGCGGCGGGCGCTATCTGCCGCTTCAGGACGACATTTCCTCTGTCGCCTTCTGGTATCAGGACAAGCCCTGCGCGCGCCGCGCCCCGCTGCCCGACAAGGACTATCTCGAGATCATCTGACGCAAAACGCCCCGCCGCTTCGCCATCGCAAAGCGGCGGGGCGCTGCTCATACAAAAGCAGGCGCAGGGTATGAATCCGCGGGAATGCGCCGTTCGATCAGGACGCGGCACGAACCCTTCGACTTTCCTCGTTCTTCGCGGAATCTTGGGGGAGCGCAAGTCCATAGCAGCAGCAGATGGCATGGCTTCGCCATGAGGCTGTCGAAAAAACCTGGAGAGCTCGAGAGGGTCTGCGCTCTCTCGAGCATTTAATCGTGTACGGCAGGCGCGGAACGATCGAAAGCTGTGGAAAATCTCATTTTCCAGAGCAAAGAACGTTTTCTTGCAGTTTTTGCGCCCGGAAACCTGAAAGGATTTTGGCAAAACTGGCAGGGGTGACAGCGGCGGTGGCTTACTCTCACGTCCATCAGCTTGTCATAAGCTTTTTTCGACAAGCCCAAGAGGGCATGGCTTCGCCATGAGCGGCCGGGCAAAGAAGGAAAATTGCGTGCTTAACAGCGCAATTTTTGCCGCCTTGCCGTTCGCGTCTCACTGCCGCGCTTTGCTTCCCCCCCCCACTTTCCGTGAAGAGTCAATTTTTTTCGTTCCAGAGATGAACGCCGAAAATTTCAGCCGCAGCCACAGCGCCGGGCGAATGGCGCAATCACCGCCCCTCTGTTATCCCCAGATGTTTTCAAGCGGCCATGCGGCGATTTCCGCGCCCGCGCACTCGACGCGGTTGAGGAAGAGATCGCTGCGATGTTCGATCAGCATTGTGGCCTCGCCGCCGTTGACATACACCTCGACGGCGTGAACGTCCTGCACGATGCGCAGCCGCAGAGCGCCGTCCTCCGGCCGGACACGCAGCTTTTCGCCGTTTGCCGTCAGCTTTCCGTCCGCATAGGCGATTGTCAGGCCGAACAGCGTCACGGTATGCCCATCCTCCGCCGGCATGGTCAGCTCGACATCGTTGGCGCGGCCGGTCAGCGTCAGGCTGTCCGTGCCAACGCGCTTTTCGCCGCGCAGCGCGTCAAACTCGGCGGCGGGATAGGCGCACAGCTTTATGTCATCGCCGACGCGCCTGAGCGTCATCTCCTGCGGCGTGGTCATCGAGCCGTTGAACGGCATATCCGGTATGTTCGAGCGGTTCCAGCCGAAGCGCACGCGGCGGCCGCCTTCAAGCCCGAAGCAGCTCTGCGCGGCGTAGCTCCTGCCCGCGTGCAGCATTCCGGGCGACTGAACCGGCTGGAACAGGCCGCGCTCAAAGCGCCCCACGAGATAGTGATCGTGCGCGGCGGTCAGCGCCCAATAGCGCTCGCCCCCGCACAGGAGCGGATAGAAGTCCGGGCATTCGTCGTCGTCCTCAAGGCAGAGCCGCTGATGCTCCGTCCAGTCCAGCAGATTGTCCGAGCGATAGAGCGCGAACTCCCGCCCGCGCAGATAGAGCGCCATGACATAGCACCCAAGCTCCTCGCACCATATGATCTTCGGGTCGCGGTTGCACTCGGCAACGTGCTCCAGCATGGCCTTTGGATATTTGACGAACGTCTCGCCGCCGTCGACGCTGTAGGCCAGCCGCTGCGTGAACAGCGCGTGCTCGCTCATCTTCCCGCTGCCGCCCGCCGCCGTGTAGAACAGGAGAAGCGGCGCGTGCTCATTTTGCTTCAGGCCGGTCAGATTGCGCGCGTCGATCACGGCCGAGCCGGAAAACATCGCGCCGTATTCGTCCTGAAAGAGCGCCTCGCCCCTGTCCTCCCAGTGAACGAGATCGCGGCTCACGGCGTGCCCCCAGTGCATATTGCCCCACACCGTGTCGGCGGGGTTGTGCTGATAGAACAGATGATACCGTCCCTCGTAATAGACAAAGCCGTTGGGATCGTTGATCCAGCCGCGCGGCGCGGTAAAGTGCGCCCCGGGGCGCAGCTTTTCACGATACAGGCTTCTGTCGTCCGGCGCGTCCGCAAAGACCGGCTGAATGTCGATTTCAGGCTCGGTCGTGAGCGTCATCTCCTGCCCGATGTAATCGCGCAGATCATAGGGCAGCAGATAATCGGGCGCGGCGCTCAGCCGAGCGTCCAGCTCGATATGTATGTTTCCCGCCGCGTCCAGCAGCAGGAGCTTTTTCCTCTGCGCCTCCGCGCCGACGGATATGAGCATATAGCGCCTTTCAATCAGGATTTTCATGGCCGTTTCCCCTCTCAGACCGCGCCTCCGCGCATTTTGTTGACCGAGCGCTCCACCGCGTCCTGGCTGGTTCCCCAGGGCTTGTCGCGGTTTCTATAGTCGAACTTGAGCGTGAACCATTCAAGCTCCTTCTCGACGCGGCCGAGGTTCTCCATCTCGACCTTCGAAACGGTCTCGATGAATTCCTGCAGATCGCGGCCATGAAGGTGCTTCGGCGCTTCGGCGAGCACCTGCGCGTAATGGTCGAGGCAGAAGCCCTTCGATCCGGCGATCGCCTTTTTGAAGTCCGCCTCGTGCGCATACATATACAAAAGCGCATAGACATAGCGCTCCATGGCGGCGTTCAGGCGGTCGCAGAGTATGCAGCCGGCGGTCATATCGCGTATCTCGGCGGCCGCGGCGGGAATGTCGGCGTTCTTTTTGCCCATGCGCGCAAACAGACCCTTCTGCCCCTCCTCCTGCGCGGCGGCGGACAGCGCCTCGGCGTTCTTCGTCAGCTTTTCAATGGTGCGGCGCATATAGGTGTCGGTCATCAGCGCCAGACCCAGCCGGTTGCCGGCGTCGAACATCATCTTGAAATGGCGGCGGCAGAAGCCCTTCTCGTTCACCTCGACCCGGCGGTCGGGCTCCATGACCGACGCGCCGAGGAAATTGTCCACATAGTCCTCCTCGTTCTTTTTCATCAGCGCGCACAGCGGGCATTCGCAGTCGGCTTTATAGGCGTCCCAGACGGGAATGGTATCGATATGTCGGCTCATTGTTTCGTCACTCCTTCGCTTGATATTATCATAGCAGAAGCGCCCGTCCCATGCAAGTGTTTTCTTGAATCGCGATCGTTTCTTTATTGAATGTGTCTTGACAAACGGAGCGCGCGCGTATATCATTCATTATGATTCGTCGTGTCATATCATCCGCCGTATTACGGAAGGAGAATCATATATGCTGGTTCAACGTCTGGTCTACCGCGCCCAGCTGCTCTCCGGCCACGAGGACGAGGGAAAGCGCATACTGAACGAAACCGCCCTGCCCGGAGACGTGCTCACGCTGAGCGTTTTCCGCTTCCATCGCAATCTGTTCTTCTACTATGAGTGCGCCGCCGAGCCGCATGCGCCCGACGCGCTGTTCCCCGCGCTGAACGCGCACCTCGAGACGGTGCCCTTTCACGAGGAAAAGCGCCATTATGTGCGCATGAACGAGGTGTTCCACTACAACCGCCCGACCGAAAACGGGATCTGGCGCGACAGGGAGCAGGGTCAGCCTCTGGGCCGGCTCAACCGGCTGCGCCCCGAGATGATCTCCAGCTATATATTCTATCACAACCAGCTGCAGGAGGAAAAGCCGGGCTGCGGCGACAAATACGGCCTGATCGCGCTCAGCGAAAACCTCATGTTCTTCTATGAGGAGCGGCCCTACCGCATCGAAAAGGCGCTCTACGCGGGGCGTCTTGACACCCACAACACGCCGGGAAACTGGGGCGAGCTGATGGCGCGCCACTTCCTCCCCTGGGAGGATACCGACGCTGTGTGGCGCGACGATCTGGAACTGGTCTGTTTTAAGAGGTGTCAAGTCATTGGAAAGTTTTGACGTTATCGTCGTCGGCGCGGGTCACGCCGGCTGCGAGGCAGGCCTGGCCTGCGCGCGGCTGGGCTTTAGGACGCTGCTTTTGACGCTCAACCTGGACGCGGTGGCGCTCATGCCGTGCAACCCGTCCATCGGCGGCACGGCCAAGGGGCATCTGGTGCGCGAGCTGGACGCGCTGGGCGGCGAGATGGGACTGGCGATCGACGACACATTTCTCCAGTCGCGCATGCTCAACACCGGCAAGGGCCCCGCCGTCCACTCGCTGCGCGCGCAGGCCGACAAGCTGGCCTACCGCCTGAGAATGCGCCGCGCCATAGACGATCAGGAGAACCTCGTGCTGCGTCAGGGCGAGGCCGCGCGCATACTGACCGAAAACGGCCGTGTGACCGGCCTTGAAACCACAACCGGCGCGGTCATTTCCTGCCGCGCCATGGTGCTTGCCTGCGGCGTGTACCTGAAGAGCCGCATCATCATCGGCGACTGCGACTGGCAGGGCGGCCCGCAGGGACTGACCTGCGCGACAAAGCTCACGCAGTCGCTGGTCGATCTGGGCTTTTCCGTGCGCCGCTTCAAGACCGGCACGCCCGCGCGCGTGGACGGCCGCACGATCGACTTTTCCAAAATGGAGCCGCAGTACGGCGACGAGCCGGTCGTGCCGTTCTCGTTCATGACCGACAGGCCGCTTCGCAACCGCGCGGTGTGCTATCTCACCTACACCACGCCGAAAACGCACGACATCATCCGCGCCAATCTGCACCGCGCGCCCATGTACAAGGGCACGATACACGGCACCGGCGCGCGCTACTGCCCCTCCATCGAGGACAAGGTGGTGCGCTTCGCCGACAAGGAGCGCCATCCCGTGTTCCTCGAGCCGGAGGGCGATTACACCGTCGAATGGTATGTGCAGGGCGTGTCCACCAGCATGCCGGAGGACGTTCAGCGCGAAATGTACCGCTCCATTCCCGGCCTTGAGCACGCTGAAATCGTGCGCCTGGCCTACGCCATAGAGTACGACTGCATCGACCCGCTCCAGCTGAACGCCGATTTTTCGACAAAGCCGGTGAGCGGCCTGTACTGCGCCGGACAGATCAACGGCACCTCCGGCTATGAGGAGGCCGCCGCGCAGGGGCTGTACGCCGGCATAAACGCCGCGCTGAGCCTGCGCGGGGACGCGCCGCTCCTGCTCACCCGCGCCGATTCCTACATCGGCGTGCTTGTGGACGACCTGACCACAAAGGGCACGGACGAGCCCTACCGCATGATGACCAGCCGCGCCGAATACCGGCTGCTGCTGCGTCAGGACAACGCCGATCAGCGCCTGACCGAAACGGGCTATAAAATCGGGCTGGTGAGCCGCGCGCGCTATGAGAAAATGCTCTTAAAGCGCGAAAACAGCGAAAGGATCGTCCGCCATCTGCGCGAAACCTACGTCCCCGCAGACGAAAAGCTGCAGGCGCTGCTCGCCGCGCACAATGAAGCGCCGTGCGAGAAGGGCGCGCTGGGGCTGCGCGAGCTGCTCTGCCGCCCCTCCATGACAATGCGCGATCTCTTCGCGCTGGACGAATGGCTCGCATCCCAGAGCGCCGACGCGCTCGAGCTGGCCGAGATCTCCGTCAAGTACGAGGGCTATCTCGACCGCCAGCGCGCGCAGATCGAGCAGTTCCGCCGCTCGGAGGAAGTGCTCATCCCGGATGAAATCGACTATATGTCGCTCGAGACGCTGCGCATCGAGGCGCGCCAGAAGCTGGCAGCGCGCCGCCCGCGCTCTATCGGGCAGGCCGCCCGCATACCGGGCGTTTCGCCGGGCGACGTGGCCGCGCTGATGATCTACATCGAAAAATACCGCCGCGAACACAGGGAGGACAGTGAATGCGCGAACTGATCCGCGACGGCGCCGCCGCCATGGGCATTCAGCTGCCCGACGACGCGCCGGACAAGCTCGTGATCTATCACGAAATGCTCGTTGAAACCAACAGGGTGATGAACCTCACCCGCGTGCCCGACGACCCCGCAGAGGCCGTCGACCGCAACTACCTCGATTCCCTCGCCCCGCTCGCCGCGCCGCATCTAATGGAAAACGTCAAGACGCTGTGCGACGTGGGCACCGGCGCGGGCTTTCCGGGCGTGCCGCTGTCCATCGCGCGGCCAGATATTCACGTCGTGCTGATGGACGCGCTGGGCAAGCGCGTGAAGTTTTTGCAGAGCGTGATCGACCGGCTGAATCTCAACGCCGAGGCCGTCCACATCCGCGCCGAGGACGCGGCAAAGCTGCCCGACTACCGCGACCGCTTCGATCTGGCCGTCGCCCGCGCCGTGGCCGCGCTGCCCGTGCTGTGCGAGCTGACGCTGCCCTTCGTAAAGGCCGGCGGGCGCTTCATCGCCTACAAGGGGCCCTCGCTGGGCGAGGAGCTTTCTCAGTCGGGCGCGATACTGAAGCGCATGAAATCCGAATGCCTTGAGACGCTTCCTGTCGCCTTCCCCGGCCGCGACTGGGATCACAGGCTGTGCGTCGTGCGCAAGAACGCGCCCACGCCCGCGTCCTTCCCGCGCAAGGCGGGCGAGGCCGGCAGAAACCCCATACTGCGCTGACGGAGGAACATCATGCAGAGAATCCGCGCCTGTGTGGGCGATTATTACTACGACATTCATCTGGACAACGGCCTGACCGGACGGCTGGGCGAGCGACTGAGCGAGACGCTGAAGCCCCGCCGCGCGCTGCTCGTCGTGGACGAGAACATCGACCAGCTCTACGGCGCGCGCGTCGTGCGCTCGCTCGAGGCGGCGATGATCCGCCCCTATGTGCTGACGCTGCCCGCCGGCGGCTATGCCCAGACGCTGGACGCGCTGCGCGAGATCACAGCCGCCATGACCGACATGGCGCTCTCGCCCGAGGACGTTCTCATCGCCATGGGCGGCGGAATGCTGTGCGACAGCGTGGGCTACGCCGCGTGGAACTACAAATCGGTCGTGCGGCTGGTGTATGTGCCCACGACGCTCATCGGCATGGCCGACTGGGCTGTGGGCGGCAAGACGGCGCTGGAATACAAGATCGGCTCGCGCATGATCGGCTCGTTCTTCCCGCCGACGCTGACGCTGATCGATCCGCAGACCGTATGCACAATGCCGTCGCGCGCATTCGAGAGCGGCATGGCCGAGGTCATAAAGAGCGCCTGCGCCGCCGACGCCGCGCTCTTTCGGCAGCTGGAAACGCTCACAGGGCGCGCCGCCGTCGAGGTGCGCATGGAGGAAATCGCCTGGCGCTGTCTGGCCATCAAGCAGTCGCTCTCCGGAACCGACCGGCGCAAGCTGCTGCTGGGACACGGCCTCGCCAACGCCATAGAGACGGCGCAGCGCTATCGCGGCCTTCTGCACGGCGAGGCGGTGGGCGTGGGCATGCGCGTCACCGCCTGCGCTTCCGAGCGCTGCGGCATGAGCGCGCGCGGCACGGCCGACCGCATCGCCGAGTGCCTTCAGCGCTATCATCTGCCGCTGACCGCCGTGGTCGATCCCGATTTCATGCTCCGCCGCATACGCGCGCTGGGCGAGAGTCTGGACACGGCCGTGCCCGAGCGCGTCGGCTGGTGCGCCGTGCGGCATCTGGGCAACGCCTTTTTCGCCGACGCATGGTTCAATACGCCGATGTAAGCGCCGCCGCCCTCCGCGCCGCAGAATATGCGCTTTACTAAGGAAAAAACCACGCCCCGACAGATTCTTCGTCCGTTCAGGACAAAGCGTTGAGGGGACGCGGCGCTGAATTGAAGTCTCCATGCTCCAGTATGGCCCAGGAGCGCCGGCTTCGCGCCCCCGGCGCATTGCGAGCCTTTGCGCCGCGCATCGGCAGCGCAGCCGCCCCTCCCCCCACGAGCGCAGCCGCGCTCATCGACCAGTCGCCGGAAAGCCGGCGCAAAATGAGGTTTTCAGACATGAAATATGGCTTTTATCCCGCCGTGTCACTGAGCGCCCGCAGAACAGCCGCGACGCTGCTGCTCGCGCTTTTCATGCTCCTGACGCTGAGCCGCCCCGCGCTGGCCGAGAGCGCCGCGCCGGAGTTCTCGCCGCAGGATGAAATTCTGTCCGCAATGGCCGTCTATTCGTGGTTCACAATCGCGCCGCTGGACGTAAACGGCGACGTGCCCTCGCCCGACGGCAGCAGATACCGCGTGCTGGACGACGCGCTGGTCTCGGCCGAGGCCATGCAGGAGACGCTTGCCGCGCATTTTTCCGACGACATCATAAGGGAGCTGTGGGCATGGGGCGCGTATGAAACGGTGGACGGCCTGCTCTACGGCTACTATCCCGGCGAAAGCCCCTATGAGCGGCCGGTCGACCCGAATATTTCCGAGGTGGAATACGCGCTTGCGCTGCACACCGACGACGCGCGCATATACACGGTCACCGTGTACGCCCTCACCGCCGACGAGCCGCTCCTGTTCGAGTTCATTCAGGAGAAAACCGACGACGGCCGCTGGGTGTTCACGCAGTTCCCGTTCTTCTGGTAAGGCGCTTTGCCCGGGCTGACAGTCCCGGGCTTTTTTCATGCAGGCGCGCAGAAACGCATCAAAATGCGCTCAAATGAAGCGCGCCTCGCTGCGGCGTTTTCTGCAATGGCGCTTCAGCGCCGCGTTCACAATGTTCCTGCGGGAAAATACAAAAGCCCGCCGCAATTTCAGCAAAACTGCGGCAGACTGCGCCGGACATAGCAAAAACAAAGGGGCTCTTCCCGAAAAGCCGAGGAACGGCAATGCAAAAAAGCCCGCCGCAAAACGCCCGATCGCCCGTCTTCTCGCGGCGCAGCCATAAAACGCGCGGCATACTGAGCCTGCGCCTCCCGGATTTCATGAACCGTAAAGGTCAGCCTCGCCCTGTGATGCGCCGTCTTCGGGCGGCTGCGCGCTGCGGAGAAACGGAATTTGCGCGATTGACCATCAGATCTCGACAACCAGAATTCCTTCCTGATCAAAGGGAATCTTCGCGACCGTCCGCCCGCTGCGGAAGTGGAAGGCGCCGCCGTGATTCACCGGCGCATTGTCGATCGGATTGATCATAAGGACGTCGTTCGCTGCCAGCGCGGCCTGCGCCGCATATTCGTCGAGAGCGCTCCGATTCCATTCTTCAATCGAGTAATTGACATAGACAGGCCATATGAGGCGCTGATCTGTGCTGAATCGATCGGGAAACTCCCAGAGATCGCCGCAAAGCGCCAATGTCGCTTCTTGCCCCCGCAGATAAAAAGAACCCGTTTCATGCCCCTCGCAATAGTGTTCGTCCGTCTTTGAGCATTCCTTCCAGCCCTTCGATATGCGCCTGTAATTGTACACCATCTCGCCGTCCGATATGACGACGCAGGAGGAATACAGCTTTTCCCGATCCTTTTCAATGTATCCCGTGATCAGAGAAACGCCGTACCGCACCGTCCAGCGCCGCAATTGGGCAATCGTTTCCGACGACAGCTCCAGCGCCGTTGCCCTGTCGGCTTCATAATCCCAGCACAGAGCGTCAAAGCCCTGCAGGAACGCTTCGCCAAAGCAAAGCAGATCGCCTTTCACTTCAGAACGCCGCATTCCGATTTTCGCACCGATAAGAAGCCAGTCCGATTTTCATGCTTTCCCTCCGCAAATTCCGGTTTTCCGGGTTCATTATACCATTTTTCACGGAATCCCTGATAAGAACAGTTACAAAAAATCCCACCGCAATTTCATAAACTGCGGTGGGATTTTGGCGCAACAGATTGATATTGATACAATCTGCCACGGGTGCACTCTGAAACGCTCTCCGTTTCAGAGTGCACCCTTTTGCACCCGTACCTTTTACAGAAAGTGATTTGACTTTTGCGCCTTTCAGAGCTAAGATCGTCCCCTGAAGGAGGTGATCGTGTGCCCAGAAAGAAGAAACCAACCGTACTCATGGGTGGCGAAGAACTCCGCATCCAACACTTAACGACAAAAGAGCGTCATGACGCTTATACACGGTTGAGCCAGTATCTGCTCTCTGTTCACTATCTGAGGAACTGGC
>CAKUAV010000096.1 GCA_934636425.1 uncultured Clostridia bacterium
GCATATGCAGCGCGAGCAGCTCACCCCCATCGCCCCGCCGACGCGCGGCCTGTCCACGGAGGTGGACGGACTGTATTCCTCCTTCAACAGCCAGATCGCGCGCATCGACGAGCTTCTGAACGAAGTGCGCTCAAGCGAGCAGAGCCGGAAGCAGACCGAGATACAGCTTTTGCAGGCGCAGATCAACCCGCACTTTGTGTGCAACACGCTGGGCACGGTCTGCTGCCGCTCGCTCATGCGCGGAGACGACGATCTGGCCGACATACTCTCCGATCTGGCCGACTTCATGCGCTACAATCTGCGCAATCCCTCTCAGCACATCCCGCTCTCTCAGGAGCTGGACGTCACCGACCGCTTCATCCGCATACAGCAGTCCTGTGGCAAGGACGATATGCCCGTCACGCTGGACGTCGCGCCCGAGTGCCTCAATCTGGCCGTGCCCAAGCTGATTCTCCAGCCCATCGTGGAAAACGCGCTCTCCCACACCGACGATCCGCGCTCCGTGCGCCTGTTCATCCGCCGGCACCGGGACAGGCTCATAATGCGCGTCGAAAACCACAGCCCGAATACCGACGTAAACCAGATCAACGACCACATCTCCGGCAGAATCACGCTCACCAGCAAGTCGACCGGACTGGGCATACGCAACATCAATCAGCGCCTGCACCTGAGCTACGGCGAGGAATACGGCCTGACGTTCTACGCCCTGCCGGGCGACTTCATCGCCGCCGAGCTGATCATGCCGGCGGAAGCAGCAGCCGCCCCCGAGGGTGCGCAGGCCTAGCCCTCCGGCTCGTTTTTGCAGGTTCGCTTTGTGTTATATTCATTTTATCGCAATTTTCACGTAACATTTGGTCGTTGTTCGACACAAAATGGAAACCAGCATCATGTTATAATAAATTAACCCGTTCCATTCATGGCTCCGCGAAAGGAAATACGCATGAAAACGCTTTCTCTGATTCTGGCTCTGCTGGCGCTGCTCTGCGCGCCGGCCGCCCCCTCCGGCGACAACGCGCCCGACTGCACTCAGCTGGCCGAGATGATCGCCGCGGCCGACCCGTCCGTCTGCCTGATTGACCTGCGCAGCGAAAAGGACTATCAGCTGGCGCATCTGGAGGGCTTTGTTTCCCAGCCCTACGAGGAGGGGCTTGACGCGCTCGAAGCTCTCATGCGCTCTCGGGGCGCGGACAAAACCTTCTATCTGATGTGCTATGCCGGCAAGCGCTCCACTGAGGCGGCCGAAGCGCTCAGCGGAACCGGCCTGAGCATCGTCGCGCTGCCCTACGGCTACGACGCCTACATCGCCGCGCAGGGCGATTACTACGCGCACGGCGAGACGATCTGCGAGTCCTGCAAGGATGAAAAATACGGCTCCGCGGAACCCAGTTCAGAACCCGATTCGGGACTCGACTAAAGGAGGAATTGCCCATGAAACGCAAGCTGCACAAGGCGCTCTCCCTGCTGCTGTGCTGGGCGCTGCTCTGCGCCGCCGTTCCGCTGCCCGCTCTGGCGGACGAGGAATACGTTCCCACCGTCGTCTATGACGAGGAGCTGGGGCCGGTCTGGCTGTGCGACGGCGACGTTATCAGCGAGGACGTGTATTTCACGCGCAATTATATGTACATCGGCAAGCGCCGCGTCGAGAATTTCGAATGGTCGCTCTTCGACGGCCCGAGCATCCGCGGCACACTCACACTGACGAACGGCGCGCGGCTGCATATCGGCGGCTGCGGCGTTACGATCGAGGCGGACTGCCGGATCAACGGCGACATCGTGCTCGAGGACGAGCTGAACCAACTCTACCATCTGGACGACAGCTGGCAGGACAACGGCCTGGCCGAATGGGCCGATCTCTACGTCGACGGCAGCGTTTACGGCACAATCCGCACCGAAATGCCGCCGCGCGCCGGCGCCGAACGCACAGAGCTGATCGACGGCTGCGTGCCCAACGGACACGTCGCTTTCGTCCATGTGCGCGCCGGCGGCTATGCCGAGCATCTCCAGCTGGGCGGCGCAATGGGCGCGGATATCGCGGGCCGCGTCGACACGATGGAAATCGCCGGCTCGGAATACATCGACTATCTGACCTGCGACATCGGTATGCCCAGCATCGAGCCGGGCGGCTATGTGCGGCGGCTGATCGATTCGGACGACTGCGCCTACGGCCTTGCCGTTCTGAACAGAGGCGGCCGCGTCGACGAGGTGATCGCGCGCCACTATAACATCTGGGGCGATCACGGCGCGTCCTTCGGCACAATCACGCTGGGCTTTGACAACGGCGGCGAAAACACCGACGAGGCCTACTGCTGGCTGAGCGAATCCACCGCCGACCGCATCGTCGCCGCGGACGCGGCAAAGATCGGCATACTGGGCGGCAGCCATGTCGGCGAGATCCAGTCTCGCAACACGGCGATGACGCTCGCTCCGGTCATAAGCGACTTTGACGGCTTCTGGTTCAACGCCGAGCGTTATGACGAAAGCGCCGTCGTCTGCGGCGAAAACACCGCCGTCGCCACAATCGACCGCATCTCCCTCGAGGGCAGCTACTGGGGCAACGCCATCGACGCTCAGGTCGGCGTGCTGACCCTGAAGGACTGTTTCGCCATGATCGGCGGCCATGTCGATACCGTCGTCGCGCAGGACGCGACGGTACGCCTCAGCCATGATTTCACCTTCTATGACTACGACGACGTCAACAGCCGTATGTCGAAAAAGGCCAGCGCCTATCATTTCGGCAACATGACCGTCGCCGGCGCAGTCTATGCGCAGGGCTGCGATCTGCTCGCAAACGGCTCTGTCGGCGCGATCATCTGCGAGGAAAGCCCTGCAACCGGCTGGAGCGGAACGCTGACGCTCACCGGCGATCTTAACGCCGACTGGCTCTATATGCCGGATGAAACCGTTTTCCGCATCGAGAGCGACACGCCGCCCGCCGTCCATGTCGGCACGCTGATGCTCGGACAGCGGGACGCGCTGGCCGATCACACCGCCGAGCGCTTCAGCGCCTTTACGGCCGACCGTCTCGCCTGCTTTGCCGCTGTGCCGGATACGCTGCCCGTAGCCGCCGACATGCTCTGCCTGACGAACGGACAGGACGCGCAGGTTCTGCCGGACGGCGCGTCCTGCGCGCGCACCATCGCCGCGCCCGCCGTTGCCGAAGCGCACCTGAGCGACGGCACGCCGGACAATCCGCTCCCCCTGCCTTTGGGCGAAAGCGCCGTCCTCAAGACAGACGACGAGGACGCGTGGTTTCGCCTTGACGTTCAGGAATACGACAGCGTTTTCCTCAGCCTGACCGCGCCGAGCGGACTGGGCGCGCTGTGGGCGACCGCGCCGGATCAGGCCGCGGCCCACGCCGTCTCTCAGGATGAGACGGGCGCGCTGGCTCTCGTCTGCCAGACGGCGGGGCAATGCCTGATTCGTCTCGCGGGCGGCGCCGGCGAATATGTGCTGAGCGCCGACGTTCGCCCCGCGCAGCGCATCGACTATACGATTCTGGAGCACAGAGCCTCCTATCAGGGCGCAGGCGCGGGCTTTTCCGCCGACACTTCGCTTTATACGCTTTCCGTGTGCGATGAAGACGGCGAAGCGGTGCCCTTCATCGCGCTGAACAGAGCGCTGCTGCTGCCCGCCGCCGAACTGCCCGAAAGTGGCATTCTTCAGCTGAACGCGGCCAGTCTACGCAGCGAATGGGCCGATGCGTCGTGCGCCGTCCGCCTGGGCAGCGACACTTCCGCCGTGCTCGATTCAATCCAAAAGGGCTATTACACCACACACGGCAACAGCGATGTGAACGTCTATCTCTACGACGCAAACGGCGATTATTTCGAAACGCCGACCTATGAGCACGGCACTTTCACCTCCTCGCCGCTCGATAACGGCGGTTACAGCGTCGTCATGGTGCGCGGCCCGCGCGGCGCATGGCGGCTGAATGCGCTTTCGGACTATGCCGATTTCGGCCTGAAGGCCGGCGAGCATTATCGGCTGGATTCGTTCACGGCCAGAACCGGCTATATCGAAAGCTATCCCAATCCCACCGTGCCGGACGAACCGGACGTCGCCGCCGATTATCTCGAGACGGGCAGCGGACTGCGCGCCGGCGCGGCCACCTGCGCCGAGGGCGAACTGCTGCTCATGCGCCTTCGCTATGCGCTCAAAGCGCCCTATGGCGCGGCCGAAAACCTGTCCATCTTGCTCAATCTCTCCGAAAATCTCGAGATGGTCGAGGGCAGTCTTGTTTCTGGTCGGGAAACGCTCCCCTTCGAGACGGACGGACAGCGCGTACTGATTTCCGTCGATCAGGCCGCGGGCGAGCTGATATGGTATGTGCGCTGCACGGGCGGCAGCGAGGTTTCCGCCCTCGCCACGCTGAATCTGGGTGACGCGCTGCATCTCTGTCTGGGCGCGGCCACATCTCAGGTCTGCACGCTGACGTTCAACGCGCCTGCTCAGACGGCGGGGCGCGCGGGACTGTTCGGCACGGCTCCCGCCGGCTCGGCGCTGTGGATCTATGACGGCGAAACCTATCTGACCAGCGCCGCCGCCGACGCATCGGGGCGCTGGAGCGCGCTGTGCGATTTCGGCGCGACTGAAAACGACGCAACGCACACGCTGCGCGCCGAGATCGTCTCCGGCGAGGGCATGGGCGCGATCGCGCAGCGCACGGTCATTCACAGCGCCAGCACGCCGCAGATCGAGCATTTCACGATGTACTACTACGAGCATGCGTTCATGCGCAAGCTCGAGCTGGACGGCGGCCGATTCGGCAGCACGCCGCTGCAATATTCCTACGATCCGCGAAAGCCCTTCACGTTCGCCGTGCGCATGAGCGAGGGCGCGGCCATTGAAAATCTGTACATCGTCGGCACGGCCGGCAGCGAATCGCATCGTCTGGAAGCGAAATACGACGCGGCGACCGGCGAATGGATCGCCAGCGGGTTCTTCGATCCAAACAACCAGAATTTCGTTCCCGAAGCGATCGCCATAAGCTTCGTCGAGCCGCTTCCGGAAATCACATATCCCTCGCTCAGCGCGGACGAAATGAACGCCGCGCTGGAGAACACGCGCGCAGCGCTGAGCCGGCTGGGCTTCCAGCTCGCGAACGAATGGATCAATCAGGAGGCCGTCCCCACCGGCGAGGCCCTCGAGCAGCTCAGCGGCGACGTTCCGCTCTATGCGTGCGACGTGCAGCTCGCTTCTTCGGGCGGAGAAAGCATGACGCTCTGCCGCCTGACGCTGAGCGCGCGCATCACCCATGGCGAGGAGATCAATCCCGCCGTCGAGCTGACCGAAGGCGGCCTGACGCTGGCCGTTCCCCTCGATGCGTCCGCGCTCACGGCCGGCTCGAAGAGCGCGTCGCTGCTCGACTTCCTGTCGACGCGCGCGCAGGCCGAGGGCAAAATAAACTGGGACGCTGTGATTAACTGGGGCGAATTTGCACACGACGCAGTCGATACAATCATCGAGCTGGAAAAGCGCTTCGACACGCTCATTGATCTTGGCGACGACGCAAACTTCTACGACGTCTTCATAAAGGATGTCAGCGAGGAAATCGAAAAGCGCTATGAGGACTTCAGCAATGCCAACGCCGCCTTCGACGCGCTGATCGGGAACCTTCAGAACATACTCGACGCGCGCTATATCCACGATCTGAATAAGGACATCCTTCAGCTCTATTCGGACATCGGAAAGTGGCACAACGCCGCTATATTCTGCACCCCCTGTCAGGGCTATGTCGATCGGCTGGCACAGCTGGAGAACGACACAATTCTGCTCGAGAAGCATCTAAAGACCGAGGTCTGGCGGCTGTACGGCAGGCTTGTGCTCGACATTGCCAGAAAAACAATCGCCGCTATAAAGGAACTCAAGCTGGTAAATAAGACCATCGACACAGCGGTCACCGGTCTCGACCTAACCATCGATCCCTTCTCCCTCAAGCTCGAGCCGATCCGCGACGAAATGGAGCGCATCAGCGACGAAGCGAACGCCATCGCCGCTGCCCTGTGGCGCTGCATTCAGGAAGCAAACAAAAATAAGGAAAACAGCTGCCCCATGCCCGATTTCCCGATCCCCAATCCGGTCATGCCGAGCATTGATCCCTCGGGCTATGTTTTCGAGGCCGTCGTCTCCAACCGCGTCGAGGGCGTGACGGCCAGCTGCTTCTACCGCGATGAAAACGGCGACATGATCTGGTGGAACGCCGCCGAATACGGCCAGCACAACCCGCTGAGCACGGACGGCGACGGCTATTACGAATGGTTCGTGCCGGTGGGCGACTGGAAGGTCGTCTATGAAAAGGACGGCTATGAAACCGCCGAAAGCGACTGGCTGCCCGTACCGCCGCCGCAGACTGAGGTCAATCAGAGCCTTGTCAGCCTTGAAGCGCCCTTCGTCACATCCGCGCGCTTCTATGGCGACAGCTGCGTGCTGGAATTCAGCCGCTATATCCGCCTTGAAACCATCACAGCCGACGCTGTTTCTCTCTCCGAAGGCCCGTTCAGCCTTGAAGCGCTGAACGCCGAGACGCTCTATGACGGCAGCGGAGACGCGGCGACGCGCTTCCGCCTGACGCTGGACAACGCGAGCGACGCAGGCGAAATCACGCTCACGCTCTCAGGTCTCGCCAGCTACGCCGGCGTTCCCATCGAGAAAACGCAGCTGACAATCCCGCGCACAAACGAACTGCTGGGCGTGGCTCTGCCCGAAAGCGCCGTGCTCCTTCAGGATCAGACCTGCACGGTTGAGGGGCAAGTCGAAATGCGCGGCTCTGCCGAGGGCTTTACGCTGCGCGCGGAAAGCGGCATGGACGATCTGTGCGCGGTCGTCGATCTCACAAGCGCGGATGCGGACGGACGCTTCACGCTGACGCTCGCAGGCCGCCGCGCCGGCACCGTGCCGGTCACGCTCTACGACGAGGACGGCGCGCCGGTTGGCGGGCTCACCGCTCAGGTGCTCAACGTCGAGCCGGTCGAGCCGGTGCTTGCGGAGGGCGATTACAGGCTGCTGCTGCTCGGCTCCGAGGACGAAACCGCCGCTCTGTACGCCGCGCCGAACGACGACAGCGCCGTCATATTCGACGATCTGATGGACGGCTTCATCGTCCGCGCGCTGGAAACGACCGCGGACGGCGCGTGGCTGAAGGTCGAATATCTCGGCCAGACGGGCTATCTGCCCGCCGCGCAGCTCTCGCAGAGCCTGAACGGCCGCTTCATCCGCGTCGCCGACGAGGAACGCCGCGTCCGCACGCGCATCTCGGCGAACATCAATCTGTGGAGCACGCCCAGCAAGGACGAAAGCCTGAAGACGGTCAACCGCGGCGATACGCTCATACTGCTCTGCGCCCTCGAAGGAACGTCCTGGTATTACGCCGTCAAGGATGGCGTGTACGGCTATGTGAACGGCCGCTATCTCCAGTAGCGCGCAGTGATCGTCAATCCCCCGCGATGGGAAATCATCCCGTCGCGGGGGATTCCCATATTATAGGAAGAAACACGCCCATCGCGCTTTTCGCACCGCCAGGAATGTCTGTGACGCGCGGCTATACTTTGCCCCCGCGACGAGAAATCGTCCCGTCGCGGGGGGATTCGTTTAATTAGGAAGAAACACACTTTTCCGCGCCGTCGCAAATAGCGATTCTCCAGCCGAAGGAACTTCTCCGACGGCGCGCGCAAAAAACCGCCCCGCCTTTTCAGACGGAGCGGTTTTATTATGCCTTGCGCGATGCGGTCAGGGGCGAATTACTTCGCGGCCTTCCACGCGTCGTACTGAGCCTGATACCAGGCGATCACGTCGTCGATGCCGACGCTCTTGAGAGAGTCGCGCAGCATGGGCACGTATTCCTCGGCGTCCAGCACGCCCACCTCGAGCAGCGGGTTGTACTCGGCGATGGCGCCGTTGACAGCCGCGATCTTGTCGTTGATCTCAGAGGAATCGGGGTTGAAGCCCAGCATGGGGGAATCGGTCGCGGACTCGTTGAACGCGATGTACTGATCCCACTTGTCGTCCGGCTCGCCCACCATCAGGTAGGAGATGAACATATTCTGAGTGGTCCAGTTCTGGGTGAAGTAGTTGTCGGTCCAGCCGTCGAACTGGTGAACCTTGCCGTCGACCAGCTCGTAGTGGCGGCCTTCGATGCCGTAGGCCATCATGTTCTTGATCTCGGGATCGGTGTTCCAGGCCTGCAGCAGCTCCATGCACTTCTCGGGATACTTTGTCTTGGCCAGAATCGCCCAGACGGAGCCGGCGCAGTTGCCGGTGGTGTTGACGATGGGGGTCACGACCATGGGAGTCATATCAGTGCCAGTACTCGCCGAAACACCAACCTCATTCAGCGGGCTGTAGGAGACGCAGCCCACGCCGTACTTGCCGTTGTACTTGCCGTTCTCATCCTTGATAACATAGGGATTCTCAGCGGTGGCGACGTCCTCGATGATGTAGCCCTTCTGATACCAGTCGTTCATCAGCTTGCAGAACGCCATATACTCGTCGGTGTCGAACCAGTTGACGAATGTGTCGGGCTTATCATAGAACAGAGTCACAGCCTTGCAGGTGCTGATCGTGTCCACATAGTAGCGCTTGTACAGCTCGGGCATATGGCTGTTGACGTTGGTCTGAAGGCCATAGCGATCGGTGCCCTTCAGCGCCTCCAGAACGACCTCGATGTCCTCATACTTCTTGATGGAAGCGGGATCGATGTTGTTCTCCTTCAGGAAGGAAGTCTCAGCATAGAACGCGGAGCAGACGGGCACTTCCTTGTTGGTGGGCACGCAGTAGTTGCGACCGTCGATCTTGGAGCCTTCCCACAGAGCATGGTTCACGGTGTTGTACAGCTCCGGATAATCGGCCAGCTTGTCGGTGATGTCCAGATACGCGCCGCTGCGGGCACGGTTCGGATAGTCGATCCAGGACGCGTCAAAGACCAGATCCATGGGCTCGTCGGAGGCGATGAGCAGCGGGATCTTCTGGGCAAATTCACCCTTGCCCTGCTTGACCAGCTCGACCTTCACGCCGACCTTCTCCATCGTGAGCTTGCTCAGCTCCTCGGAAACGAGCGCGTCGTCGGGTTTCTGTTCATCGTTGGGGAACAGGCGCAGCGTGATGGTCTCCTTGTCCTCGGCGACGGCGGTCATGCCGCACATGCCCAGCGCCAGAACCAGAGCCAGTGCCAATGCCAGCAGTTTCTTCATGGGGTTGTCCTCCTCAAATAATATTATGGTTACGCACAGGGCGCAAACATCGAAGCAATGCGGCGTTCGGAATTATGAGTGCGGAATCGATTGTGAAATGGCAGTTCCGCAGTGCGCATTCCGAATTCCGAATTGAGCGTCAGCCCTTCACCGAGCCTATTGTCATGCCGCGGATGAAGAACTTCTGGAAGAAGGGATAGATGACCAGTATCGGGCCGAGCGTGCAGAACAGAAGCGCCAT
This sequence comes from uncultured Clostridia bacterium, assembly GCA_934636425.1. GTDB lineage: Bacteria > Bacillota > Clostridia > Christensenellales > Aristaeellaceae > Firm-10. The sequence goes on from CAKUAV010000096.1 coordinate 9,427, forward strand.
GCGCGTCGCCATCGTGGGGATGCTGTTGAGCTCCTTCAGCTCCAGATCGGACAGATTGCCCATCGACTCGCGCATCTTCAAGAACTCGATGTTCTTCTCGACGCGCATCAGCATGAGCTGCAGCGTGGCCTTGTCCGCATCGTCGATATAGAGCATGGAGGTCTGCCATTCGTTCCAGTGGCCCACGGCGCACATGAAGCCTATTGAGGCCAGCACGGGCGCCATGATGGGCATGACGATCTTAAAGAACGTATAGACCTCGCCCGCGCCGTCGATCTTGGCGGCCTCGATCAGCGAATCGGGCACATTGGACGTGATGAACGTCCGCATGACGATGCAGTTCATCGTGCTCACGCAGCCGGGCACGACCAGCACCAGCAGGTTGTTGCGCAGGTGGTACACATTGGCGTTGATCAGATAGCCGCCCAGCATGCCGCCGGAGAAGAGCATTGTGATCAGCAGATAGATGGCCAGCGGCCCGCGCAGCATGAAGTCCTTGCGGCTGAGCGAATAGGCGAACATGCTGGTGAGCAGCAGCGTTAAAAGCGTGCCGACGACGGTCTCGAATATCGTGATCTTATAGGACTGTATGAGCTGTCCGCCGAAGCTGAACACGTATTTATACGCGCCCGTCGACCAGCTGGACGGGAAGAACGTAAAGCCTCGCTCGGCGATGCTCACATCGGAGCTGAACGAGACGACCAGCACCAGCGCCACGGGCAAAAAGCAGAGTATCGTAAACAGCAGTATGATGACGGCGAGCACAACCTGTCCGCGCGTGACCTTGGTTTTCTCGGCTCTTCTGGTTTTCTCTTCCATGTTGTGCCTCCCTCCTCAGAACAGCGCGTTGTCCGGCGCGATTTTGCGCACGATCAGGTTGACCGTCACGACCATGAAGCAGCCCACAGCCGACTGGAAGAAGGACACCGCGCCGGTCAGGCCGTAATCGGACGAGCCGCCCATCAGCGCATTCAGGACGTAGGCGTCGATGGTCTGCGTGGTGGAGTAGAGTATGCCGGTGTTCTTGGTCACCTGATAGAACAGGCCGGTGTTGGAGCTCATGATGCCGCCCAGACCCAGCAGCAGCAGTATTGAGATCATGCTGGCCAGCATGGGGAGCGTCAGATAGCGGATCTGCTGGCGCTTGTTTGCGCCGTCCAGCTCTGCCGCCTCGAATATCTCGGGATCCATGCCGGAGAGCGCGGAGAGATAGAGTATGCAGCCGTAGCCGGTGCCCTTCCAGATGTTGACGATTGTAAGTATTGTCGGCCAGTATTTGGCGCTCATGTACCACTGGATTTTTTTCTGCCCCATTGAGAGCAGCAGCCCGTTGACCACGCCGTTATTCTCGAGCATGGCCTGCACGATATAGGTGACGGCCACATACGATATGAACGTGGGCATGATCATGACGGTATGGGTGATGCGGACGAAATGCCGGAACATGCACTCATGCAGCATGATGGCCAGCGCCACATTGCACACCGTGCCGATCGCCGTGAACAGGAAGTAATATCCCAGCGTGTTGCGGACGATGCGCGCAAATGTCTTGCCGTTGGTGAACAGGAATTTGAAGTTATCAAACCCGATCCACGGGCTGCCCCATATGCCCTTCATATAGTCGAATTTCTTAAACGCCACCAGCGCGCCGTACATCGGCACATAGCTGAACATAAATATCAGCACGATGCCCGGCAGCGCCATGGCCAGCAGCGCTCTGTGCTTGATCGTGTTGCGCACAAGCCCTTTCATCCAATCACCCTTCCCGATTTATAGATATATTATATAATTCACATTCCCGCCCTGTCTATGATACAATTCCGATATTTCAAGCACTTTTCCGACTTCCTTTGTTAAGCAGGCTGAGCCTGCACTCAGACCGCTCCGCGCACGCAACCCGGCTCCGCGCCGCTTGGGAGCGGTTCGAGTCTGGACGTTTGTGCGTGTTGGTTTCTTCGCTGTACAGCCCGACTTGACCGGCCATTAATCAGAGCCGGTCAAGTCTCTCCCTGTGCCCGGGCGACGGCGGCAGGCTGAGCCCGCATCTACTCCGCTCCGCGCACCGGCAGTGCCGGCTGACACTCCGCTCCGCGCACGCAACCCGGCCGCAGTGCGGCTTCCACTCCGCTCCGCGCACGCAACCCGACTCTTCAGCGCTTGGGGGCGGCTCGAGTCTGGACGTTTGTGCGTGTTGATTTCTTCGCTGTACAGCCCGACTTGACCGGCCATTAATCAGAGCCGGTCAAGTCTTTCCATCTGCCCGGGGACGGCGGCAGGCTGAGCCCGCACCCACACCGCTCCGCGCACGCAACCCGGCCGCAGTGCGGCTTCCACTCCGCTCCGCGCACGCAACCCGACTCTTCAGCGCTTGGGGGCGGCTCGAGTCTGGACGTTTGTGCGGGTTGGTTTCTTCGCTGTACAGCCCGACTTGACCGGCCATTAATCAGAGCCGGTCAAGTCTCTCCCTGTGCCCGGGCG
>CAKUAV010000097.1 GCA_934636425.1 uncultured Clostridia bacterium
GCCAACGCCGAAAGACCTTCCCGCGCAAAACCGCTCGCCAAGCCCGCGCTTCAGTGCCTGCGCCGCACAGTCCCGCGCAGAGTTCCGCGCTCAGACGCACCAGCTCGCCCAGTCCCGCACCGCAACCTCACACCGCCAAGCCCGCGCTTCAGCGCCAGCGCAGCCCCGCGCAGAGTTCCGCGCTCAACCGCACCGCGCCGTGCAAACCCATGCAGAGCCTCACGCGGCCACATCGCGCGCGGACGTTACGTTTATATTATAGCGCATATCGCGCGCAAATGCGAGACATAATTTTGCCGTTTGGGGCACTATTCTGCTCTTTTTTGCGCGTCGAAAAGCGCGGCCTTCCGCAGCGGGAACTCCCGCGCAGACAGGCCGCGTGTGCGTTATCCGATTTTGCAGGTCAGATCTCGAATTTCGTTGAGATGGTCGAAATTGCGCCAGACGACGCGCAGCGCGCCCGCCTCGGGCAGAGACTGCGTCTTGGCCGTGCCCAGCTTTTCGCCGTTCTTCCAGAGCGTCAGCGTTCGGCCGTCGCGCAGGAGCGCATAGCGCTCCAATATCGACTGCTTGGGCAGCAGGCGCGCGCTCAAACGCGTCTCGCCGTTTTCCAGCACGTCGACCGTCATGCCGCCCGCCGACAGGCGCAGCGCCACGCCGCCCCACTCCAGCGCCGCATAGCGCTCGGGGCTGCGCGTGCGCTCCCCCGCCGCGGCGTAGTCGAATGTGAGCAGCGTTCTGGATGCGGCCTTCAGCGCGCGCCCGAGCGTCGCTTCGCCGTCCTTCATGCTGCGGCGATCCCAGCGCATTCGCCCGCCGGCAATCACGCCGGCGTCGCCCGTCCAGTCGTCCGCATCGGCCAGCGCGAAGGCCGTCTCCAGCCCCGCGCCCGGGTCGAACGCCTCGCCGGACACATTCACCCGCGCCAGCGCGCGAAAGCCGCCCTCCAGCGCCGTGGCCGAAATGAGCGCGTTGCCGGGCGCGTGCGCGCGCACAGTGCCGTAATCGTCGACGCTGGCCACATCGCTCGCCGAGGAATGCCACAGCACGGCCGTGTTCTCCGCCTCCGCGGGCACGACGGCGGCGTGGAACGTCAGACCCTCGCCCGGTTTGAGCGATGCGTCGCGCAGGTCGGCCGACATCGCCGTCACGCGCGCGCCCTCCGCATAGTCGGGATCGCCGCGCCGGTTGAGCTCCAGCACATCCTCGCCCAGCGCGCTCATCCACGCGTCGGCGGCCTGCCTTTCATCCAGCCGGCTCTCCGCGTCGGCGGGAAAGGCCGCGCGTCCCAGCCGGCGCTCGCCGCGGTTCATGTCGACGATCTTCAGCCGGTGGCCGCGCTCCGCGCCGCTCTGCGCGCCCCGCGCCAGCAGCCTTCGGTTGAAATCGCGCGACAGTTCGCCCCGGTCGGGCAGCGTCGCGGCATAGACCGTCACATCGGGGTTGATCGAAAAAATGTCCTCAATCAGGCGCTCATAGCGCTCGATCGGATCGGGATCGTCCGCGCCCGCCCAGAGCAGTATCATGTCCGAGCGCGCCGCCGCCTGCCGCCCGGCCGGCTCCGCGAGCAGATGGCGCAGCGTGCCCGCCTCGTCCGCGCCGCCTATGGGCCGCCCGCAGCCGCCGCCATAGCGCCTGTAAGCGCCGGGCAATCGAATGTCGCCGTCGATGTTCTCGCCCAGAAATTCAAACGACGCGCCCGCGCGGCACAGCCGTTCAAACAGCGCCGGGCGGTAAGAGCCGCCCTCGCCCTCCGTGAGAGAATCGCCCAGCATATAGATGCGGGCCCGCTTCGGTTTCATATCGATGGCCTCCTTTTATGGCGGGGTGTTTTGCCGAAAAAACGGCCTTTTTGTCAGCGCCGGCTCAATCGCCGCCCGCGCCCGCAGGGACGCGCCGATTTAAGGCGACACCGCTCAAACGAGGTGGTCGGCTGGCGAATGGATTTTTCGTCAGATGCAAATGCAGATTTCGAAGGTTTACTGGAGGTAAATCGAGAAATTTGCATGCCGCAGATGGCGGGAAAGACATCGCCTGATGCGCCGCCGAGTTGTGCGGTATCGCCTTAAGCAAAGCATCGGCTCGGCGCTCAATCTATAAACGGGCGCGCGCCCTCTCCGGGGCAAAACCGCCGTCCGGAGAGGACGCCGCGCATGAGGACAGAGCGCGCTCAGTCCAGCATCTCCAGCGTCAGCTCAAGATCGTGATACCCGGCCTTCTCGATGAACGCGCCGGTCTCGGGGTCGGCGCAGCGATAGACGGTCACGGTGATCGTGTCGCCCGCGCTGTGCTTTTCAAGCTCCTGGCTCATCTCGGCAAAGCCGCGCGTGCGCACGCCGTCTATGGCCGTAATCACGTCGTATCTGAGCAGGCCGGCCTTGTCCGCCGGGCCGCCCTTCGCCACCTCGGTCACCAGACTGCCGCAGGGCGGGTAGTTCCTGATCGCCGTTTCGGGGCCGTCGTGATCCACGACCATCACGCCCATGCGCGGCCGCTTCACAGCGCCAAATTCGATCAGATCGCCCATGACCTTTTTGAGCGTCGCGGCGGGTATGGCCGAGGCAAATGCGCTCTCCGCGCCCTGTGCGTCGGTCAGGCGCGTTATCAGACCGATCAGCGCGCCGCCCTCGTCCAGCAGCGCGCCGCCGCAGCCGCCGCAGCCGATCGACGCGTCGGTGCGCATCAGCGCGATCGAGCGGGAAAAGTTCGACGCGCGCTCGGCGCTCACGCTGAGGCTCGACACAACGCCCGTCGTCAAAAGCGCGGGATACACGCCGAACGCGTCGAAGGCGTTGGCGATCGCATACACGCTCTGCCCCACGCGCGCCTCGCCGCCCAGAGAGAACGGCTGCGCGTTCTCAAGCGGCGCTTCCAGCTTCAGCACGGCGACGTCCACGGTGTTGTCGCTGAGTATCTCGCTCGCGCGCACGCGCTCTCCGTCCGCCGTCTCGATCTCCACGAAATCGGCGCTTTTGATCAGATGCCAGCAGGTCAGCACATAGCCGCGCGCGTCCACATACAGCCCCGTGCCGTAGTCCTTCTCGGCGGTCGACGCGCCGCTCTCGCGCGTCCATGTCTCGCCCATGGCGTACACGCCCACCACGGCGCCCGCCGCTCTTTCGTAAATCGCCTCAGCGTTCGGCAGTTTCTCCGCCTGCGCCGCGAGCGCCGAAAGCGTCAGCAGCAGCGCCAGCAGCGCCGCAGCGCCCCTCATGCCTCTCTTCATTCAATGCACCTCTTTTCCCGTTTCGTCTGAATGCGCCTCGCCGGTGGCCGGCAGCGCCCTGTTGTCCCGCGCGCGCTCGAGCGTGAACACGAACGTGGTCAGCCCGCCGGCCGATGCGACGCTGATGGTCTGGCCGTGCTGCTCCAGTATGCGCTTGACGATGGCCAGCCCCAGCCCCGTGCCGCCGCCCGAGGTGTGCGCCTTGTCCACCTTGTAGAAGCGCTCGAATATGAACGGCAGATCGTCGGCGGGAATGGACGCGCCGTCGTTCTTCACGGTGACGTAGCACAGATTGTCCACGACGTGCGTCCAGATGATCAGCCGCCCCTTCTCCGCGGCGAACTTCACCGCGTTGTCGATCAGATTGGTGACCACCTGCGTGATGCGGTCCATGTCGGCCTCGACAAAGCAGGGCTGCTCCTTGAACGAGATCTCCACGTCGATCCCCTTGTCCTCGATGCGCTTTTCAAACTTGAACAGCACGGAGAGAATCAGCTCGTCGACGTCGAAGCGCGTCTTGTTGAGCGGCGTCTTGCCCGATTCAAAGCGGGACAGGTCGAGCAGCTCGCCGATCAGCTTTGTGAGGCGCTTTGTCTCGCTCAGCACGGTGCTTAAGTATTTCTCGCGCTCGTCCTGCTGTATCGTGCCGTCCAGCATGCCCTGAACGTAGCCCTGTATGCAGGTCATGGGCGAGCGCAGCTCGTGCGACACATTGGCCACGAAGCTCCTGCGCGACTGATCCAGCCGGCTTATGTCCTCGGCCATGGCGTTGAACGAATCGGCCAGGCGCGCCACGTCGCCGTCGCCCTTCACGCCCTCCACGCGGCGGGAGAAATCGCCGCCCGCGAACGCCTGCACCGCGTCGGTGATCCTCCGAATCGGCCGCGACTGCGCGCGCGCGATGATGAACACCAGCGCGCCGCTCAGCGCCAGCGCCGCCAGCCCCGCCAGAACCGAATAGCGTATGAGGTCGGAATAGTCCACATTGAGCGCCTCGCCGCCCACGCTCAAAAGTATCGCGCCCAGCACGCGCCCGCCCGGCACACCGTACCACGGCACGCCTATGGTCACAGCGCCCGAAGTCTGACTGCCCGGCAGATTCTGCACGCGGATCTCCTCGCCGGAGAGCACGCGCTTGATCTGCTCTATGACGCGCGGGTCGTTGAGATCGTCCTTCGAGGCGTCGCTGCCGGTCGTCAGCCCCACGCCCGAGGCGTTCACCAGCCAGACCTCCGCCTGATAGGCCTTCTGTATGTCCTCGATCTTGCGCGTGACCGCCGCGCCCGAGGCCGTCGCGGAATCGAAGCGCCAGAATGAAGACACGTCCAGCATGCTCATCAGCTGCGCCAGATCGCGCGCCTGCACCAGCATCTCATTCTCCAGCGCGTCCCGCCGCTCGGCGCGCAGAAGGGCGGTCATCGTGGCGGTCATCACAAAGATCGTCGCCAGCACCACGGCCATGAACGCCGTAAACAGCCGCCAGAACAGCGAGTTCTTCATGCCCTATTTCACCTCGAACTTGTAGCCCACGCCCCAGACCGTCTTGAGCGCCCAGCCCATCTCCTCGCTGCCCACCAGCTTGTCGCGCAGCCGCTTGACGTGCACGTCCACCGTGCGGGAGTCGCCGAAGAAGTCGTAGCCCCACACCTGCTCGAGCAGCTGCTCGCGCGTGAACACCTGCCCCGGATGGCTGGCCAGGAAGTACAGCAGCTCCAGCTCCTTGGGCGGCATCTCGAGCGGCCGTCCCAGATAGGTCACCGTGTACTGCGTGATGTTGATCGTCAGCCCCGGGAATGACAGCTCCTTCGTGGCCGCGCCCGCATCGCTGGTCTGATAGCGGCGCAATACCGCCTTCATGCGCGCCACAAGCTCCTTTGTGTCGAAGGGCTTGACGATGTAGTCGTCCGCGCCCAGCTCCAGCCCCAGCACCTTGTCGAACGTCTCGTCCTTGGCGGTCAGCATGATGACCGGTATGTTCGAGACCTTGCGCACCTCGCGGCACACCTGCCAGCCGTCCATGCCGGGCAGCATCACGTCCAAAAGCATCATGTTCGGCGGGTCGCTCTTAAATTTGCGCAGCGCCTCGTCGCCCGCCTCGGCGGTCGCGACCTCGAAGCCCTCGCGCGTCAGATACAGATTGATCAGCTGCAGAATATTCGGGTCGTCGTCCACGACCAGTATTTTCGTCTTGCCCATGCGCCGCTCCTCCCTTTCATGCCGCGGTCATTTCACGCGCGCTTCCATCACGCGGCTGCGCTCGCTCATGCCCATGTGCTCGTAAAACGCGCGCGCCTCGTCGTTGAACGCCCACACGTTCAGCTCCACGCGCTCCACATTCGCCGTTTTCGCTTCGCGCATCAGCGCCTCGCAGAGCAGCCGCCCCGCGCCCCGCCCGCGCGCTTCCCGCTTCACGCAGATGTCCTCGATCCAGCCGACCGTGTGCGTTTTCACGGCGGGCACGGCGTACGTCCTCATGCGCATCACGGCCAGACCGATTGCGCCGCCCTCGTCCTCGCACACAAGGCAGATTTCGCCCTCCAGCATTTCGGAAAAGGCGTTCTCGTCCGGCAGCGCGGGCGCGGGGGCGTAAATATCCGGCCGCGCGGCGCGGTGAATGCCGTGAAGCTCGGCCATCAGCGCGCAGTAGTCCTCATAATCGCGCGCCTCCATGCGGCGAATCGTCATGCTCTCTCCTCCTCACTTGAGCGTCACCACGGTCACGCCGTCCTCGCCCTCGCCGTAGCGGCCCAGCCGGTATTCCTTCACGGCGGGGTGCTTTTTCAGGTGCTGGCCGATGCCGTTTCTCAGCACGCCCGTGCCCTTGCCGTGTATGATCTGCACGTTCTTGAGCGACTGCAGCATGCACGCGTCTATGTAGCGGTCGACCTCCTGAATGGCCTCCTCGAGCGAAAGCCCGCGCACGTCGCACTCCATGCTGACCGGCTTGTCGCTCAATTTGATCGAGCTGACCGGCTTTTTCTTCTTCGCCGGCTCCTCGGCGCAGCGGCGCATCTGAGAGACGTGGATTTTCATCTTCATGACGCCGGCCTGCACCATGGCCTCGCCCTTGCCGTCCGGCGGGGTGATGATCGTGCCGCGCGTGCCCAGCGCGGGCAGCTCGACCGTCTCGCCCGGCCTGAGGTTCTCGGGCGGCAGCACATTCGAGTCCAGCTTCATGCGCATGGCGTCGTTCATGTCGTCTATGGAGCCCTGCAGCTTGTTGCGGATTTCGTTGAGCTCGTGCTCCTTGAGCGCCGCGCCGTCCTTGGCCTTGGCGCGCTTGAGTTCGGAGATGAGCTGCTCGCTCTCGCGCTGCGCCTTGACCAGCACCTTGCGCGCGTCGTCCTTGGCCTTCTTGAGCATATCGGCGCGCTGCGCGTCGATGCCCTGGCGCATTTTGTCGGCCTCGTCGCGGAGTCTCTGCGTCTCTTTGTGCGCCTCCTCGGCGAGGGCGCGCTCCTTCTCGGCGATCTGGCGGTGGTATTCGGCGTTGGCGATCACGTCCTCGAAGCGCACCTGATCGCGCGTCAGCTTCTCACCCGCCGCGGCGATGATCTCCTCGGGCAGGCCGAGCTTTCTCGATATTTCAAAGGCGTTCGACTTGCCGGGCACGCCGATCGAGAGCCGGTAGGTCGGCCGCAGCGTCTCGACGTTGAACTCGACCGACGCGTTCTCAACGCCCTTTGTGGAGAGCGCGTAGGCCTTTAATTCGCTGTAGTGTGTGGTGGCCAGCGTGCGCACGCTCTTCACGCGCAGCGCCTCCAGGATCGACATGGCCAGCGCCGCGCCCTCGGTGGGGTCTGTGCCCGCGCCCAGCTCGTCGAAGAGCACGAGCGAGGCGGGCGTGACATCGCGCAGTATCGAGACGATGTTTGTCATGTGCGACGAAAACGTCGAGAGCGACTGCTCGATCGACTGCTCGTCGCCTATGTCGGCGAACACCTCGTCGAATATCGCCAGCTCCGTGCCGCTGTCGGCGGGCACCTGCATGCCCGACTGCGCCATCAGCGTGAGCAGACCCACCGTCTTGAGCGTGACCGTCTTGCCGCCCGTGTTGGGGCCGGTGACCACCAGCGTGGTAAAGTCGGTGCCCAGCCACAGCGTCATCGGCACGACCTTTTCAGGGTCGATCAGCGGATGGCGGCCGTTCTTGATCGATATACGCCCCTCCGCGTTCAGCTTCGGCGTGACGGCGCGCATATCGCGTCCCAGATACACCTTGGCGAATATCGAGTCCAGCCGCGCGAGGATCTGCAGATTGGCGGCGTAGGCGTCCGCGTCGGGCGCGATTTTCTGCGACAGCTCATGGAGAATCCGCTCGATCTCCAGCTTTTCCTTGGCCGTCCACTGGCGCAGGTCGTTGCCCGCCTCGACCACGGCGGCCGGCTCGATGAACAGCGTCGCGCCGCTGGCCGACTGATCGTGCACGAGGCCGGGGATCATCTGACGCGCCTCGGCGCGCACCGGAATGACATAGCGGCCGTCGCGCTGGGTGATGATCGCGTCCTGCAAATACTTCTGCATGGCGGGGTTGCGTATGAGGCCGTTCAGCTTTTCGCGCACGCGCTCGTTGCACAGCCGTATGTGGCGGCGTATGTCGTACAGCTCGGGGCTGGCGTGATCGCTGATTTCGTCCTCGGAGAGTATCGCGTCGAATATCGACTCCTCGAGCGGGCGGTTGGGCAGCAGATTCGAGGCGATGGCCTTCAGATGCGGCGTGTCCTCGCGCTCGGTCACCAGCGCGCTCCTCACGCCCCTGGCCGCCCTCAGCGCTTCGGCGACATTGAGCAGCGCCTTTGCGGAGAGCGTAGCGCCTATGGCGGCGCGGCTGAGCGGCTCGCGCACATCGGCGAATGAGAGCATGGGGTTGCCGCCGGTGTAGGCGATCAGCGTGTCGGCCTCCTCGGTCTCCATTTGGAGCGCGCGCACATCGCGCTCGCCGGACGACGGCGCAAGCGACGCGATCAGCTCCCTGCCCATATCGGATACGGCGAACGCCGCAAGACGCTCGCGGATTTTCGTAAACTCAAGCACGCGAAGATTTCGTTCCTTCACGCTCATATTCCCTCCTTTGGGGGCGGTCGGTGTCAGTATCCCGCAGCGTGCGCCGCTTTACGCGCAGCCGCAGGAGAAAGAATCGATATAACTTAAAAGCAGACTCTGAACGCCGCAATCCGGCTCACTCAGCCGCGCCCATGCGGGATCACTCCCATAATCGGCACGGTTCAGCGCCGCGCGATAGAGCCGCGTAATTTCGGCGGCTCCTCCGGCGTTTCATCGGTCATGATCAGCCGCGCTTCACTCCACGCCGCGGAAGTAATGTCCCGTCGTCGAAGGCCGCTCGCTCAGCCGCGCTTCACTCCACGCCGCGGAAGTAATGCCCCGTCGTCGAGGGGCGCTCGCTCAGGCGCGCCCAGGCGGGGTCGCTCTCGTAATCGGCGCGGTTCAGCGCTTCGCGGTAGAGCCGCGTAATCTCGGCGGCTTCCTTCGGCGTTTCGTCGGTCATGATCAGCCGCCAGCTTTCCGCGGGGGGCAGGCGGTCGATGTGGCGCAGCAGCTGCATGGGCACGCTGTTCATCAGCTTGACGACGCAGCCCTCGCCGCTTTTCTGCCGCCTGAGCGGGAACGCCGCGCCGGTGCGGTCGACCAGCCTGTGCGCGTTCGTGCGCTCGCTCTCGGGCACATTGTCGCAGCGGCGGCACGCGTCGTGCGCGCCGTCCATGCGCGCGCGGATCGGGCAGTGGCGCAGCGCCATGAGCTGCATTCTGCCGTAGACGATCAGCTCGCGCCGCCCGCCGCCGCCCAGCGCGCGTATCTCGCGGGCGTTCAGCTCGATCGAGGGCGTGTAGCGAATCACGTCGTCGCCCCAGTAAAAGTCGATCGCGCGGCGATTGGCCAGGTTCAGCCCCTCGCCCAGCTCGAGCGGCCGGCCGCCCCAGTCGAGCGTCAGCGCGCCGGGGTTCGACACAATCACGCTCGCGATGCGGTCTATGCGGTCGTGCGCCCACTCGCACAACAGCCCCAGCGTCTCGCCGGCCATCGTGCCGCTCAGCGCCAGCGCGAACGGAAAATCCGCGCCCGCAATCGCCGCGTCCAGCCCCTCCGCCGTTATGTCCTCGGGCAGAAACACCGCCTCGTCCGCGCCCGCGTCCAGCGCCGCCCTCAGTACGTCCATATTGGACGACTGAACTCGAACTTTTGTTCCCTTCGGCGCTTCAGCGTCGGGATTGGGGACGGCGGGGCGGCTCTTCAGCGCTTTCCCGCAGCCGCGTTCGGCCTCGATGCGCTTCTCACTCAGCGCGCTGAGCGCGTCGCGGCGCATTTCGTTGAGCAGCGACGCGGGCAGGAAGGCGTTTTCGTCCACGTCGAGCGTGAGGTCTATGAACTCATAGGGCACGCCGCCGGTCTTCATGAGCTGGGCGCGCACGCGCTCAATGTCCGCGCCCTTCGAGAGCGCCTTTTCGACCGCGGCGCCGCTCTTTTCGGCGCGCTGTCCGTCCAGCGTGACGATCAGGCGAATCGGCTCGCCGACGCGCGCGCGCAGATAGCCGCTGACGTATTCCGCGCGGTGTTCGCCGTTCACGCTCTCCCGCGCGCGCTTCATCTGCGCGTCGCTGACCAGGCGATAGAGCCTTGCGCCCGGCCGCGCGCCGTCGGGCGTTCGAGCGCGCACCGTTTCGCCCGCCGCGCCGCTCAGGCTGCGCACGGGGTATTCCTCGCCGGCTCTGTCGCGGAAGGCCAGCGTGTCGGAGGGCAGTATGTCGCGCGTCAGGCGAATCTTGCCCGGCGCGGTCAGCTCGCCCACGGGAAAGCCCGCGTGATTGGGCTTGCCGGGGCTCATCAGCTCGCGGTCGATCAGGCCGGGGCCGTAGCCCTGCGTGAAGCCGCCGCGGTTGAAAATCTGCAATAGCGCCTCGCGCGCGTCGCCGTCCGGCTCGTATTCTCCGTAGCTTTCGAGAATATCGAGCGCCTCGCGGTAGACGCGCGTGACCTCGGCGACGTATTCGCGCCGCTTGAGTCGCCCCTCGATCTTCAGGCTGGTCACGCCGCTTTCGCACAGCGCGGCGAGATGGTCAAGCGACATGAGATCCTTCGTCGAGAGCAGATAGCCGCCGCCCTTCACGCTCCCCTCGAGCCTGTAGGGCAGCCGGCAGGGCTGCGCGCACCGGCCGCGGTTGCCGCTGCGCCCGCCGATCAGGCTGGAGAACAGGCACTGCCCCGAGCAGGACACGCACAGCGCGCCGTGAACGAACGCCTCCAACTCGATCCCCTCTCGCGCGCACTCGGCGATCTCGGCATAGCTCATCTCGCGCGCCAGCACGACGCGGTCGAACCCGGCCTCGCGGGCGAACGCCGCGCCCTGGCGGTTGTGTATGGCCATCTGCGTGCTGGCGTGCAGCGGCAGCGAGGGCAAAACGGCCTTCAAAAGCGCCGCCGCGCCCAGATCCTGCACGATGGCCGCGTCCGCGCCGGCATGGGCGATCTCATCGGCCACATCATAGAGCTGGTCCTCCTCGCCGTCCTTGAGCATTGTGTTGACGGTCACATGGACGCGCGCGCCGCGCTCATGGGCGTAGTCGACGGCGCGCTTCAGCCCTTCGCGGTCGAAATTCCCCGCCCCCGCGCGGGCATTCAGGCACTGCGCGCCCAGATACACCGCGTCCGCGCCGTTCTGCACGGCGGCAATCAGCGCGTCGAAATCCCCCGCCGGGGCGAGCAGTTCAATGCTCATGCCTCTTCACCCTTTTCGGCGCTCAGACGCGCGATTTCGTCCCGCTGCCGCTCGATCTGGCGCTTGAGGCGGGTGACCTCCTCCTGCGATTTGGCGAGGTCGTCGGCGATGCTGACCGCGGCCAGCGTGGTCACCTCGAGGGGGCTCAGGCGCGTGGCCAGCGCCAGCTCTCCGATTTTGCGGTCGACATACGCGCCCACGCGGCGGACATAGTCCTCGCCGTCATAGCTGGTGATCGGATATTCGCGGCCCGCAATGCGCACCACGGTTCTGATTTTTTCGGTCATAGCGCTTCTCCCCCGATGCATACAAAAATTCTAGCTTATAGTATAGCGCAAAACCGTGCTTTTTGCAAGTACAGGACGGGCAGTACCCGCAGCCGCTCCGCTTCGCGCGTGCAGCCCGACTCCGCGCCGTTTCCACATCCGGCTCTTTGGCGCAGGTTTTGGGCGGCCGCAGTGCGGCTTCCACATTTCAGCCCCAGCGTTCTCCCCGCGGAAAGCATTGCAAGGCCAATGCGGCTGCGTAAAGACGCACAAGCGCTGCAAACGCGCACCAACACAGCCCCGCCGCAGCGTGAAGAGAGTCCAGAGAGGCGGCAGTGCCGCTTCCACATTCGACTCTTTGGCGCAGTCTGGGGCGGCCGCAGTGCGGCTTCCACACCGCTTCGCGCACACAACCCGACTCCGCGCCGCTTGGGGGCGGCTCGAGTCTGGACGATTGAGCGAACAGGTATCATCTCAATACAGCACGACCCGCCCGGCCATAGATTAGAGCCGGGCGGGTCTTTCCGTGTACCCGGGTGACGGCGGCACGTATACGCACAGACATAACCCCGCCGCAGCGTGAAGAGAGTCCAGAGAGTCGAAGACTCTTTGGCGCAGTCTGGGG
>CAKUAV010000098.1 GCA_934636425.1 uncultured Clostridia bacterium
GACGAAAAGGGCAAGGTCGATCCCACCAAACTGAACGCCTTTGTGTTCGATCAGTTCCAGAGCGGCTACTATGCCATCGGCGAAAAGGTCGGGCAGGCGTGGCATACCGGCGCGTCGCTGATGAAAAAGCAATAATTCCATACAGCAGGAGCGTCCCCGAACAGCACGGGGACGCTCCTGTCCATATCTATGCTTCAGGTTTCCTCCCCGCTCTCCAGCGGAGAGAGCGCGTCGGCGATTTCCTCCATCACCGGTATGGCCAGGCGGATCAGCTCCTCGACGGGCTTCGCGCCGGCGTTGAAATACAAAACCGGCGGCACGGTCGCCGAGAGCATCAGCGCGTTGGGATGGCGCGAGAGCAGCTCCAATAGGCGATTGGGATCGGGCTTCGCGTCCGGCGCAAAGCGCATGGCCAGCTTGCCCCCCTTGAGCGACACCGTGTCCATGCCCAGCCGGCTGCACAGCCCCTTCAAATGCGCGATGTCGATCAGGTTCATTACCGGCCGCGCGGGCGAGCCGAAGCGGTCGATCAGCTCGTCGATCACGTCGGCGCGGCGGGCGCTGCCGTCGATCTGCGCGATCTTCTTGTACACCTCCACGCGCTGCCGGTCGCTGGGCACATAGTCGCCCGGCAGATACGCGTCTATGCGCAGCTCCATGCGGGTGGTGATATCGCCCGCGGGCGGCGCTTCTCCGCGCAGATGGCGCACGCTCTCCTCGATCATCTTGACATAGAGATCATAGCCCACCGCCGACATATGCCCGCTCTGGCGGTTGCCCAGCAGATTGCCCGTGCCGCGGATCTCCATATCGCGCATCGCCACGCGGAAGCCCGCACCGAATTCGGTGAACTCGCGTATGGCGGCCAGCCGCTTGTCGGCGTTCTCGGAGAGCACCTTGCCCGGCGGCACGGTCAGATAGGCGTAGGCCAGCCGGTTGCTGCGCCCCACGCGGCCTCGGATCTGATAGAGCTGAGAGAGGCCGAAGCGATCCGCGTCGATCACAATCAGCGTGTTGGCGCGCGGCACATCCAGTCCGGCTTCTATAATCGTGGTGCACAGCAGCACGTCGTATTTGCCCTCGTAGAAGTCGAGCATCACGTCCTCAAGGGCGTGCTCGCGCATCTGGCCGTGGCCGATCGCCACGCGCGCCTCGGGCACCAGCCGCCTCAGCCGCTCGTAAAAGCGCTCGATGGACTGCACGCGGTTGTAGAGCACATACACCTGCCCGTCGCGCCCCAGCTCGCGCAGTATCGCGTCGCGGATCAGCTCGTCGGAATACTCCACGACGTAGTTCTGCACGGGATAGCGCTCCTCGGGCGGCGTGCGCAGAAGCGACATATCGCGTATGCCCACCATGGACATATGCAGCGTGCGCGGTATCGGCGTGGCGGAGAGCGTCAAGACGTCCACATTCTTTCTGAGCTTCTTGATCGCTTCCTTATGTTTAACGCCGAAGCGCTGCTCCTCGTCGATGACGAGCAGGCCAAGGTCCGCGTAGCTCACGTCGCTGCCCAGCAGCCGGTGCGTGCCCACGACGATGTCCACAGCGCCGTTTTTTATGTCCTCAATGGTGGCCTTCTGCTCGGCGCTCGTGCGGAATCGGCTGAGCATGTCCGCGCGTATGGGATAGCCGGAAAAGCGCTTGAGTATGGTCTGATAGTGCTGCTGGACGAGTATTGTCGTCGGCGCGAGCAGCACGGCCTGCTTGCCCTCCACGACGCACTTGAATATCGCCCTCAGCGCCACCTCGGTCTTGCCATAGCCCACGTCGCCGCACAGCAGGCGATCCATGGGACGCGGCTGCTCCATGTCGCGCTTGATCTCGGCGATGGCGCGCTTCTGGTCGTCGGTCTCCTCATAGGGGAATTTGTCCTCGAATTCGCGCTGCCACGGCGTGTCGGGCGGGAAGGCGAAGCCCTCCGCGTCGTGCCGCTCGGAATAGAGCTGCACCAGATCCTCGGCGATTTCGTCGATGTCCGCCTTGACGCGCGCCTTCTGCTTCTGCCATTCGCTGCCGGAGAGCTTGTTGAGCTTGGGCGGCGCGTCCTCCGAGCCGATGTACTTCTGCACGCGGTCGAGCTGATCGGTGGGCACATACAGCCGGTCGCTGCCCTGATAGCGTATGAGCAGATAGTCGTTGTAAACGCCGTCGGACTGTATGCGCTCTGTGCCCATGTACTGGCCGATGCCGTAGTTTTCGTGAACGACGAAATCGCCGGGCTTGAGGTCGGTGAACGCCTCCAGCTTCTCGCCCGCCTTCCATGAAGAACGCGTCTTTTGCCGCGTCGAGCCGTACACGTCGCTCTCGGTGATCACGGCGAACTTGATCGCGGGATATCGGAACCCGCGCGAGAGCGAATAGGGCGTAGAGAGCGGTATGCCGGGCGTGAGGCGGCTGATGTCCTCGGCGTAGGGCACGGGGCTGCCCAGCTCCTCGAGCGTCCGGCTCAGGCGCTGGCCGCGCGCGGTGCCGCCCATCAGCAGCGCCACCCGCCAGCCCTCCTTCTTCCACGTCTTCACATCGCGCGCCAATTCGTGCATGTTGCTCTGATAGCCGCCGCCGCTCAGTCCCTCGAAGCGGAAAAGTCCGCTGAAGCGCAGATCGGGCTGAGACACGGCCAGCGGCATGGTCGCCACAGCCGTGCCCCCGGTCAGGCGGCGCAGCAGCTCGTCATAGCCTATGAGCAGCTCGGCCTGCCCGGGCAGCGCGTTTTCCCGCTCGAGCGCCACCTTGAACTGCTCCTCAAACTCGAGCATGCGGTTCTCGCAGCGCGTGCGCAGGCGGTCGGGCTGATCGAGCACCACGATGGGATCCTTGAGGTAGTCCATCACGCAGGCGCACTGCTCGTACAGATAGGGCATCATCGATTCTGCGGCGGGGCAGGAGCGCGTCGCCCTCAGCGCCTCCACGCGGGGCAGGAACTGCTTTTCCAGCTCGCCCTGAGGCGCGGCGGGCTTATTCGCCGCCTGAGAAAACGCCCTGTCCGCGCCCATGTCGTCCAGCGAGGGCAGCTCGTCCAGCGCGTCGGAAATCTCGCGGGCAAAGTCGTCCCACGGGGTCAGGCCGAACTGCTCCTCGATCGCCCTCTGCCGGTCTCCCGCGTCCTCGCCCGCGCGCGCCTCATCCTGCTCGCGCCGCCCCAGCGCCCTCAGCACGCGCTCGGCTGCGGCGCTGGCCTCATCGGCGGTGAGTATCGTCTCGTTGGCGGGCAGCACCCACGCGCGCTCGATCTCGTCGGTGGAGCGCTGAGTCAGCGCGTCGAACTCGCGCAGCATATCCAGCTCGTCGTCGAAAAACTCGATGCGCAGCGCCGAGGCGCGCCCAACCGGGAACACGTCTATGATGCCGCCGCGCAGCGCGCACTGGCCGCGGCTCTCCACCACGTCCACGCGCTCATAGCCCGCGTCGATCAAACGCGCCATGAGCGCCTTCGGCTCGATCACCAGCCCGCGCTGGAGCTTGATCACGCCGCGCCGAAAGGAGGCGGGCGGCATGAGCCTGAACATCAGCGCGTCGACCGGCGCCACCAGCGCGCGCAGACCGCCCGCCAGCGCCGCGCCCATCGCCTCCACGCGCCGCGCCGCCAGATCGCCCGAGGCCGCCGCCACGCGCAGGAAGTTGATCTCCCGCGCCGGCAGCAGCTGCACGCGGCCGTTCATCAGCGCGAGCAGATCGTCGGTCGCCTTCTGCGCCAGCTGGTCGGTCGCCGTGACGAAGAGCAGCATGCGCCCCGTCTCCCGCGCCAGACCCGCCAGCAGATGCAGCCGCTGGCTGTCGTCCAGCCCGGTGACGCACAATACGCCCGGCTTTTTCGCCGCGTCCCGCAGCGCGCGGTATTCGTCGATGTCCTCGAGCGGCGCAAACAGCCAGTTCAGCTTCGCCGCCCCTGTTTTTTTGTCGATTTCAGCCATTCAACGCCCTCCCTGCAGGCATACCGTCAGCCGCCGCAGAGCCCGTCCGCGGCGGTTTCATTCAATATATTGTTTATCGATTCATGGCGGCAGAGCGCCGCGCGGAAAGTACAGCGTTCCCGCCTTTCGGCATTCTCTCAAAACGCATTTCAGATCGTTCGGCAGGCGGGGTGCGGACAGCCGCACCACAAAGCCTCATCCCAGCGCGCACGAAAAGCGCAATCGCCCCATCACACCATCACAGAACAACGCTTTTAAGTGGAACGGCATAGCACTATCGGAGACTTGACCGGCTCTGATTTATGGCCGGTCAAGTCGTGTGGTGTCCGGCGACAGCAAGCGGAACCGGCACAGCCGGCGCGGCGGCCAGCGATTCGCGCGCCTATGCAAAGCGCAATCAACCCGCCGCGTCAGCGCGGACAGACGCACCACAAAGTCCCGTCTCCCGCGCGCACGAAAAGCGCAATCGCCCCATCACACCATCACAGAACAACGCTTTTAAGTGGAACCGACATAGCACTATCGGAGACCTGCCCGGCTCCGACCTATGGTCGGGCAGGTCGTACGGTATTGCGCGACAGCAAGCGGAACCGGCACAGCTGGCGCAGACCAGACGCTTTTAAGCGAAACCGACATAGCACTATCGGAGACTTGACCGGCTCTGATTTATGGCCGGTCAAGTCGTGTGGTGTCCGGCGGCAGCAAGCGGAACCGGCACAGCCGGCGCGGCAGCAAGTGAATGCAGGCTCAGCCTGCCGGCAGTGCGGCCATCACATCGCGCTCGAACTGGCGCGCAATGTCGCTGCCGCCGCCCTCGCGCGCGATCAGGCACACGGCGGTCACCTTGTTCGCGGGATCGACCCAGAAATGCGTGCCGTACGCGCCGCCCCAGCCGTAGCAGCCCACGGGCAGCGGCTGAGCGTCGGTCACTTCCGTTGTCACGCGCATGGACAGCCCCCAGCGGCAGCCCTCGGGCTGATCGGGAATGTCGGGAGACATCTGCGGCGTGCGCATTTCGCGAACGCTCTCCTCGGAAAGGA
Source organism: uncultured Clostridia bacterium (assembly GCA_934636425.1). Classification (GTDB taxonomy): domain Bacteria; phylum Bacillota; class Clostridia; order Christensenellales; family Aristaeellaceae; genus Firm-10. Next base: position 4,955 of record CAKUAV010000098.1, read on the forward strand.
TGCGCGCGCCGTTCAGAGCGCCGCCGCCCTCCAGCATCAGCGTGAAGCGCAGATAGTCGTTCAGCGTGCCCACCAGCCCCGCCGAGCCGCAGGGATAGATCTTGCGCACGCCGCCGTAGCCGCGCCGGCCGATGTCGAGCTTCTTGAGCGTGCCCGGCGCGTACACCTCGGCGATCTGCGCCCAGCCGCGCTCGTCGGGCGTGTAGGTCATGCGGGTCATACCCAGCGGCGTGAATATCTCGTTGGACAGAAACGCCGGATAGCTCATGCCGGTCACGACCTCGCAGATGCGCGCGAGCAGATTCATCGCCGCGACGGCGCTGTAGCCGCTGCGCGTGCCCGGCTGAAAATCGAGCGGCACCTTCGCGCTTTCCTTCACAATGCCCTCGAGCGTGTAGTCCTCATCCGGCAGCGCGTCGATCAGCTGATCCCAGCCCGCATTGCCCTGCCCCAGTCCACTCGAATGGGTCAGTATGTCGCGCACGGTGATCGATCTCTTCGCCGGCTCCGTGCCGACGACGTTCCCCGCCGCGTCCCTGACCGCCACGCGCATGCCGGCAAACTCGGGCAGATACGTCTCGATCGGCGCGTCGAAATCGACCAGTCCGCGCTCCTTTAAGATCATCATCGCCGCGCCGGTGACCGGCTTGGTCATCGAGGCCAGGCGGAACATTGTGTCGCGCGACATCCTGCGGCCGGTCTCGAGATCGGCCATGCCCTGAATGTTCTGATAGACCGTGCGGCCGTCCACCGTCACAGCGCACACCGCCCCGGCAATGTCCTTCGCGTCGATCTTCTCCTTCAGGTGCGCGGCGATTGCGGAGAAATCGTATTTGGCCTTCGGCTTTTCCTTTATGGGCTTTGCGGGCGCATACTTCCTGCCCTTTTCGGCGCACAGGCGGTTGGCCGCGTCCGCGCCGCGCTGCACCAGCTCGCAGATCACGTCGCACGCGTCCAGATAGCCCTCGTAGGCCACCTTGCGCTCCTCAGGCGTTCTGTAGGGCGCGAGCACCCAGTCGGCCAGAGCCCAGCCCTGAGGCGCGCGGCCCGTGCCCACCCGCACGCGCGGGAAATCGTCGCGGCCGAGCAGATAGATGATCGAGCGCATTCCGTTGTGGGTGCCGGCGCTGCCCCTGGGGCGGAAGCGGACGTGCCCCGGCTCCAGATCGACGTCGTCGTACACCACGATCAGGTGATCCGGCTCGATCTTGTACCAGTTCATCAGCTCGACAACGCTCTCGCCGGAGAGATTCATGAACGTCTGCGGCTGAGCCAGCGCGACGCGCTCGCTGCCGATGCGCCCCTCCGCCAGCTTCGCCTTGCACTTGAGCTTGTTAAAGGACAGCCCCAGCCGATCGGCCAGCAGCTCCACCACGTCGAACCCCACGTTATGGCGGGTGCGGGCGTATTTGTCGCCCGGATTGCCCAGCCCCACAATGACATACATAATGCTTTTTCCTCCGCTGATATGTTTTCTTTTCCGCCGCGCGGGCGGCTGCCTTAAAGTGCGCCAGATTCCCGCCGGCGTCTCCATGCGCCGCGCAGTCCGCTCAATCGCATTTTCCCCTCGACCCGACCCGCAAAGCGCGCCTGCAAGCCCCTCGCCGTCATTTTCACGCGATGCGTAACTCGCTCGCTCTCCAACCGCAGCCGCAAAGTCCGCAATAAGCGCCCTTCCCAGCTCATTTCAGAAGGTGCGCTCGCAGACCCTGCCGCCGCTTTCGCGCGCCGCGCAGGCCGCTCAATCGCATTTCCCGGCCCGCGCCGCAAAGCGCAGCCGTTCCCGCACAGCCGCATTCGGACAGGCCAAAAGAGGAATCAGGCGCGAAAGCCCGATTCCCCCGCGGCGGGCGCAATGCCCATTTTATCCCCTGATCACCGTAAACGGCTCCACGACGCGATCCTTTTCCACCGTCGCGCCGTTGATCACGCATTTCTCCAGCCGCACGCCGCTCTCCACAACGGCATGGCGCAGCAGGCTTCCACCGATCACGCAGCCGTCGCCCACGCGCGAGAACGCGATCTGGCAGCCCGCGCGCAGCAGGCACCCCTCGCCGATCACGCAGCCGCGGCCGATCTCGCAGTCGGGATGAATGACCGTATCCCGGCCGATCAGCACATCCGGCTGAATGTAGACGCGCTCGGGATCGATCATGGTCACGCCGCGCAGCATATGGCGGCGGTTGATGCGCGCGCGCATGAGGCGCTCGGCCTCGGCCAGCTGCACGCGGTCGTTCACGCCCATGCCCTCCTGCGGCTCGAGCGAGGGCACGCCGCGCACGATTTCGCCGTTCTCGGAGAACATCGCTATCACGCCGGAGAGATGATAATCGCCGTTGCCGTCCGGCTCCAGCGCATCCAGCGCGCACAGGAGCTTCTCCACGTCGAACGCGTACACAGAGCGGCAGATCTCGGACAGCCCCAGCTGATCGGCCTTCAAGTCCTTCTGATCGACCACGGCGCGCACAGTGCCGCTCTCGCGGATCACGCGCGCCGAGCCGAAGGGATTGTCCACGCGCGCGGTCAGCACCGCCGCGGCGCACGATCCGCTCTCGACCTCGCTGACCAGCCGCGCCAGCGTCTCGCTCTGAATGAGCGGCTTGTCGCCCGGAATGACCAGCGCGACGCCCTGCCGCCCCCGAAGGCGCGACGCAACGCTCTTCACCGCCCAGCCCGTGCCAAAGCCGTCCGGCGCCTGTCGGATGAACTCCGCTCGGCCCTTATAGTGCGCGGAAAGCCGCTCGTGAGACGCGCCCACGACGACGATCTGCTCGCGGCAGACCGGATCAAGCGCGCGCATGACGTGCTCCACCATCGCTATGCCGCACACCTGATGCAGCATTTTCGGCGTCTGCGAGCACATGCGGACGCCCTCTCCGGCAGCCATCACCACAGCCAGTCTGTCCATGCTTAACGCTCCTTCTCATCCGGCTTTTCGCCGGTTTATTCACACCCGCGCGGAACTTTTCCCGCTGGAAAAGAGCCGTCTCGTATCCTCAGTCCTCGTAGATCCAGTCGGACGGCTTCACGACGGCGCTGCCCTTCTCACGGTCGACCTCGCTGAGCACCATCAGCGCGGTCACGCCCTCCACGCGCTTTAAGTGCGGCTCGGCGGTGGCGATCACAACGCCCGTGCCCACCACCTCCACGTCGAACTCGCGCATCAGATCGTGCATGCCGCGCAGCGTGCCGCCGCCCTTCATGAAGTCGTCTATGATCAGCGCCCGCTGTCCGGGCGTCACGGCGCGGCGCGCCAGCGCCATTGTCTCGATGCGGTCGCCCGTCTCGCCGCTGATGTAGTTGATCTTGACGGCCGAGCCCTCGTACGCCTTGGAATCGCGCCTCGCGATCACCAGCGGCACGTTCAGCATCTTGGCGGTCATCATGGCGACCGGAATGCCCTTGGTCTCCATGGTCAGCACAAAGTTCGGATTCTTTTCATAGTAGCGGCAGGCCAGAACCTCGCCCATGATCTCGGACGCGTCCGAATCGCAGGTGATGTCCGTCGTATAGAGGAAGTCGCCCGGCAGAAGCCGCCCCGGCCTGCTCAGCCGCCGGCTCAGCTCCTCCAGCGCGGCGATGCGCTTTTCGCGCGAGGGAATCGCGCGGTAGATCACGCCGCCCGCCGCGCCGGCCACAGTGCTCAGCCGGCCCAGATCGAACTGCGCGAATGTATCGGCCAGTATGCTCAGATCCTCGCTGACGGTGGACTTGGCCGCGCCAAACATCTCCGTAAAGTGAGAGAGCGTGTACAGCCTGTTGGGCGTGCCCGTGAGAACGCGGGCCATCGCCGCGAGCCGCTCGTTGCGTTTGATGCGATCCATTTTCTTTCGTTCCTTCCTTTCATTTGGCGAACGATTTTCAAATCCCCGCCAGTAAAGTTTATTATAAATCATACATTTCCATCTTTCCAGTCTGCTTTTCCCTATTCTTCATAATTTAACATTTCTTTAACATCAAAGACAGCGGTTCAATCGCTTTGCGGTTGCCCCGCGGCGCGGCAGGGCGTATAATAGTAAAAATAAAAAATCGGCTTTTCCGTCCCCAATTGAAAGGATGATCGTCATATGTCTGCTGAAATGAGCGGAAAGCACCTTCACTTTATCGGAATCGGCGGCAGCTCCATGAGCGGGCTGGCGCGGTTCATGCTGCAAAAGGGCTGCGTGATCTCCGGTTCCGACCGCGACGCCTCCCACAAGACCGAAGCGCTCGAGGCGCTGGGCGTGAAAATCCACATCGGCCACCGCGCCGAAAACGTCCGCGGCGCCGATCTGGTGGTCTATTCGGCCGCCATCCCTGAGAGCAACCCCGAGCGCGCCGAGGCGAAAAGGCTGGGTATACCGCAGGTCGAGCGCGCGGTGCTGCTGGGGCGGCTGATGAGCACGTTCGATCAGGCGATCTGCGTCTCCGGCACGCACGGCAAGACCACCACCACATCGATGATCGCGCAGATATTCGTCGAGGCGGGCGAAGATCCGGGCGTTCACATAGGCGGCGAGCTGGACGCGATCGGCGGCGGCACGCGCGTGGGCGGCGGCAGCACATTCATCGCCGAGGCCTGCGAATACAGCGGCAGCTTCTGGCATTTCTATCCCACGATCGCGGTGATACTCAACATCGACGAGGATCATCTGGATTTCTATAAGGATCTGGACGACATCGAAGCGTCGTTTAAGCGCTTTGCCGGCCTTGTGCCCGAGGACGGCTGGGTCGTGGGCTGGGGCGGCGACCCACGGGTGAGGCGCGTGCTCTCCTCCCTCAAGTGCCGCACGCGCACATACGGCCTCGAGCCGTACAACGAGCTGCGCGCCGAGGACATTTCCTACGACGAATTGGGCCGGCCGCGCTTCACCGTGACGCTCTACGGACACCCGCTGTGCGAGGTCGAGCTGGCCGTTTCGGGCGAGAAGAACCTGCTGGACGCGCTGGCCGCGATCGCTGTTTCCGACATCGCCGAGCTGCCCATGAGCCGCGTGAGCGAAACGCTGTCCCACTTCACCGGCGCGCACAGGCGGTTTGATCTGACCAGCGTGACCGACGGCGTGCGCATCTATCAGGACTATGCGCACAACCCCGCCGAGATGAAAACGGCCATACACATCGCCGCCCTTCAGCCGCACAACACGCTCTGGGCGGTCTGGCAGCCGCACACCTACTCGCGCACAAAGGCGCTGTTCAACGGCTTTGTGGAGACGTTCGACGAGGCCGACCATATACTTATCACCGACGTGATGGGCGCGCGGGAGAGCGACCCCGGCGATATTAAGAGCGAGATGTTCCTTGAGCCGCTGCGCGCGCGCGGCAAAAATGTGGACGTGACCCCCACGTTCGACGACGCGGAGGCCTATCTGAGGAGCCACTGGCAGCCGGGCGATCTGGTGATCACGCTGGGCTGCGGCAACATCGATCTTTTGAACGAACAGATTGCGAAAAAAGGAGATACGAAGCAATGAGTACTGTCTGCGAATGGCGCGGCTTCAAGCGCGAGGATTTCGAGTTCGAGGGTCACAAGTGCATATTCGTTCATCCCGATCAGCCCCGCGCCGACCGCGGCTGGGTGTGGCGCGCGGAGTTCTTTGACGCGTTCGCGCAGGTGGACGAGGCCATGGCGAAGGACGGCTATGCCATCGCCTATGTCGGCCTGTCCAACCGCTACGGCTGCCCCTCTGCGGTCGAGGACATGGAGTCCTTCCGCAAAATGCTGTGCGAGAAGTACAGTCTCTGCGACAAGCCGTTCATATTCGGCTTCAGCCGCGGCGCGCTCTATGCGGTCAACTACGCGCTGACCTATCCCGAGCACGTCGGAAAGCTCTATCTGGACGCGCCGGTTCTGGACATACGCAGCTGGCCGGGCGGACTGGGAATCGGCGCGGGCGCGCCCGAATGCTGGAAGGAATGCAAGGAGATTTATGGTCTGACCGACGAGACGGCCAAGACGTTCGACAAAAACCCGCTCGACCGCGCCGAGGAGCTGGCGAAGCTGAACATTCCGGTCATACTCGTGGCGGGCGGCGACGACAAGACCGTGCCGCTGTGCGAAAACGGCGAGCTGTTCGCCGTGCGCTTCCGCAAGGCCGGCGGCAGGCTGCGCATGATCGTCAAGCCCGACTGCGACCATCACCCCCATTCGCTGGAGGATCCCGCGCCGGTGGTCGAGTTTCTGGAGCGAAAGGACTGACGCGCCATGGCAGAGACAAAAACAAACGCTGTGCGCATTGTCGAATCGCATCATATTCCCTACACGCTGCACGCCTATGCTACTAAGGAAGCCATGGGCGACGTGGCCGAATCGGGCCGTCTTGGCGTCATCCTCGCCGAGAAGCTGGGCATACCGGTCGATGCGGTGTTCAAGACGCTGGTGACGCAGGGCGCGCACGGCGGCTACTATGTGTTCGTCGTGCCGGCGGCGCGCGAGCTCGATCTCAAGAAGGCGGCGCGCGCCGTGGGCGAAAAGTCGGTCTCGATGATCCCGGTCAAGGACATCAACAAGGTGACCGGCTACATACGCGGCGGCTGCAGCCCGGTGGGCATGAAGAAGGCATACGTCACGCGCATCGACGCGTCGGCGCAGGGGCAGAGCGCGATTTTCGTCAGCGCCGGCCGCATCGGCCAGCAGATGGAGATCAATCCCGAGCAGCTCGCGCAGGTATGCGGCGCCGAATTCGCCGACATAACGGCAGGCTGAGCCTGCACTCACTCCGCTTCGCGCGCTATAACCCGACTCTTCAGCGCTTGGGGGCGCTTCGAGTCTGGACGCTTGAGCGTTTAGGGACGT
>CAKUAV010000099.1 GCA_934636425.1 uncultured Clostridia bacterium
GTCACATACAGGGCCATACTGCGCGAATTGTGGGGCCCCTACGCTCCCCGCGACAACAAGATACTGCGCGTCCATGTGGCCAACATCCGCCGCAAAATCGAGCCGAATCCCGACGAGCCGACCTACATATTTACCGAGGTGGGCGTGGGCTACCGCATGGCCGACAGCGACTGACGCGCATTCCCCGCGCGCTCTGGGAAAGGCGCCGATCAAAGCGGCGTCAATGTGACGGGGCGTTGAAATTTTAAAGTTTCATACTCCGCCGCGAAATTGTCCGTTTACAAACCCGCCGATCGCCGCTATAATGGATATACAGAATTTTTACCGAAGGAGAGGACTATGTTTCGAGAGAAATACCGCCAGCAGATCATCTGGGGCATTACGATTTTCATCCTTCTGTTTACGGCCATCGCCTGCTATTTTCTGTTCCTGCGCTGGGGCAATGTGGTCAAGACGTGGAACACCATCTCCAGCATACTCGCGCCGGTGTCGTTCGGCCTGATCATCGCCTATCTTCTGGATTCGCTGGTGTCGGCCATCGTGCATCTGTTTGAAAAGATCCCTCTGCCCGCGCACGCCAACAGGCAGAAGATCGGCAAGGTATACCGCGCGCTGTCCATCGTGGCGAGCGAGCTGATATTCATAATGGTCATAGCGCTGCTGATCAGCTCGATCATACCGCAGATCATAGACAGCCTGATGGCCATCATATCCAACATCGACACATACGCCGCCAATCTGGAGGCCTGGAGCACGCCGCTGCTCGAGGACTATCCGGAAATCAAGCCCTATGTCCTCGATCAGTTCAAGGCCGCCGAGACGTTCGTGACCGATTTTCTCAAGAACGACCTGCTCTCCGTCATCACCCGGGTGACCAGCGGACTGTTCGAGGTGGGCACATACGTCTACAATTTCATCATCGGCCTGATCGTCTCGATCTATCTGCTCTTCAGCAAAACGCGCCTGATCGGCCATTTAAAGAAGCTGCTCTACACGCTCTGCCCGCCCGCGCACGCCAACAAAACGCTGGAGCTGGGCCGCTACACAAACGGCGTGTTCAAGGGCTTCCTCGTGGGCAAGCTGGTGGATTCGATCATTATCGGCCTGCTCTGCTTCCTCGGAACGACGCTTCTGCGCATACCCTATTCGCTCCTGATCAGCATCGTCGTGGGCGTGACCAACGTGATTCCCTATTTCGGCCCGTTCATCGGCGCGATCCCCTCCGCGCTGCTCGTGCTGATGCTCGATCCCTACAAGTGCCTCGTGTTCGTGATATTCATCATCGTGCTGCAGCAGATCGACGGCAACCTCATCGGCCCCAAGATTCTGGGCAACACCACCGGCGTGTCCTCGCTGGGCGTGCTGATCTCCATACTCGTGGGCGGCGGCCTGTTCGGCCTGCCGGGCATGCTGGTGTGCGTGCCCACATACGCCGTGCTCTACTCGCTCATAAAGGGCGGCGCGGAGCAGAAGCTCAAAAAGCGCGGCCTGCCCACCGAAACCGCCACCTATGTCACGCTCGATCAGCTTGACCCCGAAACGCTCGCCCCCAGCGCCATCACCGCGGCGAAGACGGCGGAGGCCGCCGAAAAGAGCGGCGCGAAAAACCTCATCAAGCGGGCTTTCGGCGCGCGCAGGAAGAAAAAATGATCGCACGCAGGCGCGCGCCCTATAAAGGGAATGCCGCGCCTGCGCAGATTTTTTGCGGCGCATGACGCCTGAAAATTTCGTTTCAAGAGGGCGCAGCGCCCGAATCGCCAAACGAGCTTCCAATACACACTCTGAAAAGACGAAAGGAGCGCCCCAGTATGTCCAATTCATCCACTCAGGTCGCCGTGATCGCCATCATCGTCAAGAGCTACGACGCGGTCGACGCGCTCAATGCGCTGCTGCACGAGTACAGCGGCTATATCATCGGCCGCATGGGTCTGCCCTATCTGTCCCGGGGCGTCAACATCATCTCCGTCGCGCTGGACGCGCCCGCGGATGTGATCGGCGCGCTCGCCGAAAAGCTGGACGCCATAGAGCATGTGCGCGCCAGCGTCGCCCATGCCGAGGCGGAGTAAGGAGTCAGGCATATGATACACCCCATTTTCCGAGACGAAGCGCTGCTCAGCCGCCCCTCTCTGCCCGCCGGCGCGGACGATCTGGCCACAGCGCAGGATCTTCTGGACACGCTGCGCGCCCATCAGCAGGAATGCGTCGGCATGGCGGCCAACATGATCGGCGTGAGCCGGCGCATCATCGCCTTCAATGACGAAGGCCGGCTGCGCGTGATGCTCAACCCCGAGATCATACGCCGCTCGCGCCCCTACGAGACCGAGGAGGGCTGCCTGTCGCTGGCGGGCGTGCGCCCCGCGACGCGCTATCTCTCCATACGCGTGCGCTATGAGGATACGCTTTTCAGCGAGCATACCGAAACATTCACCGGCATGACGGCGCAGATCATACAGCACGAATGCGATCATCTGGAAGGCATACTCATCTAAATGCCAAACGGCCGGACAAGCGCTTTGCCCGGCCGTTTTTTTGTAAAACGCCGTGTGCAAAACGTGTTCACAAACGGCGCATGAGCGCGTTTTTATGTTTTAACATGCGAGTTATTGACCTCTAACACACATTGTGATATATTGAATATCAGGAAAAGGCATTCACCGTGCCCCTTCCGCTGGATTATGTAACAGGAGGATTTATTATGCGGAGCACATATTGGTGGGCGCTCCTGGCTGCGGGAACGGTTGCCGCCTCCCTTCCCAAGCCGCAAGGGCATAATCTCATGAAGCTGCCGTCGTTCCGCGGCGTCGTCGAGGTGCGCTCCAGCCTGCCCGGCCGGATGCGTCTGACCATCCCCGCCCTGCGCGAGGACAGCGCGCGCGCCAATGAGATGAAGCGCCAGCTGGCGGCCACGGGCGTGGTGCGGGATATCCACATCGAGCCGCGCATCGCCTCGCTGCTGGTCTGCTATGACGAAACGCAGGTCGAGGCCGCTGTGCTCGAGGGCGCAATCATCCGCCTGATGGGTCTGGATGAGCGCATCAAATCGGGCGCGCCCTGTTTGGCCGAGAGCGGACTCACGGCGCTATTGCGCGCCGTGGACGAGAGCGTCATGACGCTGACCGGCGGCATGCTGAATGCAAAAACGCTGGTGGCATTCTCTATGGGCGTCGCAGGCCTGTGCAGCCTGTCCCGATCCGGATGGGGCGTACCGGGCGCGATGACGCTCTTATGGTGGGCCGCGAGCCTGTTCGGGAGGAACACCACGCCATGAACGCGCTGCAAAAACGCCTGGTCAAAGGTTATCTGAGCCCTGAAATTGAATGCGATCTGCCCGGCCGGCTCCGGCTCGCCTTCCGCAAATACAAGCTGCTGCCGCCCGAGGCGCTGCCCTATCTGCACTATGTGAAGGACGCGCTCGATATGCCCGGCGGCGTGATCGATGTACAATTGAACGCGCGCATCGGCACGGCGCTCATACTCTACGACCCGACCGTCACCTCCTCCCGCCAGATCATGAAGTGGATCGGCATTGTGACCGACGTGGGGCTGGAGCTGGCCGGCGAGCAGAACTGGCAGCCGTGCGACGAAAAACGCATCGAGCAGCTCATGAGAAACCGCCTGAAGGGCTATCTTCCTATTAACTAATCCTCAAGAAGAGGGCGATATTATGCTGACGAAGGAAAACACAAAGGACTGGATGAAGGCTCATCCTGTCAGCAATCTGCCCGGCCGCATTCGCCTGACGGCCAGCGGATTGAAATACCTCTTTGAGCAGCGCCTTGAAATCGCGCAGGCGCTGGTCGAAATCGCCGGCGTGCGCCGCGCCACCGTGACGCCCGTGACCGGCACGATTCTGCTGGAATACGACATGGCGGCGCTCGACTCCTACGAGATCACCGAGCAGGCCGATCTGGTGCTGGCGCGCTATTCCATGCCCGCCATGCGCGCGCGCCACGCCGCCTCGAAGGACGCGCCCGCCGAAGCGCCGATGACCACAAAGCGGCTCGTCAAGCGACTGGCCGTCAATGCCGGCGCGCTGCTGCTCGGCAACACGCTCTTCACACAGCCGCTCTTGGGCGGCTGGGCTGCCAACTTCACATCGCTCGAGGCTCTCGCCGCGCTGGGACTGACCGCGCCCATGGCCCGCGGCGCGTGGGACGGCCTGAAGGCCGATATGCGCCCCAACGCCGATTTCCTGACGGTCACGTCGATCGTCGCAAGTCTCCTGCTGGGCAACGCGCATTCCGCGCTGATGATCCTCGCGCTCTCCGACATGGCCGAGCTGATGACCTCCTACACCATCGAGCGCACCCGCTCCTCGATCAAGAAGATGCTCTCGGCCGACGACGGCGACGTGTGGAAGCTCACCGAAAACGGCAAGCCCGTCCGCACCCCCATCTCGCAGATCGCCGCGGGCGATGTGATCGCCGTCCACACGGGCGAAAAGATCAGCGTCGACGGCACGGTCATATCGGGCAGCGCCGTGATCGACCAGAGCGCCATCACCGGCGAGTTCGTGCCCGCAGAAAAGCGCGATGGCGCAAATGTGTTTGCCGGTACTGTCGTCAAGACCGGCAACATCCATGTGCGCGCGGACAAGGTGGGCGATCAGACGGTCGTCTCCCGCATCGTGGGCATGGTTGAGGCCAGCGAGCTGAAAAAAGCGCCCATACAGCGCTATGCCGACCGCTTCTCGAACTATCTCGTGCCGCTCAACTTCCTGCTCTGCGCGGCGGTCTGGCTGGTCACGCGCAATCCGCAGAAGGCGCTCAAGATGTTGGTCATCGACTATTCTTGCGGCATCAAGCTGTCCACCGCCACGGCGTTCTCCGCGGCCATCAACGCAGCCGTGCGTCAGGGCGTGCTGATCAAGGGCGGCGCGTACATCGAGCAGATGAGCGGCGCCAACACCGTGCTGCTCGACAAGACCGGCACGATCACCGAGGGCAAGCCGCGCGTCGTCTCAATGCGCACGCTGGTCAGCGACATGGACGAGCGCGAAATCGTTGCGCTGGCCATGGCCGCCGAGGAAACCAGCACGCATCCGCTGGCGAGCGCCATACTCTCCTACGGCCGCGGCATGAAGCTCGCGATCCCCGCGCATGACGAGGTGATCACCGAGGTGTCGCGCGGCAGCCGCACCAATGTGGACGGCCGCACCGTGCGCGTGGGCAACCTCAAATACATGAACGAAAACGGCGTGAAGACCGGCGCATCGCTGCCCGACGGCGGCGGCACCATTCCGAACTATGTGGGCGTGGACGACCGCATCGTGGCCGTGCTGTTCGCGATGGACAGCCCGCGCGAAAACGTGCGCCGCGCCATCAACAGCCTGCGCTATGACGGCGTGGGCGACATCGAAATGCTGACCGGCGACATGGACGCTCAGGCGCGCGCCGTCGCCGAGCTGGTGGGCGCGGACGGATACCGCGCGCAGCTGCTGCCCGAACAGAAGGCCGAGGCGGTGCTCAAGCTCCAGACGCAGGGCAACGGCGTAGTCATGGTCGGCGACGGCATCAACGACGCGCCCGCGCTCGCCTACGCCGATGTGGGCATCTCGCTGGGCAGCAAGTCGACCGACATCGCCATGGAAACCAGCGACGTGATCATCAACCGCGACGATCCCATGATGATCCCCGGCCTGCGCCGTCTGTCCCGCGCGACGATGAACATCGTGCATCAGAACTTCGCGATGGTCATCGGCATCAACACGGTTGGCCTGATTCTGGGCGCGGCCAGCAACATTTCCGTCATGATGAGCGCGCTCATGCACAACGCCTCGACAATACTGGTCGTCGCCAATTCGCTCAGGCTGTTGTTCATGTCCCCGAAGGAGAGATGATATTTGTCCATGCACAACGAAAAAGACGCACTGCATCTGGATGTGCTCTCGGCCATTTCCGGCCGCATCCGCGTGCTCTTTGAAATGCCCGTATCCAACGAGGCGCTGTTTTCGCGAATCTCAGGCGTGCTGGAGAGCCGCTACAATCCGCGCATACGCACGCTGATATGCCACTATGACAGCGGCGTGATCTCCGAGGAGCAGCTCATTATCCGCATCGGCGCGATTTACGTCAGCCAGGCAAAGACCAGCCTGCTGCACGTCAAGCGCTGCGAGGAGGAGGGCTTCTCCATGGCCCCGAGCGGCTATCTTGCGCTGGGGTGCATCGCGCTGGACGGCGCCATGTCGCTCACCGCGTCGCCGCTTCAGGCGTTCACGCGCTGGTTGTCGGCCGGCACGACGCTGGCCGCCGTTGTCGAGCACGGCTATCAGGAGCTTCATGTGCGCGGCAGCTTCGACCCCGAGGTCATGTCGATGTTCTATCTGGTCAACTCGCTGGGCAAGCCCAACGGCACGCGCGCCAGCATGCTGGCCTGGATCCTCACATTCGGCCGGCATCTCATCCCCCGCGGCCCGCGCGAACAGGCCTATCTGGTCAGCCGCGCCGGTCAGCGCGTCACGCTGACCCCCATGCGCTCAGGCGAGAGCCAGGCCACATTCGCCGGACATATGCTGCGCCGCAGCGTTGAAATGATGGCCCGAAAGGGATAATCATTCGATAAAACCGCATCATCGATTCATTAAAGGAGGAAAAAACCATGTTCAATCTCAACGCGAATCCCCTGGTAAAGGGCATACTGATCGGCGTGGGCGTGAGCGCCGTCGGCTTCTATGCCTACAAGTGCAACGAGGAAAAGGTGGACGCCTTCATGCGCCGCCACGGCGTGAAGGTCAAGACCCCGACCGCCGGCTTTGAAACCATGTCCGTCGAGGATCTGATGCGTACCAAGGAGAGCATCGAGGATCTCATCGCCGAGAAGGAGCTTCAGGAGCAGAGCGTGACCGTCGAGGCCAGCGCCCCCGAGGTCGGCTGACAAACCGCATTGCGCGCCGGATGTATCGCAGCATCCGGCGCTTTTTTTACGCAGCCGCCGCAACAAACGAAAATGCGCCTGCGTCTAAATGGGTGTTTCAGGAAAGGGAAAATCCGCCTGAAACCGCAATACAGAGCGAAACGGCGCTTTTTACAGCGCACAGGGAGGAATCAGTCATGAAAAAAATTCTGTCCATACTGCTTGCTTTGATGCTCATGTTCGGCTGCGCGACTGCGCTCGCCGAAGCGCCCGCGGACGGCGAAATCGTCGAGGCCGCCGACGCGCCCTGGTACGACATGGGCGACGACGGCTATTCCGTTCGCGTGACGCTGCCCGGCAATGCGGACGGCTGCAAGTGGGTCGGCGAAATCTCCGCGCCCGATATGATGAAGCTCACGGACGAATCCACCGATGAAAGCGGCGTCTACACAGCCGACTTCTCCGCCACGATGGATCAGGCCGGCACGGTCAGCCTGATATTCCGCCGCGTCAACGAGGCCGGCGAGGCCGTCCAGACCCGCGTGCTGGAGCTGTTCGTCAACGAGAGCGGCGAATTGTTCGTCGAGTCCGCGCTGAATCAGGATCCCAGCGCCGACTGGTATGAGATCGAGCCCGAAACCGGCGTGCTTACGGTGCGCCTGAGCGCCAACGTCAACACCGGCTATGAGTGGACGTTTGTCTCGACCGACGAGAGCGCCGTCGAGCTGATCACCAGCGAATACATCGCGGACGAAGCCGCCGCCGATCAGGTCGGCGTGGGCGGCACCTATGTCGCCAGCTTCCGCGGCCTGAAGCAGACCGCCGACACCGTTGAGCTGACGTTCTCCTATGGCCGCGCCTGGGAGGAGAAGCCCATCGAGATGCGCACGCTGACGCTGAGCATCGACAAGGACAACCGGCTGAGCGTCGAGCGCGTCGCGCTGTTCGACATCATCACGCCCGTCGAATGACAAAAAAAGCATACGCAAAGCCCGCCGCGTCCCTCACTGCGAGAGCGCGGCGGGCTTTGCGTATTGCCTTTAGGCAGTTGAGCGAAGAGAAACAGAAAACCACCCGCTGCATGGGTGGCAGCTTGTCAAATAAGGCCTTAACAAACCGGTGAACGGGGATGCAAGCTCCCTGCCGCCCCCTCCCCAGCTGTTGATCTGGAAATGAGACTTTCCGCTGCAAAAGTCGTCCCACCATACCCGTATACGCCGCCGGGTACGATTGAAAGCTCGAGAAAGATTCGGCCTTCTCGAACTCTCCGAAGGTTTTTCAACAGACTGCCACCCGTTTTACGGGCGATTATGGTTTGCACATTGCGGCGAAAGCCCTTCAGCAGGCGTCGAAACGTTTTGCCTGTTCAGCCCACAGCGCGTTTTTGGAAAACGCAGAATCACCTTCCCTGCAAGTGCAGCCAGCCATGAATAGAGAAAATCGCCACGCGGAACGCTCAAAGGCGACTCGCGGCGATTGCATTTTATATTTCTTCCATGTGCGCTTCGATCTGGCGCACGGTTTCCTCCGGCGCGCCGTCATTGTCCGCGATGCAGTCGGCAAAGTCCGCGTAGAGCGGCGCGCGCGCGTCATACATCGCGTGAAGATCGCCCGTTGAGAGCGGACGACCCTCGCGCGGCAATCGGTCAATGTCCCGCTTCAGCCACACGATCAGCCCGTTCTGATACAGCGGCGCGTAATTCTCACGCCGCGTGACGCAGCCGCCGCCGGTCGCGATGATCGCGCCGGAGCGCCTGCCCACATCCTCAAGCGCTGCGGTTTCGAGTCGCCTGAAGCCTGCTTCCCCTTCCCGCGTGAAAATTTCGGGAATCGAGCAGCCCGCACGCTCGGCGACGAGCGCGTCCGCGTCGACCACAGGCCGGCCGGTCTTTTCGGACAGCAGTCGCGCGACGGTGGTCTTGCCGCAGCCGGGCATGCCGATCAAAACGACATTGCGCATTTCGTTGCTCAGCGCGCGCACAATGCGCTCGATGACGTTATCCTCCAGCGCGCGCCCCGTAAACACCTCGCAGCTGCGCCGCGCCTGCGCCACCAGCATATCAAGGCCGTTCGCGGCGGGAATGCCCAGCGCCTCCGCCTGCAGAAGAAACGCCGTGCGCGCGGGATTGTAGATCAGATCGACCGCCGCGCGGCATTGGGGGAACAGGCTCAGATCGACGGGGCGCGCGCCGTTGTTCGGATACATGCCCACCGGCGTGGCGTTGACGATGAGATGCGCGTCGGCATGGCGGTCGAGATTCGTATAATTGTCCGCGCCGCTGCGGCTGATCACGACATAGTTTGCGCCCATGCGCCCCAGCACCTCGCAGACCGACAGGCTCGCGCCGCCGCTGCCCAGCACGAGCGCCTTTTTGCCTGCCGGATCAACATGGTTCGTCCGCAAAAGATGCTCGAAGCCGTAGGGATCGGTATTGTCGCCGTAGATCGCGCCGTCTGCGCGGCGGACAATTGTGTTGACGCTGCCCATGCGCGCGGCGACCTCCGACACTGAGTCACAGAGCGGGAAGACCGTTTTTTTATAGGGAATGGTGACGTTCAGCGCGTCCCACGCACCGTCTTTTATGAACGCCTCGACCTCTTCCGGCTCGCGCTCATACAGCGCATACTCATAATCGGCCATCAGGCGATGAATGGCGGGCGAATAGCTGTGGCCCAGCTTGCGCCCAAGCAGACCCGCGCGCATCATATCACCTCTGCATAGCTGCCCAGATAGACAAATTTCTCGCACACGCCTTCCAACTCGCCCATGAGCTGTATGAAGCGCGGATCGTACACCGGCGCGTCCAGATCGAAATAGAACATAAACTCAAAATCGCGATCGACCAGCGGACGGCTCTCCAGCTTGTTGAGATTCACATCCAGCGCATAAAAGCGCGAGAGCAGCTTGTAGAGCGAGCCGGGCTCGTGCGGCAAAACCGCCATCAGGCTGGTGCGATTCGCGCCGGGATAGATCTCGAGGTTCTTCGAGATGCAGATAAAGCGCGTGTAGTTGTTGTCCTGATCCTGCGCGCTCTCCTTAAGACAGACGAGGCCGTAGAGATCCATGCACGCCCTCGATGCAAGCGCGGCCACGTCGCTGCGCCCGCTCTCGGCCACGCGCCGGGCGGCCTCCGCCGTGTTGGCGCAGGGAATCACGCGCACGCCCTTCAGCGTCTGCAAGAAGCGCTGGCACTGGCTGATGGCCTGCTGATGGGAATAGATTTCGCGGATTCCCTCGAGCGTCGCGCCCGGACGCGCCAGCAGATTGTGATCGACCTTCAGCCGCACGCTCCTCACGATGCTGAAGCGATGCGCCATCATCAGATCGTACACCGAGTTGACCGAGCCGGCAGTGCTGTTTTCAAGCGGCAGCACGCCATAGCGGCACAGCCCCTTCTCGATGGCCGAGAACACCGCGTCGAACGAGGAGAAATACATGATGTTGGCGCGGCGCATGAGCTTGTCGCAGGCGATCTGCGAGTACGCGCCCTCGACGCCCTGACAGGCGACCGTTTCGCCCTCGGGGAACAGACGGGGCGTGTTTTCAATCGCCTGCTCTATTTTTTCAGTCAGTGCCGTACCGTTGCCGTTCAGGCGGGTCTGATAGGCGCGGCTCAGATCGAACAGAAGCGAATACAGGAGCGATGTGTACTCCTTCATGCCCTCGGGCGCGCGCTCTGTCACTGAGCGCGTCTTCTCGCGCTCGCGGCCGCCGTCGCGTATGGGCAGGTTGTGCGCCTTTTTATAGGCCGCAATGTCCTTCGCCACAGCCATGCGCTGCGCGAATAAATCCACAATTTTGTCGTCAATTTCATCAATCTGCCGCCGATAATCGCTCTGTTCCATTTTCTGTCCGCCTTTCTGCCATGCTTCTCTTCAATGTGTGCCCACCGTGAGCCGGCGTTCCGTGTCAGGTTTTCGCCGCCTCGTCATCGGTATTTTCTCTGCGCCAGCAGCGCGTCGCAGACCGCCACCGCCGCCGCCGCCTCCACGCAGGGCACCGCGCGCGGCACGATGCACGGATCATGCCGCCCCGCGATCACAATGCGCTTTTCCGTGAGCGTCTCCATATCCACGCTCTGCTGCTCCATGGCGATCGAGGGCGTGGGCTTGAACGCCGCGCGGAATGTCAGCGGCATGCCGTTCGTGACGCCGCCCAGTATGCCGCCCGCATTGTTGGTGAGCGTTTCGACGCGGCCATTCCTGACGCAGAACGCGTCGTTGTTCTCGCTGCCGGTCATATCCGCCGCGGCAAAGCCCGCGCCGAACTCGACGCCCTTCACCGCCGGAATGCCGAACACGATCGACGCGATGCGGTTCTCCATGCCGTCGAACATCGGATCGCCCAGCCCCGCCGGCAGCCCCAGCACGGCGCACTCGATCACGCCGCCCACCGAGTCGCCCGCCGCCTTCGCCTCGGCGATGCGCGCCTTCATGGCCTCGCCGCGCGCATCGCTCACCGTGGGGAAATCCTTTTCCGCCGTGGACGCAAGCAGCGCGCCCTCGTCATGAACGCCGCCGATCGACAGTATACGCGATATGACCGCTATGCCCTCTTCGGCCAGCAGCTGAAGGCACAGCCCGCCCGCGATGCACAAGGGCGCGGTCAGCCGCCCGGAAAACTGCCCGCCGCCGGCGTAGTCGCGGCTTTCGCCGTATTTCACGCGCGCGGTGTAGTCGGCATGGCCGGGACGGGGCGTGTCCCTGAGCGATTCGTAATCCTGCGAGCGGGTGTTGGCGTTGCGTATGATCGCCGTCACAGGCGCTCCGCAGGTCACGCCGCCCACCAGCCCGGCGATGAATTCGGGCGCGTCGGCCTCTTTGCGCGTTGTGGAATAGGCGCTGTGCCCGGG
>CAKUAV010000100.1 GCA_934636425.1 uncultured Clostridia bacterium
ATGCTGGCGCCATTTCTGCTGTTTTTCGCGCTGTTCGTGCTGTACCCGGCGGCGATGACGATCTATTACAGCTTCACCTCGTTCAACCTGAAGGATGCCGCGTGGGTCGGCCTGAAAAACTACCGCAGGCTGCTTCGGGACGAGGCGTTTCTGGCGGCGCTGCGCAACACGGCGGTCTTTGCGGCCTGCAGCATCGTGTCGCTGACCACGCTGGGCTTTCTGGCCGCGGCGGCGATGAATCGCGCGATGAAGGGCGTCAAGTGGATGCGCATGCTGATGATCTTTCCCTACGCCACCTCGATGACCGCCATCTCGATGATCTGGCTGATGATGTTCGACGCGCAGAGCGGCTTTCTGAACAAGCTCCTGCGGCTGCTGGGCGCGTCGGGGGTGGAGTGGCTGTTCAACAGGGGCACGGCGCTCTATTGCCTGATCTTCGTGAACATCTGGAAGAACATCGGCTACTGCATGCTGATCTTTCTGGCGGGCATGCAGTCCGTTCCCGTTGAAATCTACGAGGCCGCCACGGTGGACGGCGCGTCGGAGGGGCAGAAGCTCATCCATGTCACCGCGCCCATGGTGAGACCCGTTACGTTTTTCGTCTCGATCACCACGCTGCTCGAGTCGTTCAAGACATTCGAGCAGGTCAAGCTGATGACCGGCGGCGACCCGCTCTATTCCACAACCACAATCGTGCATCAGATCTATCAGCGCGGCTTTACCGAATTCAAGATGGGCTATGCCGCGGCCATGTCGGTGGTGCTGCTGCTCATCGTACTGATCGTCACGCTGATCAACGTCCGCTTCGGCGGGCGCGCGGAGTAAGGAGGCGCGCTCATGAAAAAGACAAAGGCCGACCGCCGCTTCCGCATTGTGTCCGCGCTGTTCGTGGCGCTGCTCTGCCTCACGACCGGCTTTCCGCTGATCATGACCATCTCCGTCTCGCTGCAGACGATGGGCGAAGTCTATTCGCCCGATCTGAATCTCATCCCCGATGCGCCGCAGTTCGTCAACTACAAGACCGCCATGACCACAGGAAACTGGGCGCGCTATTTCCAGAACAGCCTGACCGTCACGGTGATCACAGTGGCCATCAGTCTGGTCATCAACGCCATGTCCGGCTTCGTGTTCGCGCGCATTCCCTTCCGCGGGCGCGAGGCGCTGTTCATGCTGATCCTAATCGGCATGATGATCCCCGCGCAGGTGACGCTCATCCCCGTGTTCCTGCTCATACGCTCTGTGCCCTTCGCCGGCGGCAACAACGCTCTGGGGCAGGGCGGCACGGGGCTCATAAACACCTATGCCGGATTGATCATACCCTACATTGCCGGCTCGTTCGGCGTGTTTTTGTGCCGGCAGTTCTACATGGGCTTTCCCGCCGAGCTGGACGACGCGGCGCGCATCGACGGCTGCGGGCGGCTGGGTCAGTTCTTCCGCATCTACCTGCCGCTGAGCGGGCCTGTGCTGGCCTCTCTGGCCGTGCTCAAGTTCACCGGCACATGGAACGAATACACCTGGCCGCTCGTCATGACCAGCGGAGACGCCATGAAGACCGTGCAGCTGGCGCTGGGCGCGTTCCGCAACGAGGGCGAGGTGTTCTGGAATCAGCTCATGGCCGCCACGCTCGTCTCCGGCGTACCGATCTATCTGCTGTTCTTCTTCGCGCAGAAGCATTTCGTCTCGGGTCTGCTGGCCGGCAGCGTCAAGGGCTGATCGGATTTTAACACAATCGCCGCATCTGTCCCGGCTCTTTCGATTGACAGAACACGTCAAAGCGTATATACTCAAATAATCGGAGAATTCTGATCGCATCGCCTGCGCCGCCCTGACGGCCTTTCGCCGAGCCGACGCCGATCGAGCGCGGTGCGCTTTCTCCGTTTTGAGGCCCGCTGCGGGGCGCACTTCTGCGACGCTCCATCGGTCGGGTGTGCTTTTTTCGGCGGCGATTCGAGCATGGATCGCCGCCATAACGCGCGTTTTATCGAGAAGGGAAAGGAGGCGAGCCGCCATGATCAAGCAGCAGCTCTGCCGCAGAACGGCGACAGGCTTTGAAACGCTGGCTGCCAGCGGCGCGCTGCGCGAAAGCGCCTGGATGCCCCTTCTGGATCAGCTCTCGCCCTACGAGGACGCGCAGAGTGAAAACGCATATTTCCAGTATCCGCTCAGCACGGGACTGGTGATCGGCCGCAGCGTCAGAACCGGCGACGGCGCGTATATCATCCGCCGCCTGGTGATCGACGAAAACGCCGATCTGGACGCGCTGCGTCTGGCGCGCCCATTAAGCGCCGCGCTGCTGTCGGCCGCTCTGCCCGAGGACGGCGCCACGGCGCTGCCCACGCTCTCGCCCGCCGCGCTGTTCGACGCGTCGCTGCCCGGCGAGGGCTTCCGGCTGATCGATTCGCTCTTCGACGAGGGGCTGCTCGCGCGCTTTGTCAAGGCGCTGCTGGCCGCCGCGTCGGACAAGCGGCTGAACGTCCACGCCGTCATCAATCAGCCGCCCGAGATCGTCTCCGCGCAGGCGCGGCTGATGATGGAGATATTCATGCGCTGCCTGCCGCTGCGGGACGGACTGCGGCTGAGCTGGCACACGCTGATCGAGGACGGCGTTCCCGCCGCGCCCTGCTGCGTGTTTTTCTCGCCGCCCTGCCCCGATCACGGCTGCATACGCTTTGATCTGAGCCGCGGCACGGTCATCTGGCCGGACGAGCCGCCTGCCGACGAAAAGAGCCTCACGCTCGCCCGGGCGATTCTGGCGCACGATCTCAACTGGGCCGACCGCGCGGACGAAACCGGCCTGAGCGCGCTGCGCTCCTCGCCGGCGCTGCACATGGACACGCCGCCGTTCGAGCGCGGCATGTCGCTCTCTCAGTATATGCAGGACTGGGCGGACGCGCTGGATATCCGCCGCGGCATACTCAACGAGGACGCGTTTGTGACGCTCGCGCAGAGCGAATGGCCGCGCCTGATCAACAGCGTCATCAACGCCGCCGATCTCATGCCGCACGGCGATTTTATGGTTCAGCTGAGCGACTGCCTGACTGTGCTCTCGCACGGACGCGGCGCGGAGCTGGGCATGACCGGCGAGCATCTGTGCGATCTGGCCGCGATACTCATCGACAGCATAGACTGGGACGAGGCCGATCTCAACGATCCGCAGGCCGTGCGCCTGCTCCGTTCGGCGACGGAATACGCCGCGCTCCTGGATGCGGAGCGCTGCCCGGAAGACCAGCTGGCCGCCTGCCGCGCCGTTCACGCGCTGCTGACCGCGCCCGCCGCGCGCCTGAGCGACATGATCGACGCGCTGCTGGCGCTGCACGAGGACAGCCCCGCGCTGTTTGCGCAGCTGCAGGCCTGCGCCCGCCGCGCCGTCACCGGCCGCTGCCGAAGCGCGCAGAACGGCTCGGACGAGTTTGCGCTGATCGACGAATCGTTCGTCGCGCTGGCCATCATGGGCTACGTCCGCTTCTCGCGCGGCATTCCCGATCTGCGCACGCTGGACAAGCTCAGATCCGGCATCGAGCGCAGCGGCGGCGCGCGGGAGGTGCGGCGCTTCAACGCCCGGCTCGACCGCATGCGCAAGCGCATGAGCACGTTCCGCTCCGTCGAGCTGGCGCGCAAACGCGAGCTGCGCGTTATGCTGCTGATTTCGCTGCTGCTGCTGCTGGTCATCGCGGGCGTGGTTGCCGTATACTTTCTGTTTTTGAAAAAATAGGCTGGTAATTTTCGCCAGTTTGCGTTACAATAGAATGTGTTCAAGCGGAGCGCCGCTTCGTTCACACACGAGCCAAAGACCATGCGGCGCGGCGTGCGCCGGCGCATTACAGAAATCACTTTGAGGAGGATGAACCCATGATCGATATGCAGAAATGGCAGGAGATCGCCAAAGCAAACATCCATAACCGCCCCGCGACCACCGGTCGTCTGGCCGGCAAAATCGCCATCGTGACCGGCAGCGCGCAGGGCTTCGGCAAGGGCATCGCCGAGGAAATGTACAAGGAAGGCGCGAGCATCGTCATCGCCGATCTGAACGAAGAGCTGGCCGCGTCGGTCGCCGCCGAAATGGGCGAGCGCGCCGTGTGCGTCAAGGTCAACGTGTCCGATGAGGAGAGCGTCGCCGCCCTGGTGCAGCAGACCGTGGAGCATTTCGGCGGACTGGACATATTCGTCAGCAACGCCGGCGTTGTGCGCTCCGGCGCGCTCGATCAGCTGGAAAAGAAGGATTTCGACTTCGTCACCAGCATCAACTACACCGCCTACTTCCTCTGCACCAAGTACGCCGCCGTCATCATGAAGGCCGAGCATGAGGCCGATCCCGAATGGTTCGGCGACATCATCACAGTCAACTCGAAATCCGGCCTGGAGGGCTCCAACAAGAACTTCGCCTACGCCGGCTCCAAGTTCGGCGGCATCGGCCTGACGCAGAGCTTCGCGCTCGAATTGTGCCCCTTCAACATCAAGGTCAACGCCGTCTGCCCCGGCAACTTCCTGGACGGCCCGCTGTGGATGGATCCGGTGCGCGGCCTGTTCGTGCAGTATCTGAACGCCGGCAAGGTGCCCGGCGCCAAGACCGTCGAGGATGTGAAGCGTTATTACGAGGCCAAGGTGCCCATGAACCGCGGCTGCTTCCCCGCCGACGTGGCGCGCGCCATATTCTACGCCGTCGAGCAGAAGTACGAGACCGGTCAGGCCATCCCCGTGACCGGCGGCCAGATCATGCTCAACTGATATAATAAATAGTACAACCGGCCGGGGCTTCGTCGCTCCGGCCGGCGTTTTTATGGCTTCATTTCAAACTGCGAAAGAGGGAAACGCCTTACGCCGAAATCCCCGCCAAAATATAGACGTCGGGCGTTGCCCGCCGGCAACGCTTTGAATGACGTCAGTGTGTTATATGGCGCTCGCTGAACACCGCGCCAAAATCACGGCATGGCTTTCCCCGGTATAACATAATTCCAGTGCTTCCAGCCGTTTCGCCGCTCTCTTATTCCTGTTCGCCTTCGCCGCTGCATCAATCGCTGCTTTTTCTTTCACTGGTCTTAATTACCCATATGTACTATCGCGCATTTTGTGTTCTGCCCTCTATTGCTTATATGGTATATGCCATGAAAAGAGAAGTTTTCTGAGCGACATACGAAAAATGAGTAAGGAAATGCGCGGCAAGACGGACGAGGAGAAAGGCGAACTCTCCCGCCGCTGTGCAAAGCTCATCACGAACGCCTGCCCGCGCGAAACAGGCAGGCTCTTCACGGAAAGCTGTGGGAAGCAATGCGCGGCGGAGAGACGCGAACGGCACAGAAGCAGGGATCGCACTGCTAAACACGCATTTTGTGTTCTGCCCCCATATCGCTTATATGGTATATGTCATGAAAAGAGAAGTTTTCTGAGCGGCATACGAAAAATGAGTAAGGAAATGCGCGGCAAGACGGACGAGGAGAAAGGCGAACTCTCCCGCCGCTGTGCAAAGCTCATCACGAACGCCTGCCCGCGCGAAACAGGCAGGCTCTTCACGGAAAGCTGTGGGAAGCAATGCGCGGCGGAGAGACGCGAACGGCACAGAAGCAGGGATCGCACTGCTAAACACGCATTTTTCATTCTTTGCCCGTTCTCTCATGGCGACGCCACGCAATCTGTTGCTGCCATGAACTTGCACGCCTCCCAGGATTCCGCGAAGAACCAAAAAGAGCCGCACCGCCAAGTATTTCCAGATTCCCGCCGCGAACAAAACTGTCCTCTCCGTCAAAGCACGCAAAAGCCGCCGCCCTCCGCAACTATCTGCGGAAAGCGGCGGCTCCTTTTCCATCGCCTATTTCGGCTCAATGTCCATATCGCCGCGCGCATACGCGTCGATCGCATAGGGCGGACGCAGCGTGCAGCCGGTCAGCAGGACGTGATCGCCGGGCAGCTGGAACTCGGCCACGCCGCGCGCGACAATCATGGTCACGTCGAACGAATCGCGGCACCAGCCGCACTGCGTCAGCGTATTGCCGCGCGGCGCGCTGCGCACGTTGTCGCCACCGCGCATGAGCATGGCCGTCTCATACGCGCTGTCAAACTCGATGCGCACGCGGTCATCCCCGCCGGTCACATCCAGCCCGAACGCCATGTTTTCGCTCTTCGGCGAGAGCGTCAGCTTCAGGCGGAACGCGCCCTCCGCATCGCCCAGATGCGCGCTCCCGCTGCCCAGCGGCGCTTCGATATGAGCGGGCGCGGCGGCCGCATCCTTCACAGTGTCGGGCAGAATTTCATCGATAAAGCGCGCGCCCAGCGTGCCGTCGGCGCGGACGATCAGCTCGTGCGTCACAACGCGGCCGCCCCACGGCCCTTCTGTCGCCCAGCCGGTCAGCAGCCGCCGTCCGTTCAGCATCGCCGTCTTGGGCACGCGGCAGCCGGGGCAGTCCAGCACATCCTCGCGCAGCCGCCGCCACGGCCCGAACGGCTCGTCCGAGACCACATAGCGCGCCGTGAGCTGATTGGAATAGACCAGATAGTACAGATCGTTCAGCTTGAAATAGTCGCTGCACTCGGGCTGGTCGTCCAGCCCCGGCACGAGCATGGGCGCGCGCTGCGTCCAGTCGGTCAGATTTTCGCTCACCAGATGCGCCAGGCAGCCGCCGCGCTTCTCCATATCCGCGAGCGAGGTGGTCACCATCATGTGATACAGCCCGTCCTCGCCCAGCCACACCTTGGGATCGCGCGCGCTGGTCGGCTCATAGGGCGCGGTCAGCTCGAAATAGCGGCCGCTCTTTTTGAAATGGATGCAGTCGTCGCTCTGTGCCCATGTGAGCCGCGCGGGCGAGCCGTCCGACATGCGCACGGCATAGAACGCATACACGCGTCCGTCCTTCTCGATCATCGAGCCGGTGCAGATCGAGCCCTCCCACTGCTCGTCGATCCCCAGTGCGACGGGGTGCAGCGTCCAGTGATGCAGATCCTTCGTCGACAGATGCGCCCACTGATGCGCGCCCAGATGCTTCTTGCTGCCGTGACGCCGCCGGTCGTACAGGCAGAACAGGTGATATTCGCCGTCATATTCAAACGGCATACAGTCGCCAATGCTCGTGTTGTGGCCGGGCAGCGTGAAATACTGCGCTGAGCCGTCGAACGCTGTCTCCGCATCCTCGGGGAAGCGCTCGCACGCCTCAAGCGAAGCGGGCCTATCCGATTCGAGCGTCCACGCGCCGTCTATGGGGAAGCCGCCCAGCGGCCAGTCCTCGTCGCACAGCGCGTTTTCCACATACAGCCGCACGCCGCTCACGCGCCACTCGAGCCGCGCATCTCCCCACGCGCCCGGCGCGTCCAGCGCAAAGACCAGCGGCGCGTCCGAGCCGAAGCGCTTCATCGCGCCGTCCCAGCGCGCGGTCACGGCGGCGTGAACGCCCCCTTCGTCGGCAAATACGCGCGCAATCGTCTCGCCGCCGCAGTACAGCCGCGCCGAATCGCCCGCCGCCATGGCCGAAACGCTCAGCGCCCAGCCGCCCGCAATCGCGTCATACATCATATCGTTTTCCTCCGTCAAGTCAGTAAAGGCGCGCCCCGAAACGCTCTCGGAACGCGCCCTCACAGATCGTCAGGCCTTCGGCTCGGTCTTAATGAGCAGATTGAAGTCCTTGGGCAGCGCCGCATCCACCCAGAACAGCGCATAGCTCTCGCCATGCCCCACGACCAGCCCGGCCGAATTGCGGATGGGATAGGAGATCAGCGAGCCGTCCACAACGCCGCAGACCGAATTGCGCACCTTCTCGCCCGCGCTCTCGGCCACGGAATCCATTGCCAGCAGCTGACGCTGACCGTTCTCCTCGCGCGCGTCGAGCAGCGCCACGATATGCCCCACGCGCAGATTGCACAGCGCGGTGTTGCCGGCCTTCATGTGCTGCCACAGCCGCTCGTGATCGTTGATAAGACCCTCGCCCTCATAGCGAAAGCCGCATTTTGCCGCGAAGCCGTTCTTCATCATGCCGTCCAGCATCACCGGGCGATCGGTGCCGTCGTCGCCGCGCCCGCCGACCGCGACGGACACCTCGGCCACATCGTCGGGATTGAGCCGCGTGCCGTGCATCCATTCCACGGCGTGGGTCAGCGCGAATATGCCGCAGCCCGCATTGCTCAGGTTGCTGCCGTTGTGCTCGTATTCATAGGGGTGCGTCCAGTTGCGGCTCTTCTGATTGCAGAAGCGCAGCGTGCGGCCCAGGCAGTTCAGCAGGCAGGTCTTTTCGGTGTATTTCATGTGCTTTTTCTCCTCATTGTCGGTCGCTTATCCTCTGTCGATGGTCACTGTGGTGTGATAGTCCGAGCCCAGAGCGGAAATCGCCGCGTTTATGTCGCTGCGCAGCGCTTCCTCACTGCGGTTCACGTCGTAGGGCACGACCGCGTCGAATATCAGCTCGACGCGCCCGTCTCGATCCTCTGCGCGGAAATCGTGCAGCCGCACGCGCGGGTCGATCGATTGCGCCAGCAGCTCGCTCACGCGGCACTGGAGCGCCGCCGTGCGCCGATCGCCCTCAACGACCGGATCCATGTGAATGACCGCCTCGCAGTCCAGATCGCGCCGAAGCCGCTGCTCGAGCGCCGTAATCTCGTCGTGCATGAGCAGTATATCGCCGTCGGCGGGCACCTCGACGTCCAGCGTAATCATGCGCCGGCCGGGGCCGTAATCGTGAACGACCAGATCGTGAAGCCCCATGACATAGCGCGTGGAGAGCGCCTCGCTCTTTATCCGCTCCACCAGCTCGGGATCGGGCGGCATGCCCAGGAGCGGATTGACCGTATCCCGCGCCGCGCCAATGCCGGAAGCGATGATGAAGAGCGATACGGCCAGACCCGCCCAGCCGTCGATATTCAGGCCGGCAAAGCGCGCGATCAGCATCGCGGCGAGCACCACGGCCGTGGCCACCGCGTCGCTCAGGCTGTCGGCGGCGGCAGCCTTCATCGCGGACGAATCGAGCTTTTTCGCCAGCAGGCGGTTATAGCCCCACATATACCCCTTCACCAGCACGGAAAAGGCCAGTATGCCGGCAGTCAGCGCGGAAAAGGCCACGCTCTCGGGCGCAAAAATCGCCTTGACGGACGATTTGAGCAGCTCCGCGCCCATGATGATTATGATCATGGACACGATCAGCCCGGCGACATACTCTATGCGGCCGTGCCCGAATGGGTGCGTCGGGTCGGCGCGCTTGCCCGAGAGGCGGAAGCCGATGAGCGTAATCACCGACGAGCCCGCATCGGACAGGTTGTTGAAGGCGTCGGCAATCACGGCGATTGAGCCGCTCAGAACGCCCGCGATGAGCTTGAGTGAAAACAAGAGTATATTGAGCGCGACGCCCAGCGCGCCGGCCGCCGTTCCGCAGGCCAGCCGCGACGCGGGATCGCCGTTTCTTTCGTACGCCCTGACAAGGCGCGCAAGCCACAATGACAGCATATAGCGATGAAACCTCCTGCGGCGTGCGCTTCAAAAAGGGGGCTGCAAATTTCAGATGGGTCTTTCACCGGCTCAGAGCCTTCACCCCCGAGCGCGGCGAAAGAGCGCCGGAATTGCAATCCGCAAAGGATTTGAAACACGCGCCAGTTTCATGCTATTATACGCTTGCGCCGCAAAGCGCGCAACACTCCCCGCGCATTTTTACATACCGTCAGAGTCCTCGAACGGCCAGATCGCAGGACGCGCGCGCCCCTTTATCCCATCGCCCGAACGGCGACAAACCGCGCGGGGCGGCGGACGAACGCGCCCTCGCGCCCGCCTGCCGCCCCCATGCCGTCTCATTATGCGTATTTTCTGCGCAGCGCGTCCAGCACCTCGAAGGCCTTCGCGCCGTCGGCCGCCATGTCCTTGCAGCCGGCCTCAATGCTCACGCGGCCGTCATAGCCGCCGGCCTTCATGGCCTCAAAGATCACGTCGTAATCGTTGTCGTCGCCCGGCGCGGGATAATCGCGGCCGCCCTCGTCGCCCATGGAATGGCTGATGTGGACGTGCTTGAGCAGCCTGCCCGCCTGCGTGAGCGCGCTGAACGGCTCGTGGCCGCAGAGCATATGATGCGTGTCGCCCAGCGTGCCGATGTGCGGCAGGTTGAGCAGCGCGCTCATCAGCGTGCCCTCGGTGACCAGATTCATGATGTTACACTCGGCGCGCCGCAAGGGCTCTATGGCGATGGTGATGTCGTACTTCGCGCAGTATTCCTCGGCGATTGTGAGATAGCGCGCGATCTGCCGCCACGCCTCGTCCTGCGGCCAGCCCTCGGGCACGCCGCGCGCCGCGCCGCTGCCGAACACGACCACCTTCACGCCCATCTCATGCGCGCGGGAAAACGCCTTCTCGAGATAGGCGCGAATGACGTTCTCGTCCACATCGGGGCCGGTGACCTTCACGCGCCCCGGCAGCATGCCGTTGCAGGCCTCCGCGCCGATGGGGGCGGCCCTCAGTATCTCCAGCTGGCGCGCGTATTCCTCATCGGAGAGCTCCTCCAGCCACGCCAGACTCATTTCGATAAAGTCGAAGCCCAGCCTGCCGATCAGAGCGGCATTTTCGGGCTTGGTGCAGACGCCCAGACGAATCATCGCTTTCCCTCCTGAAAGAAGCGGGGCGAGCCGCTTTGAACCCGCCCCGCATCGCATTTGATTTACTTGGCCTTGCTGCCGTAGGTGCCCTCGGTGTCCAGCGTGACGCTCACGTCCTCCTTGCGGCGGGAGGTCGCGCGGCGCTTGTTGAGCTCCTCGAGGAAGCGATCCTCGTCCAGCGGCAGCTCGACGGTTTCGCCCGTCCAGCTGGACAGATACATGGCGTTGGCCAGCGTCAGGCCGCGTATGCCCTCCACGCCCGAGGCGACCAGCGGCTCGCCGTTCATGATGTGCGCGGCAAAGGCGCGCAGCACCTCGACGTGCTGCGGGTTGAAGCCATCGGTCTCAACCTTGATCTTCTCGCACTTGGGTGTGCCGAAGCCGTTCTTCCAGGTCCTGGAGAAATCCTGCTCGAACATCTCGAGCTTGTACATATACAGCTCGTTGTTCTCGACGACCAGCTTGCCGCCGTCCAGCGTCACCTCAAAGCGGTTGGTGCCGGGGCAGTCGCCGGTGGTGGTGATGAACACGCCGGTCGCGCCGTTGGCGTATTCGACGTACGCCGTCACGTCGTCCTCGACCTCGATGTCGTGCCACTTGCCCTCCTTGCAGAACGCGCGCACCTTGGTGGGCATGCCGCAGATCCACTGCCACAGGTCGAGGTTGTGCGGGCACTGGTTCATCAGCACGCCGCCGCCCTCGCCGGACCAGGTGGCGCGCCACGCGCCGGAATCATAGTAGCTCTGGGAGCGGTACCAGTCGGTGATGATCCAGTTGGTGCGGCGAATCTGGCCCATCGCGCCGGAATCGACGATTTCCTTCATCTTGCGGTAGACGCAGTTGGTGCGCTGGTTGAACATGATGGCGTAGGTCGCCTTGCTGCGGGCGGCCAGCTCGTTGACCTCGCG
>CAKUAV010000101.1 GCA_934636425.1 uncultured Clostridia bacterium
GACCGGCACGGCGCAGGTCTATGTGGACGGCGTGGTGTCCAGCGGCACGCACATCGGGTCGTTCATCGGCTTTGCGCCGATCGACGAGCCGCGCGTGGCGGTGCTGTTCATCGTGGACGAGGCCGATCGCCGTCCCGATTTCGGTTCGGTGACGGCGGCGCCGTTTGCGCGGGACATTCTCGAAAAGACGCTGGCCTATATGGGCGTGCCGCGCAAAACGGAAAAGGACGCAAACGCGCAGGCGCTCAGCGTGCCGGATGTGACCGGCATGACGGTGTCCGAGGCGCGCGCAGCGCTGAAACAGGCCGGCTTTCAGAGCCTGTTGGACGGCGCGGGGCAGACCGTAATCGACCAGATGCCTCAGCCGGGCGCGATGATGAACGAAAAGTCCATCGTCATGCTGTACGCCGAGGGGCGGGCCGATCTGAGTGAAAACGCCTATGTCGAGGTGCCGGACGTAGTCGGGCTGTCGATCAGCGAGGCCAACAGGCTGCTGCAATCCTGCGGCCTTGAAATGAGAATCAGCGGGAGCGGCGTGGCTTATGAACAGTCGCCCGCGGCGGGCGATCTGGCAGCGCCCACAGCCCGCGTTACGGTATTGTTCCGAACGCCCGAATAGGCGCGCTGCGGAGCGGACGAAAAGATACGGGAGGATTCGACCATGAAGCTTTATGATATTGTCAGCGCGATGGGGGACGCCGTCCGGCTCATCGGAAACGATCAGGCGGAGATCACGCGCCTGGATACCGATTCCCGCAAGGTGAAGGATGGATCGCTCTTCTTCTGCATTCACGGCCTGCGCGTGGACGCGCATGACTTCGCGCCGGGGGCGGTCAAGGCGGGCGCGGCGGCGCTGGTCGTAGAGCGCGAGCTGGATGTGGACTGCCCGCAGCTATTGGTCAGAGATGTGCGCGAGGCGCTCTCCCGCATCGCTGCGATTTTCTATGGCAATCCCGCGCGCGAGCTGAAGCTGATCGGAATCACCGGCACGAAGGGCAAGACCACCGCCAGCTATCTGACAAAGGCCATACTCGAGACGGCGGGCTACAAGGTCGGGCTGATCGGCACGGTCTGCTCGATGATCGGCGAGACGCAGATTCCGGCCAATCTCACAACGCCCGATCCGATTGACTTTCAGTCGCTGCTGCGCCGCATGGCCGACGCGGGCGTGGACTATGTGGTCATGGAGGTGTCCGCGCACGCGCTGGCGCTGAGAAAGCTCAGCGGCATACGCTTCGACGTGGCGGCGTTTACGAATCTCTCTCAGGATCACTTTGACTTCTTTGGCAATTTCGACAACTATCTGGCCGCCAAGATGAAGCTCTTTACCCCTGAGATGTGCGCGCGCGCCGTCTACAACGCCGACGACGAGCGCGTCGCCCATGCGATGAAGGACGTGTCCATACCCGCCGAGGGCTACGCCATACGCGTGCCGGCCGACATCTACGCCAAGAACATCGACGTGGGCGAGCGCGGCTGCTCATGGCTGCTCACGTTCAACAAGCGCTTCCGGCTGGAAATCGACATGCACCTCTCCGGCGTGTTCAACGTCTATAACGGCATGACGGCGGCGGCGCTGTGCGACAGCGTTGGCGTGAGCCCCGAGGCCATAAAGGCCGGCCTTGAGTCGGTCAAAAACGTGCCCGGGCGCATAGAACTGCTGGACACGGAAACGCCCTACCGCGTGATACTCGATTACGCGCATTCCCCGGACGCGCTGGAGAACATACTCACCACTGTGCGGCAGACGGCGCGCGCCCGCGTGATTGCGCTCTTCGGCTGCGGCGGCGACCGCGATCATGAAAAGCGCCCGCTGATGGGCGAGATCGGTGGAAAGCTGGCCGATTTCTGCGTGCTGACCAGCGACAACCCGCGCAGCGAGGATCCCTTTGCGATTCTTGAGGCGGTGGAAGCAGGAATCCGGCCGACGCATGGCGAATACAAAGTGATTGAAAACCGCCGCGAGGCCATACGCTATGCGATGAGCATCGCCGAGCCGGGCGACGTGATCGTGCTGGCAGGCAAGGGCCACGAGACCTATCAGGAGATCAAGGGCGTGAAATATCCCTTTGACGAGAAGGTCGTGGTCAGGGAACTGCTGGAGGAAATGTAAATTAGGGGGAACAGAAGATGCAGAGGGTTATCTGGGCAACTGTGCTGGCGTTCGCCGTCGCCATGGTTCTGGGGCCGGTGGTCATTCCGTGGCTGAAGAAAATGAAATTTGGCCAGACCATCTATGAACTGGGTCTTGAATCGCACAAGGTGAAGCAGGGCACGCCGACGATGGGCGGCGTCATATTCGCCGTGCCGATGCTGATTGTGCCCATACTCTTTTCCGTGGCCGATCAGCGCTGGTCGTTTTTGCCCATGGCGCTTGTGTCCACGCTGGGCTTCGGCCTCGTGGGCTTTGTGGACGATTACATAAAGGTGAGCAAAAAGCGCTCGCTGGGGCTTACGCCCATGCAGAAGATCGTGCCGCAGGTGGTGATCTCGCTGGTGCTGGCCGTCTGGGCGTACTGCACGCCTCAGATCGGCAGCGCGCTGATCGTTCCCTTCACCGACAAGACGTGGGATCTGGGCATTTTCTATATTCCGGTGATGATGTTCGTGCTGGTGGGCACGGTCAACAGCGCCAACCTGCTCGACGGCGTGGACGGCCTGCTCTCCGGCTGCTCGCTGATCGACTTTGCCGCGATGGCGCTGGTGTGCGTCGCGCTGGGCTCGGCCAATCCCGAGAACGCCGGCAACATGACCAACATGATGGTGTTCTGCGGCGCGGCGGCCGGCGGCATACTGGGCTTTCTGCGCTTCAACACCTATCCGGCCAATGTGTTCATGGGCGACGTCGGCTCGTTCACAATCGGCGGCGCGCTGGTGGCGGTGGCCATGGTCACGCGCACGGCGCTCCTGCTGCCCATAATCGCGCTGGCGATGCTGGTCAGCTCGCTGTCGGACATCATTCAGGTGGGCTATTTCAAATACACCAAGAAAAAGACCGGCGCGGGCAAGCGCGTGTTCCGCATGGCGCCGCTCCATCATCACTTTGAAAAGGGCGGTATGCCCGAAACGCGCATCGTCGCCATGTACATGAGCATTACGGCGCTTCTGTGCCTGATCGCTCTGACGATGTTCTTCTAAGGGGGACGGGCGTATGCAGGGCAAAAGGATCATGATACTGGGCATGGCGCGCAGCGGCGTTGCGGCGGCGAAGCTGCTCTCCGAAAAGGGCGCGCTGGTGCGTGTCAACGATCTTAAAACGCGCGAGCAGCTGGGCGACGCGCTCAAATCCCTCGAGGGGCTTGACAATATCGAATGGCGGCTGGGCGAAAAGCCGGACGATTTGCTTTCCGGCATGGATATGCTGGTCATCAGCCCCGGCGTGCCGATTGAAAGCCCGATCGTCAAAAAGGCGGAGAGCCTGGGCGTTGAAGTCATCGGCGAGATCGAGCTGTCTGCGCGTCTGTCAAAGGGGCTGCTGGTGGCCATCAGCGGCACGAACGGCAAGACCACAACCACCACGCTGACCGGCGAAATCTTCAAATCGTCGGGCGCGAACACCTATGTGGTGGGCAACATCGGCTATCCGTTCGCGGCTGCGGCGGGGGAAGCGAAGGACGGCGACGTCATCGTGTGCGAGGTGTCCTCCTTCCAGCTGGAATCGGTGAAGGACTTCCATCCGCACGTCGCCTGCCTGACCAACATCCGCGAGGATCATCTCAACCGCCATCACACGATGGAATGCTACATTGAAACCAAGGCGCGCATATTCCGCACGCAGACCGAGGACGACTATCTCGTGCTCAATTATGACGACGAGACGCTGCGCAATCTCGCTAAAACGGCGAAGAGCCGCGTCGTCTGGTTTACGGGGAAGCAGATTCCGCCGTACGGCGCGTTTGTGCTGGACGGGCGCATCGTGTTCGGCACGGAAAGCGATCACATCGACGTGTGCGGCGCGGACGAACTGCTGATCCCCGGCCCGCATAATCTGGACAACGCGCTGGCGGCCACGGCCATGGCGCTGGCGTCCGGCGTGAAGGCGGAGGACGCGGCGCGGGCGCTGCGCGCGTTCAAGGGCGTGGAGCATCGCGTGGAGTTCGTTCGCGAGGTGGACGGCGTAAGGTACATTGATGATTCCGAGGGCACGAACGCCGACTCGACGATCAAGGCGGTCGAGACGATGAAGGCGCCCACGGTCATCATACTGGGCGGCTCGGACAAGAAAAACGACTTTACCGAGCTGTGTACGGCCATTAAGGACAGCCCGTATATCGCGCACGCCGTGCTGATCGGTCAGACGGCGCGGCAGTTCGACGAGACGCTGAGGCGCGTGGGCTATCCGGAAGGCGCGATTCATCACGCGGGCTTTGACTTCAACGCGGCGATCGACATGGCGCGCTCGCTGGCCGTTTCGGGCGGCAACGTGCTGCTCTCGCCGGCCTGCGCGAGCTTTGATATGTTCAACAACTGCGAGGAACGCGGCGATATTTTCAAGGACATCGTTCATAAAATGACGGCGCGCGCCTGACGGATTGGGCGCGGGATTGGAGAAGCGGTGACGTCTGTTTCGCTCGGCAGCGGTGCGAAGGACAAACGGGACGGCTCCGAAAAACCAACGCTGAATCCCTGCGACAGGGGCGTACTGACGACGACGGCGCTGCTGATGGCCTTCGGGCTGGTGACGCTCTACGCGGCGAGCTATTACAACGCGCAGGACGTGTCCAGCACGCCGCTGGCCGAGGTGCTCAGCCAGCTCATGGGCATTGCGCTGGGCGCGATCGTCATGGCGGTCATGCTGCGCATTGATTACAGAATTTTACAGAAGCCGATTTATAGCAGCAGTCTGCTCTGCGTGAGCCTGCTGCTATTGGTGTTGGTGGCCATTCCGGGGATTGGAAAGTCGCTGAACGGCTCGCGGCGCTGGCTGCGGCTGGGGCCGGTGAGCTTTCAGCCCTCCGAGCTGGCCAAGTATTCGGCGATGCTGCACATGGCGCGCCTTCTCAGCCAGAGCCGGCGCAATGTGAGGCGCTTCTTCACGGGGCTTCTGCCCGCGCTGCTCATGCCGTGCGTGATGTTTGCGCTGATACTGCTCCAGCCCAATCTGAGCACGGCGGGCAGCATCGTCATCGCGGCGGGGCTTATGGCCATGCTGGCGGGCGCCAAGTGGCTCCATCTGGGGCTGGCGGGCTGCTGCGGCCTGGCGGTCGGCGTGTTCTACGCCTTCTCGGAGGATTACCGGCGCGCGCGCATGCTGTCCTTCCGCGACCCCTTCGCCATGATGAGCAAGGAGGGCTATCAGCTCTCGCAGTCGCTGATGGCGTTCGGCTCGGGCGGGCTGTTCGGCATGGGACTGGGGCAGGGGCGGCAGAAGTACGCTTTTTTGCCGTATCCCGAGTCGGACTTCATATTCGCCGTCGTGGGTGAGGATCTGGGGCTCTTCGGGTGCCTTGCCCTGCTGGCGCTGTTCGCGCTGTTCATATTCTTCGGTCTGCGGGTGGCGATACGCTGCCCCGATCGCTTCGGCAGCCTGCTCGCGGGCGGCATCACCTGCATGATCGGCGTGCAGTCGATGATGAACATGGCGGTCGTTACGGGGCTCATGCCCACGACCGGCCAGCCGCTGCCCTTCTTCAGCGCGGGCGGCACGTCGATCGCCGTGCTGAAGGGCGCGGTGGGGCTGCTGCTCAATATTTCGCGCCGCAGGATTGGGTAGGGACATATTTGCTTCAGACTGTCGAAAAACCGTTGGAGCGCTCGAAAGGGTCGCCTCTCTCGAATTTTTAATCATGTCCGGCAGCGTGTACGAACGGGACGATTGAAAGAGGCGGAAAATCCCGTTTTCAGAGCAAAAACTGGAGAGTGGCCACATGGCAGGGAGATTGCATCCCCGATCACCGGCTTGTCAAGACTTTTTTGACGAGCAGAAACATATTGAATGCTTCTGCGGACGGCGCCGCCGCGCCTGTATTGCCGTTTTTCAAGTCGAAACGCTGCGATTGAACGCCTGCGTTTCAGATACAGGCGCTGTGAGTCGGGCGGCGCTCGATGTGCGCTCAAGCGGCGGATTATATTGCCTGAAAGCGTTCAAACGCCGCAAAAATCCGCTCCCTCCCTTTCGAAACCCGCTCAGGGGGTCATGCACGCCCGGGCGAAAAACGCATATCCATTAAAATGTGTTTGTATTGGAGGTGCGTTTTGATGGGCGATATTTTTCGAATTATGGGCGGCGCGCGCCTGAGTGGGCGGACGGTGATTCCCGCGGCCAAGAACGCCGTGCTGCCGATCATGGCCGCCGCCGTCATGACCGGGGAGAGCGTGACGCTCCACGGCTGTCCGGCGCTGGACGACATCGCCAACATGGCGAAGATCCTCGAAGAGCTGGGCTGCCAGACGCGCGCAGCGGCGGGAAAGCTGACCATCGACGGGAAAAGCGCGCATCGCCATGAGATGCCCGATGTTCTCTCGAAGCGTCTGCGCTCCTCCATATTCATGATGGGGCCGCTGATCACCCGCTTCGGTCGGGCGACGGTTACATATCCGGGCGGCTGCGAGATCGGCCTGCGCCCGATCGACCTGCACCTGAAGGGATTGAAGCGGCTGGGCGTTGAGATCCGCGAGGAGCACGGGCGCATCTATTGCGACGGCCGCCACAGGCGCGCGGGCGACGTGCTGCTCGACTTTCCCAGCGTGGGCGCGACGGAAAATATCATGATGGCCGCCGTGCTGACGAGGGGAGAGACGATCATCAGAAACGCCGCGCGCGAGCCGGAAATCGTCGATCTGCAGGGCTTCATCAACGCCATGGGCGGCCGGGTGAGCGGCGCGGGCAGCGGCGTTGTGCGCATACGCGGCGTGGACAGTCTGCACGGCGCGTCGTATCGCCCCATCGCCGACCGCATCACGGCGGGCACGCTGCTGACGGCGGCGGCCATGACCGGCGGCGAAATCGCGCTGGACGGCTTTTCGGGCGAGAGCATGGACGCGGTGCTGGCAAAGCTGCGCGAGGCGGGCTGCCTGATCGATGAAAGCGGCGGCGGCCTGACGCTGAGCGCGCCGGGGCGGCTTCGCGCGGTCGATGTGTTTACGCAGCCCTATCCGGGCTTTCCGACCGATATGCAGGCGCAGCTGATGGCGCTCTGCTGCGTGGCGGAGGGTACGTCGATCATTGTGGAAAACGTCTTTGAGAGCCGCTTCAGCCATGCGGCGCAGCTCGTGCGCATGGGCGCGGACGTCACCGTGCATCATCGCACGGCGGTCGTGCGGGGCGGAAAGCTGACCGGCGCGCGGGTGACGGCGCGCGACCTGAGAGCCGGGGCGGCGCTGGTGCTGGCAGGGCTGGCGGCGGACGGCATGACGGAGGTTGAAAACGTATCGCTGATCGACCGGGGCTATGAGCGGCTGGAGGAGACGCTCGCGGCGCTGGGCGCGCGTATAGGGCGCGTATAACGGAGGAGGGGAAAGCGTATGGCGGCAGGAGAGCGTCGATATGCTCGGCGGGGGCGGGGCGGCGCGCGCTTTTTGATGCTCGTTGCGGCGCTGTGCGTGGCTGCACTGCTCATCAAGAGCCGCGTTTTTACGCTGCAGGAAATTGTCGTGCAGGGCAATGAAGCCTTTTCCGACGCAGAGATTGCGGCGCTTTCCGGCCTGATTCTGGGCGAGGATACGCTGAAAATCGAAAAAAGCCGCGTAAAAGGGAACTTTTCGCGCAATCATTATGTCGAATTGACCGAGATGGAAATTCTCTATCCGGATAAAGTGCTTTTGAAGGTCAGGGAGCGCCGGCCGCGCGCCGCGGTCAACTGCGCGGGCGTGATCCTCGTGATCGATGAGGAAGGCGTCATTCTCGAACGGCTGGCGAGCATGCCGGCGGGCGATCTGATCACGGTCAGCATGAACGTGTCCCTGAGCGCGCAGGGGCGCACGATCGAGTCGAGCAGATCGGGCGAGCTGGAAGCCATGAAGCTGATCCTCGCCGGGCTGGACGCGCAGGGCATGGCGGGGCTCATTTCCGAGATCAACGTGCGCGACCGGTTCAACCTCTACATGGTTTCCGATACGGGCGTTCAGATCATACTGGGCGAAAAGGACGATCTGGACGACAAGCTGGTATTGGCGCGGCGCGTTCTGGAGAAACTGACCGAGGAGGGCGTCATGAGCGGCGTTCTGGACGTATCGACGGGCAAAAACGCCGTGTATGCGGATCGGTAGGCGCGCCTTGTCATAATTTTAGGCGAAGCCGCCGTGAAAAGTTCATTAAAGCCCTTTTCAAGACCGCAAAAACCATGTATAATGGATAGGTACCAATGTAAGATGCAGGGGAACTGTTTCCCTGATAAGGCAGGCGATCAATTTCAATGAAAACGGTAGCGGCGGCGATTGAATTCGGAACGTCAAAAATCATTACGCTGATCGCGGAGAGCGGCAGCTTTACGCGCTGTGAGATCATCGGATCGGGCACAGTGCCCTATTCGGGCTATTGCAACGGCGACTGGAACAACCGGGAAGAGCTGCTTTCCGCCATCGAGGCCTCCGTCCGTGCGGCAGAGGTCGAGGCCAAGCGCCGGATTCATGAGATTTATGTCGGCGTGCCCGGCGACAACATCAACGTCGTCACGGCCATCGGCGAGGCGGAAATCCTCTCCGAGGACGGCCGCGTGGGCG
Source organism: uncultured Clostridia bacterium (assembly GCA_934636425.1). GTDB lineage: Bacteria > Bacillota > Clostridia > Christensenellales > Aristaeellaceae > Firm-10. Next base: position 8,662 of record CAKUAV010000101.1, read on the forward strand.
ACGATGAAATCGCGCGCGTGATGGACGCGGCGGCCGATCAGCTCGATCTGGCGGAGAACGGCGGCCATGTGCTGCACAGAAGCCCCGCCTGGTTCAGCGTGGACGGCGGCAAGCGCACCATGTCGCCCATCAATTCAAAGGGCAAGACGCTGACGGCGCTGGTCTCGTTCATTCAGGCGGACGCGCAGTTCATTGAGGATACGCGCACGCTGCTGGCCGATCTCGACATCGAGGTCAAGGCCTACATGGCGCCGGCGCTGGGCTCGGCGCTGCTGCTGCTCTCGTTTGACGAGCGCGACCGCAAGCCGGTTTTGATCGACGTGGGCTATCTCAACACGGAGCTTTCTGTGATCGAGGGCGACGCCATCACATATCACACGACCATACCGCGCGGCGGCGGCGACGTCACCGCCGAGCTGGCGACGTCGCTGGAAACGACGATGAACGAGGCGGAGACGGTCAAGCGGAATTACATATTCACGCCCGATCAGTTTGAGGAGCAGAGCGATCCTCAGGTCGAGCTGGAGGACGGGTCGGTCGTGGCGTTCCCCAGAAAGTTCGTCAGCGAGGTCGTCGAGCAGGAGACCGATCAGATCATCGCCTACATCAAGGAGACGCTCGATTACGCCGAGGAGCTCATCACGCCCAAGTCGCAGATTTATGTGACGGGCGGCGGGCTGGTCAACATGCGGGGCAGCCGGGAATACCTGAGCGAAAAGCTGGGGCGGCCGGTCAAGATCCCGATGGTGAAGGCGGCCCGGCTCAACAATCCGCGCTATTCGAACGCGCTGGGGCTGATGGATCAGGTCTTCGACGCTGTGGAGCAGCAGGCCTACAACGCCTCGTCGCAGGGCGGCGCGCTGAGCGGCCTGAAGAACATCTTCAAAAAATAGCTAACAAATGAACCTACCAAATTATATGACGAGGGGGATGCCTTGTGCTGGAATTTGATAATTCGGAAGTAAACAGCTCGGCCAAGATTAAGGTCATCGGCGTCGGCGGCGCGGGAACCAACGCGGTCAACCGCATGGTGGACGCCAATATTCAGGGCGTTGATTTCATCGCCGTCAATACGGATCTTCAGGCGCTCAATCTGTCCAAGGCGGGCACCAAGCTGCAGATCGGCGAAAAGCTGACCAAGGGGCTGGGCGCGGGCGCGAAGCCCGACGTCGGCTCTCAGGCGGCCGAGGAGAACCGCGAGGACATCGCCAATCTGGTCAAGGGCTCCGATCTGGTCTTCGTGACCTGCGGCATGGGCGGCGGCACCGGCACCGGCGCGGCCCCCGTGATCGCCGGCATCGCGCGCGATCTGGGCATACTGACCATCGGCGTGGTCTCGAAGCCCTTCCTGTTTGAGGGCAAGCAGCGCATGCGCAATGCCGAGGGCGGCATCGAGCAGCTCAAGAGCCGCGTCGATACGCTGGTCGTCGTGCCGAATGATCGCCTGCTGCAGGTGGTCACCAAGGGCACGACAATGACAGAGGCCTTCCGCCTGGCCGACGATACGCTCCGCCAGGGCATTCAGGGCATCTCCGATCTGATCGCCGTTCCCTCGCTCATCAATCTGGACTTCGCCGACGTGCGCACCGTCATGCAGTCCGGCGGCCTGGCTCACATGGGCATCGGCGTCGGCAAGGGCGAAAACCGCATGGTGGACGCGGCGCAGCAGGCTGTGGAAAGCCCGATGCTCGAGACCGCGATCGACGGCGCCCGGGCCGTGCTCATCAACATCACCGGCGGCACCGACACCAGCATTCTGGACATCAACGAGGCGGCCATGCTCATCACGCAGGCGGCCGATCCGGAAGCGAACATCATATTCGGCGCGGGCATCGACGAGTCTCTCAAGGACGAGGTGCGCGTGACCGTCATCGCGACCGGCTTCGAAAAGACGCCGTTCAACAACGCGCGTCCCGAGACTGCGGCCTCTTCCGCCCGTCCCGATGTGGCGCAGCCCGTTCAGACGGCGCAGCCCATCCCGACCGCTCAGCCTGTGCAGCCCGCGCAGACGGCTCAGCCGGTCAGCGGCCAGGAGGTTCCCGCCTTCGTCAACGAGCCGCGCTATGTGATGCCCAACCGCGAGGAGACGCGCCGCGCGTCGCTCTATTCCGAGCGCACGAATTTCGAGCCGGCCGGCCGCAGCTATCAGCCCGCCGAGACGCAGCGCCCCGCCCGCGCGTCGCGCGATCCCTTTGAGGATGAGGATCCGTTCGAGAACGCGGAGCAGCCGGAAAAGAAGTCGGCTTCCCGCCGCGGCTTCTCGCCGGACATCCCGCCCTTCCTGCGCGGCCGTCATGGCAACAAGTAAATCGTATTTTCAGGAGCGTTCCGTGTTATGCGGAGCGCTCCTGACGCGTATCAGAAAGCGCGCATTGCGATTCGTTTTTTTTCAGATGCGTTCGGCATTTTGCGATGCGCGCCATGCCGGTCGTGACGGCATCCGTCTTTCGACCAGCGGGGAGTTGGAAAACTCCCGCGTGCTGCAAATGCGGCCTTATGCGGAGCGCTCCTGACGCGTATCAGAAAGCGCGCATTGCGATTCGGTTTTTTCAGACGCGTTCGGCATTTTGCGATACGCGCCATGCCGGTCATGACAGCATCCGTCTTTCGACCGGCGGGATGTGAAAAATTCCCGCGTGCTGCAAATGCGGCCTTATGCGGAGCGCTCCTGACGCGTATCAGAAAGCGCGCATTGCGATTCGTTTTTTTCAGACGCGTTCGGTATTTTGCGATACGCGCCATGCCGGTCGTGACGGCATCCGTCTTT
>CAKUAV010000102.1 GCA_934636425.1 uncultured Clostridia bacterium
GGCCGATCTGGGCGCGCTTTTTCGCGTCCACAACGAAGCCGTTGTAGAGGGAATCGAGTATGGCGCAGATCAGCACCTCGAAGGCGGCGGAGGAGCTCAGGCCGGAGCCCTTGAACACGGTCGAGCAGACGACCGCATCGAAGCCGCCGATGACGTAGCCCAGCTCCTTCATGCGCGCCGCAACGCCGCGGATCAGGCCGTCTGTGGTCTCGTATTCGCTCTTTTTCGGCTCGAGATCGTTGAGGTCGACGATGAACGGCTTGTCGTAGCCCTCGGAATAGAGCGTGACGACCGGCTTATCGCTGGGTGTGACGGCGGCCACTGTGTCCAGATTGACGGCGGCGGCCAGCACGCGGCCATGGTTGTGATCGGTGTGGTTGCCGGCGACCTCGGTGCGGCCGGGCGCGGAGACGAAGCGCATGCCGTCCTTCTCGCCGAACAACTCGATGTGGCGCTGCGCCAGCGCGTTGTAGCGCGCTCTCTGCTGCGCGAGGACGGCTTCGTCGCGGCCGTAAAGGCGGCTCAGGCTGTCGCGGGCGGCGTCGGTGGCCAGAAAAGCGGCGGCTCTGGTATTCAGGCTCATAAAAATATCACTCCTGTCGTTTGTCGGTGAATCAATACATTCTAGCGCAGAAATGCGGAACGGACAACCATGTTTCCGTTCATATGCGGTTATTTATTCCGCCATGAGGGTGATTACAGCTCGGCCGTCTCGCCGGCATGGACGGTCAGCGTCTTTTTGCCCAGGCGCAGGCAGACGTCCAGCGCGCTGCGGTTGGTCACGAAGCGGCCGTCCACGGTGAAATCGAGCGCCTTGAACGCGGCGATATAGTCGAACACATCGATGTTCGTGGCGTACCACACATCGTCGTGATTCCCCAGCCGGTCGAGCTGACGCTCGATCACGTCCCAGTCGCTTCTCTGGTCGAACTCGTAGGCGTGCCCCCAGCAGGAGAGCAGGCGCAGATCGTCGCCCTCGCCCAGAAACGGCTCGATGAGCGGCTCGAGGCCCCAGTGATGGCAGCTGCACTTCCAGTTGAGGTTTTCCTCGGGCAGCGAGAATTTTCCGGTCGTGCCCACGGCGCGGGAATAGACAATGCCGCAGCCCTTCAGAAGGCCTATGACGCGCTCGTCCACGCAGCCGCCCGGATAGGCCATGCCGCGCACGGGATAGTGAACCAGCTCCTCCAGATTGCGGCGATCCTGAATCACCTCGTCGATCACCTGATAATCGGCAAGCGCGCACAGATTGGGATGCGTCACCGTGTGGACGGCGACCTCGTGCCCGCTATACAACTCGGCCACCTCGTCGGCGCGCACATGGGAGTGATCGACCACGCGGCCTTCGCGAATCAGCGAATCGGTCTGGCCGAAAAAGCCGCTGTTCATGTTGAACGTGGCCTTTTCGCCGTTGCGGTTGAACAGCTCAAGCAGCTTTATATCCTGCAAAACGCAGTCGTCATAGGAAAACGTCAGCGCCCGGGTGCGCAGGCCGGGCCAGAGCATGGAAGCGTGCTGATAAATCATAGCGTTTGACCTCCTTGCACAATGCGGTCAGATCATGGTCTTGACGACGTCAAATATTCTCTCGGCGATGGTTTTCATGCCCAGATCGCCCGGATGCGCGGCCACGCCGGCGTGCTCGAACAGCCCAACGGCCTTCATGTCGTCGCGCATGCCCAGATCGCCGATGCGAACCAGCGGGGCGTGGAGCGCTTCGGCGGCCTTTTTGATTTCTGCGTCCTTGGCGGGGTTCGGCCAGAACAGATCGGTCACGACCAGCCTGCTCTCGCCGTTTCGCGTGAAGAAATTCATCATATCGATCAGCGCCGGCGCATAGGGGTGCTCCCGGAGCGTTTCCTCGAGGGTGTTTTCGCCCAGGCGAATCACCACGATATCGGGCTTCCAGTCGCGGGCGGCGCGCACAGATTCGAGATCATCGGCGGCGTGCCAGTATCCGCGCTCCCAGCTGGCCAGCTGCGCGGCGCAGAAATCCGCGTCGGGGCGCAGCGTGCGGATCAGCTTCATCGTCTGATGCACATAGTCGTTTTCGCGGCTCGAGGCGGCCATGCCCCAGAGGTGCGTCCAGCCGATTTCGGGCTTGGGCGCGTGCAGCGTGATGGAATTGCCCACGAAGAGCACGCGCAGTCCGCCGCGCCCCGTTTCGCTGTAAACGCGCTCGCTGTTGGGCAGCTGATTGGTCGCGTCTACGGTGTTCTGCCGTTCAAATCTGCGGATATCTTCCATACTGTATCATTCCTTTCGTGAAAGGCGATTGGTCAGTCACTGTCCGTCGAACTGATCGGCCATGTCGTAGAGCAGGCCGAGATCCCAGAGCATTGTGCTGGAGAGATACTTGTTGCGTATGTCGCGCGAGGCCTTGAGCGCGTCGCGCACATCGTCGTCGCAAATGCCCAGATCCGCGGGCCGCATGGGCATTCCGCAGTCGGTCATGATGTCCACGATGGTCTTAAACGGCGGCAGCTCCTCGTTTATGATATTGAGGATTTCGTCCCAGTGATCGACGATGCGGTTGACACGCTCGGCGTGCCGGACGGGATCGTTGCGGCCTTCCTTTTTCGCGGTGGCGATGATGCCGTCGGCGACGCTGCCGAACACGCGGCGCGTCTCGCGCTCCCATTTTTCTTCATCGAAATTGCGCATGAAATCGAGCGCCTTTTCGCGGTCGGGCTTAATCCTGCGGATCTGCTCGTACAGCTTGAACGTCAGATAGCAGCCCACGCCCACCTGAATGCCGTGCAGGTCGCTTTCCTCGCCGCGCTCGAGCGCCATCATTTCCCACATATGCGAGAAGTAATGCTCAAGGCCGGAGGCGGGGCGGGAGGTTGTGGCAAAGCACATCGCGATGCCGGAGAGAATCAGCCCGTCGGCCACATTGCCGACCACCTCGGGATCGCGGTCGGCCAGCTTGTCGGCGGAGGAGACAACCTTTTCCAGCGAGCGGCGCACAAGAGCGGCGATTTTCTCGCAGTAGGGGTCGTCGTTGACGATGTGCGCGATGCGCCATTCGCAGATGGCGATGTATTTGGCCAGCATATCGCCCAGACCGGCCCAGAGCATGCGCATGGGCGCGTCCTTCATGATGTCAGTGTCGGCGATGATGGCGGCGGGCATGCCGTGATAGAGCGAGACCTTCAGTCCGCCCACGATCATGCAGGAGGAGTTCGACGCGTAGCCGTCCATGGAGGGCGCGGTGCCCACGACCATGGCGGGAATGCCGGCGATGTCGGCGATGATCTTGCAGTTGTCGTTCAGAACGCCGGAGCCGAGCGCCATGACCACATCGCAGCTCTTGTCGAAGGCGAATGTGATCGCGCCGATGACCTCCTCGTTCGGCTCGAGCCGCTTGTGGGTGTTGAAGCAGAAGAAGCCGTACTCGATGCCGTTTTCGCGCAGCACCGGCTCGACGAAGCGCCACGCGGCGTCCTTCGTATTGAGATCGCACACGATGAACGGCTTTTTGCAGCCCAGCGCATTGAGAGCGTCCGGAATGGCGCGCACAGCGCCCGCGCCGATTTTCAGAAATTTGATGGGCGCTTCGTGATGCACGCCGCACTCGCAGTCAAAGCCGCCGCTTTTGAGCAGCTCCTCCGTCGAAAAATTGGAAAAATCAACCATTGTAGATACCTTCTTTCTCGAGAGTGTGTTTCAAAATTCATTGAGCCGCAATATCGGTGTTTTTATAACCGCCGCGTCAAAAGCCCATCTCAGCGCCGCTGAACATCAGACATCGCGCCTTGACGGAAAATTCGCCTGAAATCAGCGCTTTTCCTTTTTCAAAACGCGCTTTGATATCTGGTGGCAGGATTGAGCTGCCCGGCAAGGCCATGGGCGGCAGCGTCGATGCGCGTTCAGTCGTCCAGCGCGTGGTCGCACAGCGCGTTCTCGCCGTCCCAGAGCCGCTTCGCCGTCCACGGGCAGTCCGGATCCGCCCAGAACGGATGCGATTCGGGAAGCCCCAGCGGCAGGAAGACCGCCGAGCAGAGATACAGGCTGCCGGTCGATATGTAGTATTCGGCCATGTCCGGCTGATGGCCGCACACGCCGAGCGTCAGCCAGCCGTTTTCGTCGAACATCGATTTGTGGCTTATGACGCGCCGAATCACCGCCGTCAGCGCGCAGCGCACCTGCGCCGGCGCGAGCGCTTCGGGCAGGTTGTCTAAAAGCACGGCCTGAGCGAGCGACTGGAACGCCCCGAAGCGGTAGCAGCTCGAGCGCCCGACGATGGGATAGCTGCCGTCGGCGTTGATCAGCTGCTCCAGCACGGCAGCATAGCGCGCGGCGCGCCGCATCATGGGCGCGCGCATAGCCCGCCAGTCGGACGAAAAATCGCTCGCGGCGTTCAGCACGTCGAGCAGCATCGGCTGTATGACAAAGCTGTTGTAGTAGTCCCAGTGAAAGCGCACGCCGTCGCAGTAAACGCCGTCGCCCGCATACCACTGTTCGTGCTGGCGCAGCGCATAGTCTATGCGCATGGGATCCCAGTCCGGCTCGCCCGCGCGGCGCAGAAACGCCTCGATCGTGGCCGAGAACAGCAGCCAGTTGTTGAAGGACGGCTTGCGCGTGCGGGTGCGCTTCATCTTTTCAACGAGCAGGCGGCGCGTTTCGTCGTCCAGATTGTCCCACAGCGCGTGCGGCGCGCGCAGAATTGCCTGCGCGAGGAACGCCGCGTCCACGATGGGCTGATGGCCGCGCTCGAAGTTCATGCAGTCGCTCGACGCGGGATCGACCGCCATGCGCAGCGCTTTTCGAGCCATAGCGCCCCATTCAAGGCGCGCTTTTTCCTCTTCAGCGTCCTCTGCGGGCTGTTCGAGCCACGGCGCAAGGCCGACCATCGCGCGCCCGAACGCCTCCAGATGGGTGTATTCGCGCCGATCGAGCGACTCGGGATGATGTTCGACGGGCATGACCGCCATGAGCCGTCCCTCGCTCAGATTTTCCAGCACGGGACGGACAATCGTTGTCAGGCTGTTTAGCCAGAATCGCCGCGTGTCGTTCATGGTGCAAAACCTCTTTTCTGCAGGACGTGTTTCAAAAGGCGGAGACGGTGGCTCGAGCATTTTGACGAGCGACTCCATCTCGGGCTTCCGAAATGGCCGCAAACTTTCGGGGCGCGTCGCCTGACGCTCGTTGCTCGCCGGAAATATGCGTTCGCGGAAGGATGCTCTTTCCACCACCCATAAATGTATCACAGTATGGCGAAAAAGGCAATGCCGCGAATGAAAAAACGTGAAAAAATGCGCCGGACACCCAAACGGATGCCCGACGCAGCGAATATGAAGCGATATTACTTCACCAGAGCGGCGGCCTTCTCGGCGACGTTCTCGGCGGTGAAGCCGTAATGCTTGAACAGCAGCTTGGCGGGAGCGGACGCGCCGAACTGATCCAGGCAGACATACGCGCCGTCCAGACCGACATACTTGGCCCAGCCGAAGGACGCGGCGGCCTCGACGGCCACGCGGGCGCGCACCGCCTTGGGCAGCACGGATTCCTTGTATTCGTCGCTCTGCTCGTCAAACAGCTCGAAGGAGGGCATGGAGACGACGCGCGTGTCGATGCCCTGCTCCTTGAGCAGCTTCTTCGCGCCGACGCACTGCTCGACCTCGGAGCCGGAAGCCATCAGTATGACGTCGGGTGTGGCCTTTTCGCTGTCCTCGAGTATGTAGCCGCCCTTGAGAGCGTCCTTGCCGCTGTTCTCGTACAGGGGCAGGTTCTGGCGGGTCAGCACGAGGGAGACGGGGCGCTTGCCGGTCATGGCGGCGTACCAGCCGGCGGCGGTTTCCTTGCTGTCGGCGGGGCGGAACACGATCATGCCGGGCATGGCGCGCAGGCCGGCCAGATGCTCGATGGGCTGATGGGTCGGGCCGTCCTCGCCAACGCCGATGGAATCGTGCGTGAGGATGTAGGGGATCGGCAGACCCATGAGCGCGGACAGGCGCATGGCGTTCTTCATGTAATCGGAGAACACGAAGAATGTCGCGCAGTAGGGGCGCAGGCCGCCGTGCAGGTAGATGCCGTTGCAGATGGCTGCCATGGCGTGCTCGCGAACGCCGAAGTGCAGATTCGCGCCGGTGCGATCCTCGGCGGAGAAGTCGCCGCGGCCCTTCATGTAGGACTTGTTGGAGGGAGCCAGGTCGGCCGAGCCGCCGATCATGTTCGGAATCATCTTGGCCAGGCGGTTGAGCACCTCGCCGGAGGAAGCGCGGGTGGCCATGCTGCCTTCGAACTTCCAGAAGTCCTCGTCGTTCAGAAGATCGACGGGCAGCTCTTCGCTGTGCCACTTCTTCCACTCGGCGGCCAGCTCGGGATAGGCCTTTTCATAGGCGGCGAACAGCTCGTCCCAAGCGGCGTGCTTTTCTTCGCCGGCCTTCACAGCGGCGGCTGTGGTCTCGTAGACCTCGGCGGGCACGGCAAAGGGCTCTTCGCAGGGCCAGCCGAGCGCCTTCTTGGTGGCGGCCAGATTGTCCGCGCCGAGCGGCTCGCCGTGGGAGGAAGCCATGCCGGCCTTGGGGGAGCCGTAGCCGATTGTGGTGTGGCAGACGATCAGCGTGGGCTTGTCGGAATCCTTGGCCAGCTTGATGGCGGCCTCGACCTTGCACCAGCAGTTGCCGTTGGCCACGTCGATGACGTTCCAGCCATAGGCGCGGAAGCGGGCGGGCACATCCTCGCGGAAGGCGATGTCGGTGTTGCCCTCGATGGAGATCTCGTTGTCGTCGTAGAGCGCGATCAGCTTGTTCAGCTTGAGCGTGCCGGCCAGAGAGGCGGCTTCGTGGGAGATGCCCTCCATCAGGCAGCCGTCGCCCATGATGGCGAACGTGTTGTGATCGACGATCTTGTAGCCCTCGCGGTTGAAGTGCGCGGCCAGATAGGCCTCGGCGAGCGCCATGCCCACGGCGTTGGCGATGCCCTGACCGAGCGGGCCGGTGGTGGTCTCAACGCCCACGGTGTGGCCGTACTCGGGATGGCCGGGGGTCTTGGAGCCGAACTGACGGAACGCCTTCAGGTCGTCGATGGTCAGGCCGTAGCCGAAGAGATGCAGCAGGGAATACATCAGCATGGAGCCGTGGCCGGAGGAGAGCACGAAGCGATCGCGATCGGCCCACTTGGGCGCCTTGGGATCGAACTTCATCTGCTTGCCCCACAGCGCATAGGCCATGGCGGCGGAGCCCATGGGCATACCGGGATGGCCGGAATTGGCCTGCTGAACGGCCTCGGCAGAGAGCACACGAATCGCATTGACGACGAGATTGTCCTGTTTGCTCATTGGAAAAACATCCTTTCTTTTGCTGAAGAGTTGCAAAAATGCGTTATCTCAAAAGGGCATTGTCACCCTTCGATGAGCTTCTTGAGCGGGGTCAGATCGAGCGACTCGGTGTCCTTGAGTAGCTCATAGAGCTTGCTCAGCATGACGTTCACGCCGCCCTTTACGTCGGATTCGGCGTTGAGCGGCATCACCGGGTCGTGAACGGACAGGCGCAGCAGGAACCACGCGTTGTCCACGCCGCCGTCCAGATCGAACGATATGCGCACGCCCTCGCGGTTGTCGGGGGCCAGATGCCAGCTGGGGTCGTCCAGCGTCTTGCTCAGTATCGTCTCGATGACGGCCTGACCGGCGGCGCGGAAGTCCTCGTCCACGATGTTCATGCGCACCTCGACGCTCTCAAGCGGCTCGGCCAGATCGTCGATGAGCGAGCCGAGCGTCAGCCCCTGACGCTTGCGCTCCATGGCCTCGCAGATCAGGCGCGTGACCAGATACATGCCGTCGTCGAGGAAGAAATTCTCCTTGAGCGCGGCGTGTCCGCTCGTCTCGATGGCCAGCGGGCACTCGATGCCCTCGTCGTTCAGGCGGATGGCCTCGTCGATGACGTTGCGGTAGCCGCGCTTGAAGCGGTAGTGCGTGCCGCCCCACTCGGTGATGAACTTCGCAAGGCCGGAGGATGTGACCGAGTCGGTGACGATGGTCTGTCCGGACTTTTCATTGAGCAGAATCGCCGAGATCAGCGCAATCAGGCGGTTTCTGTTGATGGCGCGGCCGTTTTCATCCACGATGGCGGCGCGGTCGCAGTCCGCGTCGAATATCACGCCCAGATCGGCGCCGGATTTCTTGACGGCCTCGGAAATGGCGGCCATGGCGTCCTTGTCCTCGGGATTGGGAATGTGATTGGGGAAATGGCCGTCCGGCTCGAGGAACTGGCTGCCCTCGGTCTCCGCGCCCAGCGATTCAAGGAAGCGCGCGTAGAAGCCGCCCGCGCCGTTGCCCGCGTCCACGACGACGTGCAGGCCGAGCAGCGGACGCAGCGCGTCGTCCTCAAGGCGCTCGCGCACCATCTTCGCGAGGCGCTCGGTGTAGATCGAAAGAAAGTCGCAGGGCTTGACGAGGCGCTGGGGCAGCGTCACATTGATGGCGGCATTCAGGATCTCGGCGATGTCCTTGCCCTCAAGGCCGCCCTCACGGGTGATCAGCTTGAAGCCGTTCTTGTACCAGGGGTGATGGCTGGCGGTAATCATTACCGCGCCGTCGCAGTTGGTTTCCGGCTCGACGGTGGTGATGAACATGGCGGGCGTGGTGCACAGGCCGCAGTCCAGCACGTCGCAGTCGGCGGCCGTCAGGCCTTTGATGAGTCCCTTTTTGAGCTCGGGGCCGGTCAGGCGGGAATCATGTCCCACGGCGATGGTCAGCTTGTCGGCGGTGGTCGCATACTTCTTTGCCAGCCACAGCGCAAAGGCGTAGCCGACGCATTCGGCGGTTTCGACGGTCAGCATGGGCGCGACGCCGTCATGCTCCAGAGCGTCTCCGCGGATGTCCGATCCGCTTTTGAGTTTCATCCAATCGGTTCGCATAATTACCCCCATATGGTCGTTGGTTATAATACGTCGGCCTCGACGGGTTCGACGGCCGAGAGATAACGGTAGAGCGGCGAGAGCGCCCGGAAGGACGCGCCGATCTCGTCCGCCAAGCGCGGTGAATAAACGATTTCATCGCTCAGCGGCTTTGAGTAAAAGAAGCTGCGGGTCAGAAACCAGCCCTTCGCTTCGTCCGGCAGATCGCCGGGCGCTTTGCGGCGCTTGAACTGATCGGCGTGCAGGCTGAAGCGCTCGTCCAGCGGCCGAACAATGTCGAGAAACGGCTGAGGATCGGCGAGCAGCCGGCGGCGCAGGCCGTTCATCAGCGGCCGGTTTTCATCGTATACGCCCATGCCGCAGGCCGCGTCCGATGCGGAAATTTCGAAATAGAAGCACAGACACAGGCTCTGCGCCTCGCGCGGGGCGCGGAAGCTCAGCCACATATAGTCGCGATAGGGCGACTTGTCCTTCGAAAAGCGCACGTCACGGTTGATGCGCGAGACGACGCGCTCGGGACGGCGCTCGAGGGACGGGTCGATTTCCTCAATGACCGGCGAAAGCGAGGCAGCCAGCTCCTTCATCGGCCGTCGCACGGCCTCCTCATACCAGCCGTGATTCGAGTGAAAAAACGTCGTGTTGTTGTTGAATGCGATCGCCATGAAAAATTCTTCGGCGCGCGGTGAAAATCCTTCAAACAAGGTGGCTCAGTCTCCTGATTCTACATATTACACAGCGGCGCTCTGCTCGATGGGCGGTTCCGCGTCGCGGGGGACGGGCGAAAGTATGATCTCGCCGAACACACCCGTCTGGCGCAGAGAGAGCCGGTTGAGCCGCAGCAGCTCCAGCGTGGCCATGAACAGCGCGACGATCTCCGAGCGGCAGGGCTCGTCGTCGAACAGCTCCTCGAACGAGACGCTGCCCTGACGCAGACGCGCCTGAATCCTGCCCATGCAGCGCTGCACGGTGTATTCGTCGCGGCGGATTTCGCGCTGATGCACAACGCCGGCGTCCTTTTTGTCGGCGCGGCTCAGCACGCGCATAAACGCGTTCATCAGTCCCTCGAGCGTGAGGCCGCTCAGCTCGTATTCGGGCGGGGGCAGCGGATATTCTTCCGGCAGCTTGCTCAGCATGAGAGAGGCGGCCTCTTCGAGGCGCTTCATGTCCTCGCAGGTTTCCTTGAAGGCCTTGTATTCGGTCAGCTGGCGGATGAGCGCCTGCTCCGGCGTTTCCGCGTCCGGATCCTCCGGCTTGGGCGGCACGGGCAGCAGCGCGCGCGATTTGATCTCCACCAGCATGGCGGCCATCTGAAGGAACTCGCTGGCCGAATCCATGTCCAATTCGTCGATCCCCGCCATGTATTCGAGATACTGTTCGGTGATTTCCGAGACGAATATGTCGCAGATGTCGATCTTGGCCTTCGAAATCAGCGTGAGCAACAGGTCGAGCGGGCCGTCGAACTGCTTGAGTGAAACAACGTATGCCATCTCTTTCCTCCGTCAGCCCAGATGAAACAGCCGGAAGATGAGCAGGAACGCGCGCCCCACGCCGTTCATCACGCCGTCCTCGATCACGCCCAGTATGCGGCTCAGCGCGCCCGTCCACACCAGCACGAGCAGCGCGCCCTGTCCGATGCGCGCGGCGCGCGGCGAGGCGAAGAGCGACTTTTTGAGCAGCAGGTCGTTGAAGACGTGATAGCCGTCCAGCGGCGGCACGGGCAGCAGATTGAATATCGCCAGTCCCAGATTGATGTATACAAAGTTGGCCACGATTTCATAGACCACGCCCCACGCGCTTCCCAGATAGGGCGATATGAGATATTCGCTCATGGCGGCGGGGTAGAGCGCCACGTCGCTCAGCGCGACGCGATAGAGCGTCTTGTCCATCTGCACCAGATATTCGCCGGAGCGGTACCACATATCCTGAGGCACGGCCTTCAGGCCGACGATCACGAAAATCAGCATGGCGACGCAGCCGATCAGAAACATGATCAGATTGGCGGTGATGCCGGCCAGAGAGACCAGCAGATCGTCGCGGCGCGGATGACGGAAATAGCGCGGATTGATCGGCACGGGCTTGGCCCAGCCCAGGCCGA
>CAKUAV010000103.1 GCA_934636425.1 uncultured Clostridia bacterium
ATCGCATGAAGCTCGGCGCTGCAAGCGCGGATTTGTCCGACCGGCTCAGCCGCGCCGCGCGGGCAGGGCAATCAGGCCGCCCCGCATCGCCGAACAACCGGCGCGCAGTCCGTGTCTGCGCTGAAACCCGCCGCACATCGAATGAAGCTCGGCGTTTCAAGCGCGGATTTATCCGGCTGCTCAACTGCGCCGCGCGGGCAACGCAATCAGGCCGCCCCGCAGCCGCCGAACAACCGGCGCGCAGTCCGCATTCCGCGCAGAAACCCGCCGCACATCGCATGAAGCTCGGCGCTGCAAGCGCGGATTTGTCCGACCGGCTCAGCCGCGCCGCGCGGGCAGGGCAATCAGGCTGTCCTGCAACCGCCGAACAACCGGCGCGCAGTCCGCGTCTGCGCTGAAGCCTAGCGCACAACGCGCGAAGCTCGGCGTTTCAACGCGGATTTGTCCGACCGGCTCAGCCGCGCCGCGCGAAAATCAGCGCCCCTCCTCCAACAGTCCCAGCGCGAATATGGCCGCGCCGCGCGCCGCCTCCTCGTCGTAGGGGGAGAGCGTCAGAGGGCGGCCGAACGTCTGCGCGAGGATTGATTGCAGCGCCGGATTGCGCTTTGCGCCGTTGCCCGAGGCGGTCAGCACGAGATCAGAACGCACATTCAGCGCCGCGCGCATGGCGGCATAGCCGTCGAAAAGTTCGCGCGCCATGCCGGTCAGCACGCCGCGTATGAGATGCGCCGCGTCGAAGTTGTCCTCGCCGAGGTTCGTGATCGACGCGCGCAGCGACGGATCGCGCCGCGTGCCGCAGAAGCGCGTGTCCACAGTGAGCGGGTCGCGCGGCTCGGCCATGGCCAGCGCGTTCATCGCGCCGTAGAGCGATTTGCTCTCATCGCAGCCGGCCAGCGCGGCGCAGGAGCGCAGGAAGCGCTCGAGCAGCGCGTAGCTTTTGCCGCCGCACAGCGGAGAGGACACCAGCAGATATTTGCCGCCGATGAAGGGCCGCGTGTCGAACGCGTCGCCCAGAACGCACCTGTCGGCGCACAGCGACACCTGACTGCCCGTGCCGACGTTGACCAGCAGCGCGCGCTCGGGCTCGTCCGACGCGCCGATAAAGCTGGCCTGATTGTCGCCGATCGCCACGGCCACCGGCACATGATCGCGCGTCTTTCCCAGCCACACGGCCTGATCGACGCTCTCGGGCAGCGCGTTTTCGCTCAGGCGCACGGCGGCGTCGAGGAAGCGGTGCGCCCGCACGTCGTAGCCGCCCAGGCTCGCCGCGTCGCTGGCGTGAAGGAGCGGGCGCTTTCGCCCCGTCAGCCGCATGCCCAGATAGCCGGCGGCAGTGGTCAGCGCGCGGGTGCGCGGGTCGGTCAGATTGTGGCGCAGATTGTAGACGTGCGTGGCCAGCCCGTAGCCGGACGCGACGCTCAGATTCGTCTCGCGCGCGAGCATATCGCAGATCGATTCGCCGTTTTCAGTGAGCGCGCCGCGGCCGTCCTGCCATGTGTAGAGCGGCCCGACGGCCAGCCCGCTTTCGTCCACAGGCACAACGCCGTGCATCTGCCCGGTGAGCGCCACGGCGCTGAGCGCGTAGCTCTTCGAGAGCCGCTCGTACACGGCGATTCCCATATCGGCGAGCGCGTCCGCGTCCTGAACGCGCGCCCAGCTCTCGGGCAGCGCGGCAAAGCCCGCGCCCTTGTGCGTCTCGCTGTGCAGAACGGCGCGCGTCTTTTCGTCCAGCACCACGGCGGACAGCGTGCTCGTGCCCAGATCAATGCCCAGTATGGCCATAATTCCCTCCGAAAATCGATATAAACGCTTATACATTCGACGCGGGGCGCGCATCTCCTGCCGCGCGCCGCAAAAATTCCCCGCGCCGCATTGATCGCGCAGCGCCGCTTTTGTCCGAATTCCTCAATTCAGCGCCGGTCAGTCGCCAGCCGCGCGCCAGAGCGCTTCGCGTTCCCGCCGCCGCAGCGCGCTTCCCCGGCACGTTCTTTGTGCGGAGCGGCTGTTTTCAGGCCTTTTGTCCCGCTTTATGGAAGAAAAGGGCTGCCGCAGACTTTTATCCTCTGCGGCAGCCGACGCTGTTTTAAGATGAATATGTGCGTCACTCGCCGTCCGCGTCCGCCGCAGGGCCGGATTCCTGCCGGAATTTGATCGGCGTGAGCCCCACGTTGGCCTTGAACAGGCGCGAAAAGTAGTTGGCGTTGGGTATGCCGACCTCGGCGGCGATCTGGCTGACGCTCTCGTCGGTGGTCAGCAGCAGCTCGCGCGCGGCCTCAAGGCGCTTTGCGGTGACGTATTCCGAAAAGCCCACGCCGACGTGGTTCTTGAACAGGCGGCTGAGCGAGTAGGTCGATATGCCGAAGCGGTCGGCCACCTTGACCTGATTGAGCTCGCTGTCGGCATAGGCGCTTTGCAGATACTCCAGCACCTCGCCCTTGAGCTGATCGATCACGCGCGGCTCGCCCGGCGCGGCCTTCTTCGGCGCGAAGGGCTCGAGCGAGGCGGCGTAGGAGACGTGTATGTCGTCGATCGATTCAACGACCGGCCCGGCGGACAGCTCGAGGGGCCGCTTCAGGCGCTGCGTGAGGTCGCCGCGTATCAGCGCGGTCAGCGGCTCCACGACGTTTTCCGGCATCAGGCAGATGATCACCATGTGATCGGCGCCCAACACGTCGGTGATGAGCAGCGTCGCGCCCAGCTCGCTCTGCGCGCGTTCGGCCAGCTCTGTGCGGCCGTGCGTGTCGAGCCGCTCGCCGATGAGCGTCATGACGCAGGCGCAGCCCGCGCTTTTCAGCCCGGCGCGGCGCAGCATATCGGGCGGCACGGGCGCGCCGTAGAGCAGGCTGTTGATCAGACAGTCCATGAGCAAAAGCCGCTGCTCGGACAGATCGGAATTGAGCCGCTCTATGGCGTTCGATATGCCGGCCAGCTCGTCCTCGTTGTCGTCGCCCTCAATGCTGTGGGACAGGCGGTGTATGGGCAGATAGTTGACGTACACCATGCTGACGCCCATGAGCAGGAACACCAGCGTCTCCAGCGCCAGCGTGAGCTTCATCGCCGAGTAAAAGGCGTACATGCTGCTCTCTATGCGGTCGAACGGCACGATGGAGACGAACGTCATGCCGCGCAGAAGCAGATTGTGCCGCGCAAAGAGCGTGTAGCCGAGCCCGTTCGGGGCGGTGTGGCGCATCGGCCGGTCGACGCTGAGCGCCTCCATGTCGATCGGAAAGTCGATGGCGCGGTCGCCGGTCATGAACATCAGCCGTCCCGCCTCGTCGTATATGCGGAACTGCGCGTCGCTCGCCCCGGCGCCGGCGAACAGGCTGGGCTTCAGCGCGGTGACGCTCAGCTGAAAGATCATCACGGCCTCGCTGCGCGCCGCGCCCAGATAGGTGGGTATGGCGATGTAGAGTATGTCCTTTTCGAAATAGCAGCGCACGCCCTCCCGCGTGTCGAACAGCTTGAGGAACGTCTCGGGCGCGGCGGCGGCGGGGCCGGCGGCGACGGCGGGATTGACGTGGTTTACATACATCGCCTCGATGGGCATGACGGCGCGGGAGGAGGCGACGCGGTTCAGCGCGCGATAGTATATGTAGGGCGGGCGGTCGAGCGAGGCGAAATAGTCGCTCAGCGTCTCCGTGGCCTGCCAGAGCTCATAGCCGGTCGCATTGTTGTCCAGCGCCAGCTTGGAGGCCTCGTTCTTGCGGGAGCGGCTGTCCAGACTTGCGCGGTATGTCCACTGCCTGAAGCTGCTCAGCTGCATGAGGAAGGCGCGCGAGAACGAATCGGTCACTTCATAATAGTAGGTCTCGTTGGCCTCGCGCAGCTGAGAATGCGCCCGCGCGACCATGAGGCTCATGACCAGCAGGCAGGGGATGATGAAAAAGATCAGACAGGTGGCGATCATGCGCGTTAAATATTTGTGAGATATAAATTTTTTGATTTTTTTCAGCAAAGGCATGGCGCGGCTCCTTTCCGACAGGCTTGCCCCTTTCTCTCATATTTTAATATATTTTCTGTGAAAAGGCAATGGAAAAGCGCCAAATTGACCGTCAGGTTTTTGCATCGGTCTGTTTTTTGCGCAAAAAAGTGACCGTGCAAAAGTTTTGTGTTGTGTTTTGGAGTGTCGCAGTGTTATGATAAGGCTAAGGAAACGCACAACCATCGGGGAGGAATGACCGTGAAAGGCACACCAGCGTCCCAGTCTCTGGGCAGGCGCATTATGAAGTACCGGGCATACTATCTGTTTATACTGCCCGCGCTCATCTATGTGCTGATATTCAACTATGGCCCGCTGTACGGCATACAGATCGCCTTTAAGGATTACAAGGGCGCGCTGGGCATCGCGGGCAGCCGCTGGGTCGGCCTGCGGCACTTTAAGAGCTTCCTCACCAGCTACAATTTCATCAAGCTGATGAAGAACACATTCGCGATTTCGCTCTATCAGCTGGCGGTCGGCTTTCCCATACCGATCATACTGGCGCTGATGCTCAACGAGATCCGCTTCCCGCGCTACAAAAAGGCGGTGCAGACAATACTCTACGCGCCGCACTTCATCTCCATGGTGGTCATGGTGGGCATCATCATCACGATGTTCTCGCCCTCCGTGGGCGTGATCAACACCATACGGGAGCGGCTGGGTCTGGAGCGCGTCTATTACATGGCGCTGCCCTCGGCGTTTCGGCATCTGTATGTGTGGTCGGGCGTGTGGCAGGGCATGGGCTGGAGCGCCGTGATATACATCTCCGCGCTCTCGGCGGTCGATCCCGAGCTTCACGAGGCCGCGCGCATAGACGGCGCGAGCCGCCTGCAGCGCGTGCTTTACATCAACCTGCCCACGATACAGCCCACGATCACAATACTCTTCATCATGTCGGTGGGCTCGCTGGCCTCGGTCGGCTATGAGAAGATCTATCTTCTGCAGAACGACCTGAACGTCGGCGTGTCGGAGGTCATATCGACCTACGTCTACAAGCGCGGCATACAGAACACCAGCTACTCCTTCTCCACGGCTGTCGGCCTGTTCAACAATGTCATAAACATCGTGCTGCTGCTGGGCGCGAACGCGATATCGCGCAGGGTGTCCCAGACCAGCCTGTTCTAAACGGAAGGGAGATGAAGCGATATGGCCATTAAGGAACCGCGCGGCGACCGGATTTTCGGCGCTGTCGTGTTTGTCATCGTGACGCTGCTCATGCTCATCGTGCTCTATCCGCTGATCTATGTGCTCTCCTGCTCGGTCAGCTCGCCCACGGCGGTGGGCGCGGGCGAGGTGGTGCTGCTGCCCAAGGGGTTCACGCTCATGGGCTACAAGCGCGTCTTTCAGGAGCCGGATATACTGCTGGGCTATAAGAACACACTCTTCTATACGCTCATCGGCACGGCGATCAATCTGTTCGTGACCGTGCCCGCGGGCTATATGCTCTCCAAAAAGGAAGTGCCCGGCCGCAATCTGTTCATGTTCCTGTTCATGTTCACGATGTACTTTTCCGGCGGCATGATCCCGAGCTTTCTGCTGGTCAAGAGCCTGCACCTCTACGACACGCGCGCCGTGCTGGTGATACTGGGCGCGTTCAGCACATACAACTGCATCATCTGCCGCACGTTCTTCGCCGCGCTGCCCCATGAGCTGGAGGAGGCGGCCGCCATAGACGGCTGCTCGACGGTGCGCACGTTTGTGCAGATCGTGCTGCCGCTCTCTCAGGCGCTGTTGGGCGTCATGGTGCTCTACTTCGCCGTCGGGCACTGGAACTCGTATTTCAACGCCATGATCTATGTCAACAACGAAAAGTACAAGCCGCTCCAGCTCATACTGCGCCGCATACTCATACTCGAGCAGGCCAGCTCGAACATGATGGAGGGCGGCGGCGACGAATACGCGGCCGAGCAGTTCAAGCTCAAGGAGCTGATCAAATACTCCGTCATCGTCGTCTCCTCGCTGCCGGTGCTCGTGCTCTATCCCTTCCTGCAGAAATACTTCGTGCAGGGCGTTATGATCGGCTCGATCAAGGGCTGATTGGCTTTCGAATCTCTTCGCCGTGTGTCGGCGATGGATAATACAGTCTGGAGGGAAACTGCTATGAAGAAAACCCTGTCTCTGGTTCTGGCGCTGGTTCTGGCGCTGGGCGTGTTCTGCGCGCCCGCTCTGGCGGCCGAGTACCCGCTGGTGAGCGAGCCGGTCACCGTTTCCGGTCTGATCGAGAAGGAATCGGTCGGCAACGAGCGCATTCTCTGGAAGGAGCTGGAAAAGCTCACCGGCATCCATGTCGAGTGGACGGCGGTCGAGTCCGATTCCATGCCCGTGTTCCTGGCGGCCGGCAACTGGCCGGATTTCTTCCACTTCACGCTGGATTCCGCGGCCATCAATGACTACGGCATTCTGGGCGGCAAGTTCGTCGACTACAACGCGCATCTGGACGAGATGCCCAATTTCGTTCAGAGCCTTGCGGATTACAGCGAGCTGACCAAGGCGATCACCGAGACCAACGGCGCGATCTATCAGCTGCCCTACATCGAGGAATCCGCCACGACCTGCCAGGCGCGCGTGTACTATCGCGAGGACACGCTGCGCGACGCGGGCTGCGAGATGCCCACCACCACCGAGGAGTTCCACGATGTGCTCGCCAAGCTCAAGGAGTACAATGGCGGCGCCGCGCCCCTGATCGTGAGCATTTTCAGCGGTTCCTATTTCGAGCCGTTCATGTACGCCTCCTTCGGCCCCAGCCGCGTGCCGGATTTCGAGGACGACGGCGAGGGCAATGTGGTGTTCAACCGCACCTCCGAGCAGTACAAGCGCTTTTTGACCTACATGAACCAGCTGTATAAGGAAGGCCTGCTGCATCAGGAATACCTGACGCTGGACGGCACCACCCGCCTGTCTCTGGCTCAGGAAGGCCTGGGCGTGTTCATGGACGGCACCGCGCACAGCCTGACTGAGGGCGACTTCAAGAGCGGCAAGTGCGAAATCGGCGTTCTCGCGCCCCTGACCTCCGAGTTCGACTCCGAGCGCGTCGTCATGGGTCAGTATCCCTTCAGCGGCGGCAGCTACGCCATCAACGCCGATTCCAAGTACGTTTCCGAGCTGTGCAAGCTCTTCGACATACTCTACGCCACCGAGGAAGTCGCGCCCGGCACCGGCCTGTACGGCGAGGCGGGCTGCTATGGCCCCGAGGGCATGATGTGGAAGTTCGCGGACGACGAGCACAACTACTACGAGTTCATACTGCCCGAGGGCTATGAGGGCAGCACCACCAACTATCAGTATGACGAGATGATCTACACCAACAGCGGCCGCGCCACCGCTCTGGCTCACGCGGTCACCAGCACCCCCGGCAACGCGCAGTCCCGTCAGCTGGGCTTCGTCAACAACCTGATCCCCTATCACGAGGACACGCCCTTCCCGACCAAGTTCCTCAAGTTCACCGAGGACGAGCAGTTCGTGCTGGACAACAACTACGTTGAGATCAAGTCCAAGGTCGAGGAAATGCGCAGCCAGTTCATCACCGGCGTTGCCGACATCGAGCAGCAGTGGGACGCCTATGTGAACGAGCTGAACGCCATGGGTCTGGACGAGGTTCTGAAGGTCTATCAGGCCTCCTTCGATCGCTGGAACGGCAAGGACTGATTCATAATTCCCCCAGGGGAGTCGCTGAAAAGGCGGCTCCCTTTTCATGCGCGGGGAAACGGCGGGGGAATGCGGAGTGCGGAATTCGGAATGCGGAATTGGGGAGGCGCTCCCGTGCAGCGGCGCTATTCCGCGCTGCCGCGGCGCCGGCTGTGCCGGTTCCACTTGCTGCCGCGTAACACCACACGACCCGCCCGACCATAGGTTGGAGCCG
Source organism: uncultured Clostridia bacterium (assembly GCA_934636425.1). GTDB lineage: Bacteria > Bacillota > Clostridia > Christensenellales > Aristaeellaceae > Firm-10. The sequence goes on from CAKUAV010000103.1 coordinate 7,839, forward strand.
GGCGGGTCTCCGATAGTGCGGAGCTGGTTTAGCACGAAAGCGTTGTTCCGCGCTGGCGCGGCGGGATGCCGGTCTGTTTCGTAGGGTAGTGAATTGCGGGCCGGCGCGGCGTTTGTGCTGGCCGGTTTTAGCGCCGGCACAGGCGTTTGTGCGCGCGGGGGAACGACGGAGTAATTCGGAATGCGGAATGCGCAATTCGGAATTGGGGTACAGGAGAACGGCATTTCCGCCTATCGCCGCGGCGTTTATACCTCGAGAAAAAAAGCACAGCGCCGCTTGACAAGTCAGGCCGCGCCGTGCTATAATATTGGCATGAAGGGATGACGCTTTTGAGACGGCTTCTTCCCCTCTGATTTAATCAGAAAAAGAGCAAAGCCGCCACCAGTTAGCGCTGGATGGCGGCTTTGCTTTAACGATCCTTATCGACGTTTCCGACGATTGTTTCTCTTGCCCTCGGGCGCAGGTTTGCGCTCAGAGCTGTGTATATCCTTGCTCAGCTTGTAGGCTGACGATGCAAACATATACATGATAGAGAGGACGTCATGAATAATCGAGATAATCTCGGAAATATTCATAGCCTCACCCCCAAGCATTTGTGCACAGAGGTGAAAAAGCCAAGCGCCATCTGATTCCTTACATGCCATGGAGCCGTTTTACCAGCCCCATGGCATTATTTTATCATATCAGAATGTGTGTGTCAATCATGTCGGGCGATTTTACGACTGTCTGTTTGGATGAGTAACTCCAATTCCGCATTCCGCATTAAAGAGCGCGCCGCTCGCTGTTGCCCCGCGCGGCGAAATATGCTATAATGGGCGTGAAATCGATCGTCACAGGGAGGATGTTTTTGCATATGATACACGATCTTCTGTCCTTTATGGAAAAAGCGCCCACGGCGTTTCACGCGGCGGAGGAGCTGCGCGCCCTGCTCGAGGCGGCGGGCTGCGTTCGCCTGAATGAGAGCGAAAAGTGGCACATCGAGCCGGGCAAAAAGTACGTCGTCACGCGCAACCGCTCGAGCGTCATCGCCTTTTCCGTGCCGGAGAAGGGCTTTGCGCCCATGCAGATCTGCGCCGCGCACAGCGACAGCCCGACATTCCGCATCAAGGAAAACGCCGAGCTGGAGGCCAGCCATTATGTGAAGCTCGATGTGGAGCATTACGGCGGGCTGATCATCAGCACGTGGCTCGATCGGCCGCTGTCGGTCGCGGGGCGCGCGCTGGTCAAAACGGATAAGGGCGTTGAGACGCGGCTGGTCAACATCGCGCGCGATCTCGTGCTCATCCCCAACGTCGCCATTCACATGAACCGCGCCGTCAACGACGGCTATAAGTACAATCTCGCCGTGGACACAATGCCGCTCTACGGCGACGCGTCGGCCAAGGACAGCTTCAGGGCGCTGGTCGCCGAAAATGTCGGCGCGCGCGCAGAGGATGTTGTCGGCAGCGATCTTTTCCTCTATAGCCGCACGCCGGCGGCGATCTGGGGCGCGAACGGCGAGTTCTTCTCCAGCGGCCGGCTGGATGATCTGGAGTGCGCCTATCTGGCGGCGCGCGCGTTCATGGCGGCTGAAGGCGGCGACCACATCAACATGGTGTGCGTGTTCGACAATGAGGAGGTGGGCAGCGGCACCAAGCAGGGCGCGGATTCGACGTTCCTCTCGGACGTGATCCGCCGCGCGGCGCTTTCACTGGGCGCGGGCGAGGAGGACGTCCATCGCGCGCTGGCCTCGAGCTTCATGCTCTCCGCCGACAACGCCCACGCCACGCATCCCAACCATCCCGAGTACGCCGATCCGGCCAATCAGGTGTTCATGAACGAGGGCGTGGTGATCAAGTTCAACGCCAGCCAGAAATACACCACAGACGGCGTGTCCGAGGCGGTGTTCCATCGCATACTCGACCGCGCGAACGTGCCCTGCCAGCACTACGCCAACCGCTCCGATCTGGCGGGCGGCTCGACGCTGGGCAACATCTCCGGCGCGCACGTCTCGATCAACACGCTGGACATAGGCCTGGCGCAGCTGGCGATGCACTCGAGCTATGAGACCGCCGGCGTGAAGGACGCGGACTACATGGAAAAGGCCGTCCGCGCGTTCTATGAGACCGAGATCACCTGCACTGCGGACGGCGATTATGCGCTGTCCCACCGCGCGTAATGCGGCTGTATCTGGCGCGCCACGGCGAGTCGACCGGCAACGCGCAGCAGTTCATATTCGGCCGCCGCGATTATCCGCTCACCGAGCAGGGCCGGGCGCAGGCGCGCGCTCTGGGGCGGTCGCTCGAGGGCGCGCGCATTGAGCGCGTCGTTTCGTCGCCGCTCGTCCGCGCGCTGGAGACGGCGCGCATCGCCTGCCCAGGCGCCGCGATCGAGACCGACGCGCGCCTGACGGAGCAGTTTATGGGGCGCTGGGAGGGGCTGACCGAAGCGGAGGTGCTCGCCGACAACGCGCCCCTCTGGCGGGCGATGCTCTCCGACTGGACGCGCGATCAGGCCGCGCCGCCGGGCGGCGAGAGCTACACGGCGCTCAGAGCGCGCGTCTCATATGCGCTCGGAGCGATACTCGATCGCGGCGAGAACACGCTGATCGTGACCCACGCGGGCGTGTTGGCCGCGCTCAGCGAACTGCTGCTCAAAACGCCGCGCGAGCAGTGCGCGCACGAGCATTTCCCCTGCGCGAGCGCCATCGCGCTCGAAATCGGCAAGGACGGCGCGGCGCGCATCGCAGAGTGACAAAAACAGCAAAGAGCGTCCCGCATCGCACGGGGCGCTCTTACCATAAGCGCCGAACGTCCGACGGCGCGGCGAGAGAACCCGCGCCTTCGCATTTCGCGCGCAGCCCCCTGCGCCGGTTCAGTAAACGCGGCTCGCGGAGCAAACTGTGCCCCATGCGCGCCGCTCATACAGCTCCGCGCAGCAGCCGCGCTGCGCCGCATCCGCAGAGCAAAGAGC
>CAKUAV010000104.1 GCA_934636425.1 uncultured Clostridia bacterium
CGCACTATCGAAGACTTGCCAAACTCCAATTTATGGTTTGGCAAGTCGTGTGGCATTGCGCGGCAGCAAGTGGAAGCGGCACCGCCGCCGGGTTGCGTGCGCGAAGCGGAGTGGAAGCCACACAGTGGCCGCGAAGCGGTGTGGAAGCCGGCACTGCCGGCCGGCCTGCCTTAACGCTGGCGGTGTTGACAATTTGGCGTGCGGTGATATAATTAGAGAGACTTACCTGAGCCTTGCGCGGCGCAGGCTCATTTTCATACGGGCGGGGGAACATGAATATGCTTGAACTGAAAAATATCCACTGGGCGCTGCCGGACGGCGGCGAGATCCTCAAGGGCATCAATCTCACTGTGCCGGACGGGCGGCTGACCGTGGTCACCGGCCCCAACGGCGGCGGCAAAACGTCGCTGGCCAAGATCATCGCCGGGCTGCATATGCCCTCCGAGGGTCAGATTCTGCTGGACGGCGAGGACATAACCGACTGGGACGTCACCGAACGCGCGCGCGGCGGCATCGCCTACGCATTCCAGCAGCCCGTGCGCTTCAAGGGACTGACTGTGCGCGATCTGCTCGAGCTGTCCGCCGAGCGCACGCTCAAATACGGCGAAATCTGCGAATGCCTGGGTCAGGTCGGCCTGTGCGCGCAGGAGTACGTCGACCGCGAGGTCAACGCGTCGCTGTCGGGCGGCGAGAGCAAGCGCATCGAGCTGGCCACCGTGCTGGCGCGCAAAAACGCGCGCATGCTGGTGTTCGACGAGCCGGAAGCGGGCATCGATCTGTGGAGCTTCTCCAACCTGATCACCGCCTTTGAAAAGCTCAAGGCCGAGGGCGGCCGCACGCTGCTGGTCATATCGCATCAGGAGCGCATCATGGACATCGCCGACCACATCGTGGTCATCGCCGGCGGTCAGGTGCGCGATCAGGGCGCGAAGGACGACGTGCTGCCGAATCTTCTGTCGGCGGAAAAGCGGACGCGCTGCCCGCGCGGCATGGCGTGAGGAGGAAAAAAGCATGAACAACATCACGGACGAGCTGCTCAAAATCGTCTCCAATATGCCCTCCGACTTCAAGGGCGCGTTCAACATCCGCGAGGACAGCGGCTGCGCCGGCCGCCGCTCCTCCGAGAACATCCGCATTGAGAGCAAGACCGACAACCCCGGCATCAACATCTACATCAGCGCAAAGGCGCAGGGCGAGACGGTCTATATTCCCGCCTGCGTGACGAAGAGCGGCGTAAACGATCTGGTCTACAACGACTTTTTCATCGAGCCGGGCGCGGACGTAATCATCGTCGCGGGCTGCGGCGTGCATACCGAGGGCGAGGAGGAGAGCCGCCACAACGGCGTCCATCGCTTCTTCCTCGGCAAGGGCGCGCGGGCGCTCTATAAGGAAAAGCACATCGGCACGGGCGGCGGAGCCGGCGCGCGGCGCATCGATCCCGTGACCGACATGACGCTGGAGGAGGACGCGTATTTCGAGATGGACACGCTGCAGATCGGCGGCGTGACCAGCACGAACCGCACGACCACAGGCCGTCTGGCGGCGCGCGCCAAGCTGGTGATCCGCGAGCGGCTGATGACCGACGGCGACGAGATCGCCGCGTCCGCGTTCGACGTGTCGCTGGACGGCGACGATTCCGGCGTGGATCTGGTGTCGCGCTCGGTGGCACGCGGTATGTCGTATCAGGAGTATCGCTCGGTGATCCGCGGCAACTGCCGCTGCACGGGGCACTCCGAGTGCGACGCGATACTGGTCGATCAGGGCCGCGTGAAGGCGGAGCCCGCGCTCTACGCCGGCAATCTGGACGCGTCGCTGATCCACGAGGCTGCCATCGGCAAGATCGCGGGCGAGCAGATCATCAAGCTGCGCACGCTCGGCCTGACCGAGGAGGAAGCCGAGCGCAAGATCATATCGGGCTTCCTGTCCGCCGAGGGCGTGGACTGAGCGGCGGGCGAGCCGTCCCTCAGCCATTCGTGAAGCGCAAACAAAAGGCGGGGCTTCCCGATCGAAGCCCCGCTTTCACTGTTCTTCGGCTTGCGCGACGCGCTCAAGCTTCCTCGAAGAGCCTTTCCCGCTGAGGAATCCGGCTTCGTGATTACCTTTTCCTGAACGTTCTGACGAGAAGCGCAACGAGCACGCCGATCAGCGCGATGCGCGCTGCGATTTCAATGACCGTCAAAATCTCTTTCATGCGCTGGACAAAACCCGGAGAGTGTGCTATGATAATGGCGCGGGGAGAGTGGCCGCTCTCCCCGCCGTCAGGGTTACTTGAGGAGCTCTTTAATGAGCCCGACAAGCTCCTTGACGATGGCCAGTATCAGCGCCGTGCGGTGGAGCTTGAGATTTTCTTCCGCGCGGCGCTTTTCTTTCTCTTTCCGAGTTATGCCGTTCACCTCCTCTTATACACTGGTTCTGCAAACGGGCAAATCAGGGAAAACTGAGCATATCTTCTGCGCGTCATTCGGGGACGCGCTTTTTGCGTATCCGGGCGCTTTCAGATTGAAATGCGCCGCGCCAAAATGCCGGCCGTCACGGCATGACATTGGATGCTGCGCCTGCCGCCCTGCGCGCACATAAAAAAGGGGCTTCCCGATCGAAGCCCCGCTTTCACTGTTCTTCGGCTTGCGCGACGCGGATTGTGATCGTGCCGGCCTTTTCGTCGACGATTTTCTCCAGCCCCTTCGAAGAGCCGTCCTCGTTGAGAAATCCGGCGCGGCGGGCTTCAGCAGATCCGATTGAGACGGTGTACGATGTGACGTGCCGGTTTTCACGGCACACTTTGCGCAGAATCATTACTTCTTCATCTCTTTACAAATACGTGCCAGCATAACAACGAGAACGCCGAGGCAAATGGTATGAGCAAGCTGAAGGATTAAAGACAACAATTCCATTGACATGGACAACGGGCAGACGTTATATTTGAAAGGGTGAAGGCGCTTAAAACCCCTCCCATCATCGGTTCGCCAGTCGAGCAGTTCGCTGGAGAATCCGACGCTCGCCGCAGCCAGTGGCGTCTCAACGATGCGCTGGTTGCGGTGCTTCTCTCTCCCGCCCTTGTCCTGCACCTCCTTTTATAGTATTATACCATAGCTGAACGGCGATGCCAATGGGCAAATCAAAGAAATCGGAACATATCTTCCGCACGTCATTCGGGCATGCGCTCGGGCTGTCGAAAAAGGATCGCAGGCAAAGCGCTGCGCCGCAAGGCTCAAGGCGCTGTTTCAAACCGCTTATCTCCTTCCGCATTGGCCTTGCAATGCTTTCCGCCGGGAATACGCTGGGGCTAAATGTGGAAGCGGCACAGCCGCCTCTTTGGACTCTCCTCAGGGGCTGGCCGAGCGGCAGAGTGCGCTTTACGCGGCGCTTTGTCTCGGTTCACGCCTGCTGTTTGTCTTGCGACAAACAGGACGGCTTGCGGGATGTTGCGTTTCTATTCCGCAGGTCGAGATCGCCATTCGTGCGTTCTCGCGGCGTTGGCACGGTTATCTGCTTTGGCTGGTTCACTTCGGGTTGGCTGTTTGTTTGCGGCGATCTCGACGGGATTGCCGGGGACGCGGGGTACGGGGCTGGCGGCGCGGCGCTTGTGCGCTTTTGCGCGGGCGCATTGTCGCTGCGAGTCTTTCCGCCGGGAGTACGCTGGGGCTAAATGTGGAAGCCGCACTGCGGCCGCTCTGGACTCTCCTCAGGGGCTGGCCGAGCGGCAGAGTGCGCTTTACGCGGCGGGGTTGTGTTGGTGCAAATACTCATCCCTGCAAAAAGCGCAAGTGCCCCAATCAGCGCACCCACGCGCGCAAAACCCGGGTACACGGAAAGACCCGTCCGGCTCTGATTTATGGCCGGACGGGTCGGGCTGTATAACGATGACACCTATACGCTCTATCGGAGACCTGACCGGCTCCGACTTATGGCCGGGCAGGTCGTGTAATGTTGCGCGGCAGCAAGTGGAAGCCGCACTGCGGCCCGCTTAGCCCCAGAGGACGGACAGCATCGGCACGACCTGCTTTTTGCGGGAGAGTATGTGCGGCAAGAAGCAGGTGTTGCCGGTCACCTCGACGTTGAAGGCCTGGCGTATGGTGTCCGCGTCGCCGAGGAAGAGCAGCTGAGTGCCCTCGCGCAGCACGTCGGTCAGCATCAGCAGCATCATGTCGTAGCCGCGCTTGTTGACTGTGTCGCGCATGATCGCGAGGAACTCATCGGAGCGCTCGAGTATGTGCTCGCTGTTCAGGCAGGTGATCTGGCCGATGCCCAGATTGTGCCCGGCGATGTGGAACTCCTTGAAATCGGAGAACAGCATCTCGGCGGCGGGCTTGGCGTCGGAGGAGGACGCGGCGAAAATGTCGCGCCCCAGATCGTCCAGCGAGACGTTCGCCACGCGCGCCAGCCGCTCGGCCATGCGCCGGTCGCGCTCCGTGCAGGTGGGCGACTTGAACATCACCGTGTCGGACACGATGGCCGAGGCCATCAGCCCCGCCAGCTTTTCGGTGGGCATGAGCCCCTTCTCCTGATACATCTCGGCGACGATCGTGGTCGTGCTGCCCACCGGCTCGTTGCGGAAGTAGATCGGCCCGCCGGTCTGTATGTCGGCCAGCCTGTGGTGATCGACGATGGCGAGAATCTCCGCCTGATCGAGCCCGGGCACCGACTGCGCCTTCTCGTTGTGATCCATCAGCACCACGCGCTTGCGCCGCGGCCGCAGCAGGTGATAGCGCGACAGCGTGCCGACAACGCGCTCGTTCTCGTCGAGTATCGGGTAGCTGCGGAAGCGGCTCTGCAAAACCACCTCGCGCACGTCGTCGATAAAGTCGTCCAGATGGAAGCTGGAGATCTCGCCGCGGCTGCATATGCGCTTGACCGGCAACGCGTGATAGATCAGCCGCGCCGCGCGCACAGCGTCGTGCGGCGTGGATATGACGCAGGTTTCGTTCGCCGCGTCGCGCAGCTCCTCGCTCAGCTCGGCCTGGCAGAGTATCACGCACTTCACGCCCGCCGCCAGCGCCGATTTGATCACGTCGCTTTGCTGGCCGCAGAGCAGTATGCAGTCGGCGCGCGTGAATATCGGCGCGTCGTGCGCGCGGGGCAGCGCGATGACCGGCTCGCCCGAGACCGTGTCGAACAGATTGCCCGCCTCGTTGAGTACGCGCCCCTCGAGCACGCTCAGGAGGTTGAACAGCGGCAGATCGTCCACGGCGGGCGCCGTGATCGAGCTCATGTCGTAGGCGGCGATGTCGCCGGGCGTGAGCATGCCGAAGAGCTTGCCGTCCTCGTCGGTAACCGGCAGCGCGGAGAGCGCGGGCTTCTGGCGCAATACGTCCCACGCGCGCCCGACAGTCACGCCGGCTGACAGCGCGGGCGGCGTGTCGAAGTCGAGATCGCGCACCTGAGTGCGCACGGTGTGTATGCGCACGGGCGGCTCGAAGCCGAACTTCCTCAGCACGAGCTGCGTCTCGTCGCTGATTTCGCCCAGCCGCGCGGCGACATACTCGCGCTCGCCCAGCGCGTTTTTGAGCGCGGCGAACGCCATCGCCGAGACGATCGAGTCGGTATCCGGGTTCTTGTGGCCAGTAACATAGACGGGTTCCATGACGTTAAAACTCCTTTCGAGGACGCGCCCGATTCTTTCCTCAGGCGTTCGGACGCGCCGCCTCAGCGCGGCTTCCGCTTGGACGCTGTTCTGCTTTGCTGGTTTGTAAATTGTTGGCCGGCGCGGCCTTTGTGCCTGCCGGTTACAGCGCCGGCACAGGCGTTTGCGCGCGCGGGGGACGGCGGCGCGGTGGAATGCGGAATTCCGCATTGCCCCGTCCCTCAGAATACTCCCATCGTTTTGAATATGAAGATCATCGCGAACATCGTTATCGACGAGAATATCGTCGTCAGCGCCACCTGCTGCGCCGCCTCAGCGCGGCTTCCGCTTGGACGCTGTTCTGCTTTGCTGGTTTGTAAATTGTTGGCCGGCGCGGCGAAAAGTGCCTGCCGGTTACAGCGCCGGCACAGGCGTTTGTGCGCGCGGGGGACGGCGGCGCGGTGGAATGCGGAATTCCGCATTACCCCGTCCCCTCAGAATACCCCCATCGTTTTGAATATGAAGATCATCGCGAACATCGTTATCGACGAGAATATCGTCGTCAGCGCCACCTGCTGCGCCGCCAGATCGGGATCGCCGCCCATCTGCTCGGCCATTGTGAACGAGCTGACCGCCGTCGGCGAGCCGAACACGATCATCAGCGTGGCGAATTGCGCGCCGCGCATACCCAGCGCATAGGCGATGGGCAGCATCACCAGCGGCGAGAGCGCCAGCCGTCCCGTCACCGAGGCGAGGAGCGCCTTCATGTTGCCCTTCAACTTGCCCGGCCGGATCGCCGCGCCCAGCACGAACAGCGCCAGCGGCGAGGCCACGACGGCCAGCTTGTCGACCGTCGCATTGACGAACGAGGGCAGCGTGAGATTCGCCTTCATGAGCGCGTAGCCGATCGCGCAGCCCCAGATCAGCGGGTTCTTGATTACGCCCAGCAGTATGCGCTTTATGTCGAACTTGCCGCCGCGGAATATCTCGAGCGTGATCACCGCCAGTATGTTGAACACCGGTATGACCGCCGCCACCATCATCGCCGCCACGCCGCCGTCGCCCATGGGGAAGAGCGCCTCGCTCAGCGGTATGCCGAATATGGCGTAGTTGCTGCGGAACAGCCCCTGTATGATCACGCCGCGCCGGCTGTTTTCCTTCACGACGCGCGGCACGATCAGCATCCCGGCGGCGAACGTGGCGATTGTGCCCAGCGCGGCGAAGAGCGGCAGCGCGCCGCCCAGCGAGCCCTCGGCGCGCATTATGCTGCGCGCCAGCGACACCGGCAGGAACACGCGAAACACCAGCCTGTTGCAGCCGCTGACCGTGTGATCGTCGATCAGGCCGATGCGCCGCGCGGCGAAACCGGCCGCCATCACGAGGAATATCGGCAGCACGATGTTTGTGGTCACGATGAAGTTATTCATGCCTGTCCTCCCGCCGGCAGAGGTATTCCATCGCCAGCCTGTAGCCCTCAAAGCCGTGTCCGGCATAGGTCTTTTCGCACGCCATGCCGGCGTAGGATATTTGCCGGAACGCCTCGCGCGCGCTCACGTCGGAGAGATGCACCTCGACGGCGGGCAGTGCCACCGCCTTGAGCGCGTCGAGTATCGCCACGCTGGTGTGCGTGTAGGCGGCGGGATTGATGACGATGCCGTCGAAGCGGTTGAGCGCCTCCTGAATTTTCTCGACCAGCGCGCCCTCGTGGTTGGACTGGAATATTTCCACGTCCGCGCCCAGCTTCTCCGCCTCGGCCTGAATATAGGCGACCAGATCTGCGTAGGTCTTTTTTCCATAGATGTCCGGCTCGCGTATGCCCAGCATATTGAGGTTGGGGCCGTTGAGCACGAGCAGGCGGATTTTGCCGTCCCGCCCGAGCATTTTCGCCTGATAATCGCGGCTGATGGCCATGATGTGCCTGTACAGTTCGCGCGCCATGCCGCTCATGTCGTCTCCGGCCATGGCGGCGACGCGGTCCAGCACATTTTCCTCGCGCTTTTCGTCCAGCACGGGGAGATTGTGCGCCTGCTTGTAGCGCGCCACCTCGGTCACGGCGCGCATGCGCTCCTTCAGCGCGGCGACGATCTGCTCGTCCGCGCGGTTGATGATGTCTCTGGCTTCGTTCAAATCCATTATGGCGTCTCCTGTTCTGCGTATGAGTATGAGCGGCGCGCTTTGCGTCCGCAAACGCCCGATCGCGCTGACGCGAAGAAGCGGTATTCCGCCCTGTGGGATAGCGGATTGTGCGCCGGCGCAATGCTGCGTCCGGCCGGTTTTAGCGCCGGCACAGGCGATTGTGCGCGCGGGGGAACGGCGGGGGGAATGCGGAATTCGGAATGCGGACACGCCGCGGCAGGTTGATTCGGGCTGTCTGGATGTTCTGCGCTTGGCGCGCGTCTGACATTGCGGCTCTGTCGGGGTGGTTGCGCTTGGCGCGTGTCCGTACCTGTGGCTCTGGCAGGGCGGTTTCGCTTGGCGCGCGTCCGTATCTGCGATTCTGCCGGGGTGGTTGCGCTTGGCGCGCGTCCGTGTCTGCGATTCTGCCGGGGTGGTTGCGCTTGGTCTGCGCCTGACATTGCGGTTTTGTTCGGGGCGGTTGCGCTTGGCGCGCGTCCATGCGGGGTTCTGTTGCGGCGGTTTGCGCTTGGCGTGCGCCTGACATTGCGGCTCTGTCGCGGCATTTTGCGCTCGATGTGCGTCAGCCCCTTGCGGTTCTGTCGCGGCGTTTGGCCTCGGTTCACGCCTGCTGTTTGACGCATTGCGCCAAACAGGACGGCTTGCGGTATCTTGCGTTCCTGTTCCGCCGGGTCGAGATCGCCATTCGCGCGTTCTCGTGATGTTGGCGCGGTTATCTGTCTTGGCGGGTTCACTTCGGGTTTGTGCGTTTCTTTATGGCGATCTCGACGGGTTACCGGGACGCGAGGACGGAGTTACGAGGGGGACGGGGCTGGCGGCGCGGCCTTTGTGCGTCTTTGCGCAATCGCATTGGCCTTGTTATGCTTTCCGCGGGGAGAACGCTGGGGCTGCGCGCCCCAGACTGCGCCAAAGAGTCTTCGACTCTCTGGACTCTCTTCACGCTGCGGCGGGGTTGCGTTGGTGCGGGTTCGCCGCGCCGTCATCCGGGCACTATCGGAGACCTGACCGGCTCTAATTTATGGCCGGGCAGGTCGTGTGGCCGCTCAAACATTGCTGTTCGCACAATCGCTTGAGTCAGGCGGCGGCAAGTGTCAGCGGGCACTGCCCGCCAGCTCCACCGCGATCACTGTGTCCGTTTCGTCGGGCAGGCGCGCTGATTCGCCGCTCACCGAGACGAAGGGAATCTCGGGATACTGGCTCGTCGCCCATTCGGTCGACAGGGGACGCTCGCTGCCGTCGCGCACAAGGCGCATGGAGCGAATCTGATCCTTCTTGAGCCCGATCAGCGGTATGGAGCCGATTTGCGGCTCAAAGACGTGATAGTACAGCGTGTCGCCCTTCTGGGTGATTCGGCCGTATTCCGGCTTGGGCAGGCTGCATCGGCCGCAGCCGTATATGCTCTCGCCGTTGTCGTCCATCCAGCGCCCGATCTCGGCGAGTATCTCCAGCGATTCGCGCGGTATGCGGCCGCGCGCGTCCGGGCCGACGTTGAGCAGGAGATTGCCGCCCTTGCTCACGCACTCGACCAGCTTGCGCACCAGCATATCCGCGGGCTTGAACGCCTTGTCCGCGCTGGCGTAGCCCCAGTGCTGGTTCATCGTGATGCAGGCCTCCCAGGCGATGGCCTCGCCTTTGCGGTTGGTCACGCCCTCGGGCGGTATGATCTGCTCGGGGCCGGCGAAATCGCCGCTGTACTCGTTGGGCGCGCCGTTTTCAAGGCCGTTGTCCGGGCTGTGGGTGGCCTCGAGCCGGCTGTCTATGATCGCCTCCGGCCAGTAGGAGCGGATCATGCGCACCAGCTCCGTCGCGCGCCACGCTTCGCCCTTCAGCGCGTCATAGGAAAAATCGAACCAGAACAGGTCGATCTTGCCGTAATTTTCGCACAGCTCGCGCACCTGGCCGTGCATATAGTCCAGATATTTATTGAAGTCGAATTTGCAGTCCTTCCAGTCGGGATTGCCGCGCATGGGATGATGGGCGTCGGCATAGTGCGGATAGTCCGGGTGGTTCCAGTCCAGCAGAGAATAGTACAGGCCGACCTTCAGCCCCTCCGCGCGGAACGCCTCCGCATATTCGCGCACCAGATCGCGGCGGCAGGGCGTGTTGGTGGATTTGAAGTCGGTCAGTTTGCTGTCGAACAGGCAGAAGCCGTCGTGATGCTTGGCCGTGAGCACGGCGTATTTCATGCCCGCCGCCTTAGCCGCCTTCGCCCAGGCGCGCGGATCGTAGTCGACCGGATTGAACGCGTCGAAATAGCGGCGGTAATGCGCCTCGCTCATCTGCTCGCGCGAGCGCACCCACTCGCCGCGCGCCGGTATGGCGTAGAGTCCCCAGTGAATGAACATACCGAATCGGTCGTGCCGGAACCATTCCATGCGCCTGTCATAGGCCGCGCGATCAAACTGAAACATGGCTCTTGCTCCTTTCGAATCAGGCTTATTGATCCGCTCTTATTTTAACATATCGGCTGGAATTTGCAAGAGCGCCGCACTGCAAAATTCACAACAGCCGCGCGCAAAATCGGCGTTTGCCAGCCCCGCGCGGGCGCAAATAAATCTCCGCGCCGCTCTTGACAGGGCGCGCGGCGGGGCTTAGAATAGAACGTGTCAGGGGCTTCTCAAAACCGCAATCTCTGTGTCTTTTCGTGCGGCTTTCCGGTTAAAATCCCTCGATTCAGCTCTGATCGGGCTGCGAAAGTTTACCCCAAGGGCGCCAAAGCCCCTCAAGCGCGAATTCTTCATAAGCGCGCCGGAAGGCGGCAAGACACGCGGGCGGTGTGAAAAATCAGCACTCCTGCGAGTCGGAATTCCTCGACACAGGCCGAGTTGCGAAAGTTTACCCATCAGGCGCCAAAGCCCCCGAGCGCGAATTCTTCAACAGCGCGCGGATGGCGGCAAGGCTTGCGGGCAGTGCGAAAAACGCGTTTCTGCGAGTCGAAATCCCTCGATACAGGCCGAGCTTCGAAAGTCTGTTATGGAGCGGGAAAGCTCCGAGCGCGAATTCTTCATAAGTGCGCGGGAAGGCGGCAAGGCACGCGGGCAGTGCGAAAAACGCA
>CAKUAV010000105.1 GCA_934636425.1 uncultured Clostridia bacterium
CGCGCGATCCATGTCGTGCAGCTCGCCGTCCAGATTGAACGTCATGCCCGGCGAATTGATGACGACCTCCGTGCAGCGGGTGCAGTGCGCGATGGGCAGGCCGGTGTGCGTTCCCTTGATGAAGAGGGGCAGCAGCCGCGCGATTGTGCGCCGGTTCACCGCGTCGACATAGATCACGTCGAACAGTCCGTCCATCGGGTTGGCCTGCGGCACGGCGCGCATACCGCCGCCCAGATACTGGCCGTTGCCGATGGAGATGATCGTGATGCGGCGCTTTTCCGTTTTGCCGTCTATTGTCAGTTCAATATCCATGGGCTTAAAGCGGCGCAGCGCGGCCACAACGCCGCAGAGATAGGGCAGCAGGCCGCCGATTAGCCATTTGAAGCGCGCCGCCTGCCGCAGCACCTCGACGTCAAAGCCTGTGCCGGCGACATTGAGGAAATAGCGGTCGTTCACCTGACCGATGTCCACGGGGCAGGCGGGGCTGTTCAGCTGGCACTCGAGCGCCTTGAGCGGATCCTTGGGCAGAGAAAGCACCTTGACGAAGTCGTTTCCCGTTCCGCAGGGCACGAGATAGAGCGTCATGTGCCGCCCGGCCAGCCCGCTGATGACCTCATTGACGGTGCCGTCGCCGCCGACGCATACAATGCCGTCAGCGCCCTCGCGGAAGGCCGAATCGGCCAGGCGCATGGCGTGGCCGACATACTGCGTGGTATCGCAGCGATAGGCCAGACCGCGTTCCTTCAGCAGCTGGCAGACGGCGTCGATGAGAGAGGCCGCCTTGCCGTTGTGCGCGGTGGGATTGGCGATGACGACGAGCATATGATCACATCCATGCTTTTCTTTGCCGTATTCATGAGCGTTCTTCAAAAAATCCATAGATCAATACCTCGACAGGCGTGGAATTCGACTGTGAAAACCCCGTTGAGCAGGACTGTGCGCGCCTGCAAACCGCGGCGGATAGGCGCTAAAGCCATATGCGCAGCAGCGAGAAGGATACAAGGGGTCAAATATCACTTTTGTGGACACGTTTCAGACTATGCATAAAAAAGGTTCTGCCGAGTCTGACAGAACCTTTCGATGGAGCATAAGGGAGTCGAACCCTTGGCCTCCACAATGCCATTGTGGCGCGCTACCAACTGCGCTAATGCCCCGTAACGTATTTATTCTAGCACATATGGGGCCGCTTGTCAATACCGATTTGAGAAAAAATGTCGTTTTGCGGCGAGAAAAACAGAGACGCTTTTGCGGGATGCGGCATAGTCTGACAGTGCGCGGAGGAAACCGCGCTTAAGGAGGGAACGCCATGGCGGCTTTCACAAATCAGGCGACATTGTCCTACAACAACCTCGTCACCGCGTCCAATGTCGTGCGGGGCGAGCTTGTCGAAACGCTCAGCGCGGCAAAAACGCCCGTTAAGCGCAATTATCAAAGCGATGAGGTCGTCACCTATGCGGTCAGTCTGGTCAACGCGGGCGCGACGCCCTTCACGGGCCTGACGATCACAGACAATCTGGGCGCATACGCCTACAACGCGCAGACGCTCGTGCCGCTGACCTATGTCGACGGCTCGGCCACATTCTTCGTCAACGGCGCGCTGCAAACCGCTCCCACAGTGGCGGCCGGCGCGCCTCTGGTCATAAGCGGCGTCAATGTGCCCGCAGGCGGCAACGCCGTGCTGCTCTATTCGGCGCGGGTGAATCAGTTTGCGCCGCAGGGTGTGGGCGCGACGATCGACAACAGCGCGTCGATAACGGGCGGCGGCCTGACCGCGCCGCTGACGGCGACTGCGCAGATCGCCGCCCAAGCCGCGCCGCAGCTGTCGCTGGTCAAGGCGATCAACCCGCCCAGCGTTGTGGAGAACGAGCCGGTCACCTACACCTTTACCATCCAGAACACCGGCACGGCGGCGACGGCTGCCGACAACATCGTGATTTCCGATACGTTCAATCCGATTCTGAACATCACGGCGGTGACGCTTAACGGTGCGGCGCTGCAGCCCACAACCGGCTACACCTATAACGCCGCCAGCGGCGCGTTCGCGACGACGGCCGGCCAAATCACTGTGCCTGCCGCCGCCTATGCGCGCGATGCGGCGAGCGGCGCGTGGGTCGTTACGCCCGGCACGGCGACGCTGACGGTAACGGGCTCGATGTAGGGAGGCAGTGCAGGAATCCCGGGCAGGCCCGCTCGTGATTGACAGATCCTGAGAGCTGCCGCAAGACGAGAAAACGAGTACTGTGAAATTTGCCCCATAGGCTGAACGTATGGCGTCGATTTTTCAGTCCTCGCCGATGAAGCGAGCGGTAGATTTCGTTAGAAAACTTTCGAAAAATTTCTGCGATTGCAGGGTTTGTCGGTGCCAAGAGTCCCGAGCAGGCTTTGCCCGGGACTCTCAGCTTGTCAAAAAAGGCATTGGCAAGCTGGTGAACGGGGATGCAAGCTCCCTGCCATGTCTCCCTCTCCAGTTTTTGCCCTGAAAATGAGATTTTACGCTGCAAAAAACATCACGCACCCATCGCACACGCCGCCGGGCAAATTGGAAGCTCGAGAGAGCTTCGACCCTTTCGAGTTCTCCAAAGGCTTTTCGGCAGGCCAAGAGTCCCGAGCAGGCTTTGCCCGGGACTCTTTGACATGGTCGTTCATTCGCCGCTGGCCTTGTCGGCGATGAGCGCGATGAATTCGCCGTTCGTGGGCTTGTCGCGCTCTGAAAAGAGCTTGACGCCCAGCATCTGGTTGGTGTTCTCCAGCCGGCCGCGGTTCCAGGCCACCTCGATGGCGTGGCGCATGGCGCGCTCGACCTTGCTTGAGCTGGTGCCGTATCGCCGCGCGATGCCGGGGTAGAGCTCCTTTGTGATGCGGTTGATCACGTCGTGATCGTCAATGACCATGCGCACGGCCTCGCGCAGATACTGATAGCCCTTGACGTGCGCCGGGATGCCGATGGAGAGGAAGAGATTGGCCACGCGCTCGTCCGGACTCCAGCGGGCGTAGCTGCTCGGCGGATCCGGCGGGAGCAAAGCGGGGGCGGGCAGCGCGCCGTTTTGAGCGAGCGCGAGCATCTGCTCGTAAACCTGCATGGGCGAGGCGGGCTTGACCATGAAATAGGAAGCGCCCAGCTCGACCGCGCGGTTGACGACGGCGTCGTTTTTCAGCGCGCTGAGCATGATGATGTACGGCCTGTTTGAGCGCTGGCTCAGTTCGCGCAGCACGCCCAGTCCATCCAGACGCGGCATGACGATGTCCAGCACGAGAAAGCGGGGATGCAGGCGATCGATCAATTCCAGCGCGTCCACGCCGTTGTCGGCCGTGCCGAGCAGTTGAACGTCGGATCGTGCCGAAAAGTCATCGCCCATGGTTTTGACGAGCGCCGCATTGTCATCGACGAGTATAACGGACATATTTTCCATATCAGACTCCTCCATAAGAACAGTATGTACATGATCTGCTATATACTTATGAGAGGATTGGGACGGATTATGACGGAAAATGCGGCGCATATGACAAAAATATCAAAAAAACCATGCCCCTGCGCGGCTTTTTATTGCTGAAAAATACAAAATGCCCGGCTCATTGCTGAACCGGGCATTTGGGAAAACGAATCAACCGATCTTGATGCCATGTATGCGCGCGCCGCGGGTGCCTATGACGAGTATGTCGTTATAGATCGCGGGCGAACCTTCGATGTTGCTGCCGTCCACCTCGATGGAAGTGATCAGCTCGCCCGTCTGCGCGTTGATCATGCGCATGATGCTGTTCGAGTTGGCCTGGAACAGATAGGCGTTGCCCATAGAGTCGAACGTCAGCGTGGGGGACGACCAGCTGTAGCCGCCGATGTCCAGCGTCCACACCTCTTCGCCGGTCTTCTTGTCCAGCGCATAGAGCATATTGCAGCGCTTGTCGGCGACGACGCGCGCCACTGTGAAGTAGACCATGTTGTCGACGCTGCCGCGTCCCAGAGCGGGCGTGGCGAAGTTGCCGCCGTGGTCGGGGTCGGTGCAGCGCACGGTCTTGCACCAGATCTCCTCGCCGGTCATGGCGTTCAGGCAGCGCATATGAACGTCGCCGCTGTTGTTCTTGGCGGACAGGTCGATCTCGGTGCCGGTGTAGAGGAACACGCCCTCGTCGGTCTCCTCGATGACGATCGACGCGTCGGTGTCGTCGCCGGTGGCAAAGTTCCACAGGGGCTGCATTGTGTTGAGGTCAAGGCAGGTCAGAAGTCCCGAGTTGTCGGTGAAGAACGCATAGTGGTTGTAGACGGCCACGGAGT
This sequence comes from uncultured Clostridia bacterium, assembly GCA_934636425.1. Classification (GTDB taxonomy): domain Bacteria; phylum Bacillota; class Clostridia; order Christensenellales; family Aristaeellaceae; genus Firm-10. The sequence continues at coordinate 4,271 of CAKUAV010000105.1, forward strand.
TCTCCATGCCGGGGCGGGTGGTCACGTCGGAGGAATACCAGTAGCGGTCGATCACAGGGCTGATGGACAGCGTGCCGGCCTCGACGTTGTAGTTGGTGTTGAGCGTGATGGTGTAGAGCAGGCCGTTCTCGCCCGCCCAGATGCAGGTGTCGGTCTCGCCGTCCACGATGGGCGCGCAGTCGGACGCATACCAGCGGCGCGTGGCGAACTCGTCGCGGCCGTTGATGAAGAGCAGCTCGCTCTGATCGATCAGGCTGAATATGCGCATGCCGATCTTGACCGTTTCGCCGTCCACCGTGTCGATGCCCTGGCCACAGTACAGTATCGGATAGCCGCGCGGATCGACCGTCACGCTGCCCTTTATGGGCGCGCCGACCCTGATCGGATCGCGGGTCGCCTCGCCGTCCTCGAGATCGAAGAAGTAGATCTTGCCGTCCAGCGTGGCATAGATGACCTCAACCAGGCCGTCCTTCGCCTTCTTGGACTCAACGATGTTCATGTTCTGAACGGTCGCCTTGTCCCATTTGACAATCGCGGGCTGGCCGGTCCAGCCGACGCCGCTCCAGCTGTCGATGCCGCCGATCTTGAAGGTATAAATCGTATTCAGCGTCGCGGCGTTGTCGGGCACAGTGCCCCAGGAGCCGGTGCTGCGGTAGTTGTTGCCGCGGAATGTGGTCACGCCCTCCAGCGCGGCGTACACGTCGTCGCCGCCCATGCTGATCGGGTTGGCGCGCGTATAGGAGCTGGTCTGCGTGCCTGCGGCGTAGACTTTGGTCTGCACGTTGTAGGCCGAGGGCAGAACGCCTTCACTCAGGGCGGCCGTGTCGACTTCCTCGTGGCCTATGGGCTTGGGAGTCGGCGTGGGCTCGGGCGTGGGGGTGGGCGTCGCGGTCGGCTCGGGCGTATTGGTGGGCTCGGGCGTGGGCGTCGGCGTTGCGGTGGGGGTGGGCGTCGGCGTAACGAGCGGATTGACGGACGAAATCAGGCTGGGCTGCGAAATCAGCATATACGCAATCAGCGCCAGCAGAACCAATACCAGAATCAGCCAGATGGCCTTAAGCACGCGTCCGACCCCGCCGGATTTCCTCTTTTTCTTCTTAGCCATGGTCAGCGCTCCTTCATTCTCGTGAATGTGTCGTTACTGAACGTCGGGCATGGTTATGCCGTCGTCATTGGCGGGCTCGGGGAAGAGCGTATTCACAAAGGAAACGCGGGAGCCGAGCTTGTCGCGCAGCCAGTCCAGCTTGAAATAGCCGCCGGCCTCGCCGAGGCGCAGCGTGACGATCAGCAGGAGCAGCACCAGCACGATGGCCAGCAGCGCGCGGATGAAGCCGAAAATGCGCTTGCTCACGCTGACGTCGTCGTCATCGTCGTCGTCGTCGTCGTCGATGTCCTCGTCCTCTTCATCGTCATCATCGTCGTCGTCGTCGTCATAAACGGGACGCTTGGCCTTCTTCTTGGGGGCCTTGGCGGGCTTTTTGACCTCTTCTTCCTCATCGTCGTCATCGTCGTCATCGAGCACGACGGGCGCTTTCTTCGGAGGCCGGGTGCGCACGGGCTTGTATTCGACGGTCGGCTCTTCGACCTCGGCGCTGTCCTCGCTCAGAGCGGGCGCGTTTTCCTTGGCGGGAGCCTTTGAACCGGCGGCCTCGTTCAGCATTCTGCGCTCGCGGCGGGACAGGGAGGGCGTTTCACTCATGCCTTCCGCCATCAGTTCGGTCATCGATTTGCGGTTGTTGTCCATAGTGCTCTGTTCTCCTTCCATGTCTTGCGCGTCGAACGCGTTGTGCGCGGCTGGGGCATTCGAATCGTCGTCGTCTTCCTCGATGAACTGCGACCAATCCTCGTCGGATGCGTCCTCATCGTAAAGATCGTCGTCGCCGTCCTCGCTGGTCTGAGACGTTTCTTCGGACGGAGCGTCCTCCTCTTCGTCGGATTCAGCTTCATCGGCGGTTTCGTCGTCCTCGTCTTCTTCGTCCGCGTCCGTTTTGCCGGAGCGGCGGGCAAAGAGCGCGTGAACGCGGCTCATCAGGCGATTCAGCGCGGACGGCTCGTCGTCATCATCATCGTCGTCGCCATCGTCGTCGTCATCATCCGCATCGTCGTCCTCGTAGTCGTCTCCGGCTTCGTCAGACGCGGCATCCTCGTCGATGATCGGGGGCTGAACGGCGGCCGGCTCGGCAGGCGCTGCGGCTGAATCGTCCGGCAGATCGGCGGCCGGCGCGTCGGCGGGAGCGGGTACGTCGGCGCTTTCGTCAGCGGCTTCGGTCGGCTCGGCGCTTTCAATGGACGTTTCATCGGCGCTGTCAGCGGGAATGTCGCCGGTTTCTTCGGCGGGCGCTTCGGTCGATTCATCGGCATCGCCGTCGATGGCAGTGTCGTAACCGTCCTCGTCGTCAGTTTCTTCATTATTATTGTCAGCGCGGTGCGTCAGCGCCTTGAGGCGATTGCCCAGCGCGCCGAACTTTGCGCCCACGCCCTTGAGCAGCGCGCCGAAGGAGGATTCTTCCGCTTCGCCGTCATCGTCCTCTTCGTAATCGCCCGCGTCGTCCTCGTAGTCGTCCGAATCGTCGACGGTTTCGGGGAGCGCGTCCTGAACAGGCTGGCTGTCGAGCGGCGCTGCCATATCTTCAGCGGCGGGCGCGTCGGTCGTTTCGATTTCGGGTTCCGGCTGAACGGACGCCTGCGCGGGAACGGTCTGCTCCTCGATCGGCGGCTGAACGGCGCCGATCGGCTCGTCGGACGCTGCCGTCTGAGCGGGGACGGGCGGCTGCGGCCTGGCCGAAGCGCTCCGGGGAGCCGGCTTGGGCGCAGCTTTTACGGGTTGAGCGGGCGCGGCCGAGTCGATGTCGGGGAAACCGGTTCGCTGGGGACGGGGCTGCGGTATGTTCGCCTGGGCTGCCGAAGCCGCCGAGCGCCGCGGCGTTTCTCGGCCATTTGCCTGCGAAACTCGTAATAATCGCGTTCGACGTCCTGAGCTTGTTTGCGAGACATTGGCTTACACCTCGTTTATACGGCGATTTAATAGGTAGACTCACAGTATACCAACAGATACTCTCATACTATTATAGCACACAAAAAGTCAAACGCAAGCTCAAAGAGGGCAAATTACAAAAATTTTCAGTGCAAGGCGCGTTTTAGGCATTGGAGAGGCGAAAGAACTCTAAAGCCGCGCTGTGCGGCGGCGAAAATGCGGATCGAGCCGACGGCTGAGGCGCTGGAAGAGGACATACTATAAAATCATGCCCCGGTGAACCACAATTCGACACAAAACAGGATGCGCGCCCGAAAAATCCGCGCCATTTTCAGGAAAATCGGGCCAAATGATAATAAAACGAAACTCGATCAATATTTGATTGTTGACTGTGTGTAAATCCATATGCTAAAGTACGGTATGCAAGGCACACAAAACGTTCCGTGAGGAGGATGGATATGTCTCAACGTCAGCCGGCGCGCCGGAAGGGCTTCGCCGCAAAATTGTGGGATCAGCGGATGCTGGTGCTCATGAGCCTGCCGGCGCTGCTGCTGGTCATCGTGTTTCAGTATATACCGCTCTACGGCATTACGATTGCGTTTCAGCGATTCAATCCGATCAAGGGCTTTTTCAATCCCGATATAGAGTGGGTGGGGCTGAAGTACTTTTACAAATTTTTTCAGACGCCCTATGTGTTTCGCCTTCTGCGCAACAATCTGATCATCAGTCTGGAGGATCTTCTCTTCGGCTTTCCGCTGCCGATCATACTGGCGATACTGCTCGATCAGCTCCAGCTGCCGCGCTATAAAAAGGTCGTGCAGACGATATCCTATCTGCCGCACTTTCTCTCGACGGTCATACTGGTCGGTCTGGTCAAGATGATATTCGCCTACGACGGCATCGTCAACGACGTGATCGAAAAGCTGGGCGGCGCGCGGCAGACATTCCTCATCAACCGCTCGGCCTACAGGGCGCTGTTCATCGGCTCGGGCATATGGCAGGAGGTCGGCTGGGGCTCGATCATCTATCTGGCCGCGCTGACAAACGCCGATCCGCAGCTCATGGAGGCCGCCATTGTGGACGGCGCGACGCGATTCCAGCGCATCGTTCACGTCTCCATTCCGGCGATACTGCCCACGATTTCCATACAGCTGATATTCCGCGTGAGCAGCATACTGGGCGTGAGTCAGGAAAAGACCATACTGCTCTACAACGAATCGACCTACGAGGTGGCCGATGTCATCGGCAGCTACGTCTACCGGCAGGGCATCGTGGGCGGCAGCTATGAGTACACCACGGCGATCAGCCTGCTGATGAGCATCGTCTCGCTGGTGCTGATCACGCTGGCCAACTACACCAGCCGCGCCATTTCGGAAACGAGCCTGTGGTGAGGAGGAAAAGCGCATGAAGACAATGAAAATCAAAAAAACGGCGGGCGAGCGCTTCTTCGACGGGTTCAACGTCGCCTTTCTCTTCCTCTTTACGCTGCTCATGCTCTATCCGATCGTCTATGTGTTCGCCATTTCGCTCAGCTCGGCGCAGGCGGTCGATCAGGGCGGCTTCTTCCTCTGGCCGCGGGATTTCTCGCTGGACGCCTATAAGGTGGTCTTTTCCGAGCCGAACATGGGGCGCTCGTATCTGAACACGGTGTTCTACGCCTTCACGAACACGTTTTTAGGCATGGCGTTCACATCCATGCTGGCCTACGCGCTCTCTGTGCAGGACTATGTGCTCAAAAAGCCGATCACGGTCATGCTGACCATCACGATGTTCATCAGCGGCGGCCTGATCCCCGGCTATCTGCTCAACAAGGCGCTCCATCTGATCGACACAGTGTGGGTCATGATCATTCCGGGCATCAGCGCCTACAACGTCGTGCTGTATCGCACGTTCTTTCAGGGCAACGCCATGCAGCTGCGCGAGGCCGCGATGATCGACGGCGCGGGCGAGTTCCGCATCTATCTGCGGATTGTAACGCCGCTGTCCATCGCCATCTACGCCACGCTGGGGCTGTTCTCGCTGGTGGGCAACTGGAACGGCTGGTTCGGCGCGATGATCTATCTGCGCCGCGAGGAGCTGTTCCCGTATCAGCTGCTGCTGCGCCGCATACTGGACAGCATCACCACGACGCTGCAGCGCGCCAATCAGGGCGACGACGAATATCTGCGGCAGGCCATGCAGAACAGCCGCTATAACGCGCGCAACATCCAGATGGCCGCGATATTCATCGGCATGGCGCCGATACTGTGCGTCTATCCCTTCATACAGAAGTATTTCGTCAAGGGCGTGTTCGTCGGCTCGATCAAGGGCTGACAGTTATTCCCGATTGTCGGCGGCATTGAGCCGCTGGTAATATAATATCAAAGGAGGAACTGACCCATGAAGAAACTGCTGTCAATACTGCTTGCGGCGCTGCTGATGATCGGCGCGCTGCCCGTGTCCGGCGCGCTGGCCGATGGAGAGAGCGTGACGCTGTCCGTGCTCGCGCCCTACTTCAGCTCCTACGATCCCGCCGATACCCCCGTGCAGAAGGAGTATATCAAGAAGCTGAGCGAGCAGCTGGGCTATGACGTGACGCTGGAATACACCTATTTCGGCTGGGCGGCTGAGTATAAGGAGAAGCTGAACATCGCCGTCAACGCGGCCGATATGCCGTGGGACATCATTGGCCTCAACAGCCTGTCCGGCAGCGACGGAACCTTCCAGGGCGGCGCGACCAACGTCAACAGCCTGGGCAAGAAGGGCTATTTCGCCAATCTGAAGGACTACGATACGCCCAATCTGGATCGCCTGCTCGCCGAGTGCGGTCAGTTGATCGACTATATGTACGATGAGGACGGCAACATCTATTTCTCGCCCATGTTCTCCGAGAATCAGGGCGGCACCTGCAATCCGAGCGGCGGCATTGTCATCGACAAGACCGTATTTGACGAGAACAACATCGCCTATCCGACCACGCCCGAGGCGCTGCTCGAGGCGGCCAGGCAGCTCAAGGAGATATATCCCGATTCCTATCCCTTCCTGAACAGGAGCACGGGCGCGGGCGGCATCTGGGAATGCATCAATGAAAAGGTATTTCCGTGCCATCGCTGGGTGCTGGGCTTCAACGGCACTGAGTACACCGTGGACGGCACCACGCAGGCCTTCCGAGACGCCGTGTCCTATGTCAACAAGATCTATGAGGACGGCCTGATCGCGCCCGACTATGCCGCGTGGGATCAGGACATGATCAAGGCGCAGCTGAACAGCGGCAAGTCCTTCATCTTCCTCAATCAGTATCTGGACGGCGGCTCCAAGCTGGATGTTACGGGCGTTGAGGGCCACGAGTACATCAACATTTCCTATGCGCTGGCCGAGAACA
>CAKUAV010000106.1 GCA_934636425.1 uncultured Clostridia bacterium
ATGCGCTCGCATAAAACGCACTGCACAGCCCCATGACAGCATAGCCGCGGAGCCGACTTTTTCGGTTCCGCGGCTGTACTATGACAATCAAACGGCGCTGCGCATCTGCGAAAAAACGCCATGACGCTGCGCAAAAGCTCGAACGAATCCGCGCTGCCGGACGGCGCGGCGGTCGACTGCCGCGTCGAAAACGGCTGCCTGTGCTTCCGCGTGCCGGTTTCTCTGCACGAGGCGCGCGCGCTGAGCTATGCGCTCGCATAAAACGCACTGCACAGCCCCATGACAGCATAGCCGCGGAGCCGACTTTTTCGGTTCCGCGGCTGTTTTATGATAATCAAATGGGCATTATATAGTCTCCATTGCAATGAGGGAGCATGAAAAGGGCTTCAGCAAAAACCGTAGAGCCGCACCAATATAGGCAGGGTTTCAAAAAGACAAAATCGAATCCCTGAACGGGGCATTTGCAAAGAATGAGATTGACAATCTTTCGACGCGCACATAGAGCGCGGCCTCTCCCGGCCTGACGGGCGATTGCGCTTTGCGGCGGCAGGCGGATTTCGGCGCTCAGGCAAAGCGCCCCCTTCAGCAATCGAACATCACGCAAAAAGCGCCCGAATTTCTCGGACGCATAAGCCGCGCCGCTATATCCGGGGGCGAAAGACGCAAAACCGAATCCCCGAACAGGGCGCTTGCAAAGAATGAGAGCGGCAATCCTGCGCCTGTAAAGCGCGGCCTCTCCCTGCCTGACGGGCGATTGCGCCTTGCGGCGGCAGGCGGATTTCGGCGCTCAGGCAATGCGCCCCCTTCATCAATCGATTGTCACGCAAAAAGCGCCCGAATTGCTTCGGACGCTTTTTGACTGTGGCCTGCCGCAATGGGAACGGCCGGCCTGTTCAGATTAATCCTTGTACTCGTAGGGAGCCGCAGCCGCGCGCGCAGCCTCGGCGGTCTCGGCGTACCACTTCTGGAGATCCTCCGCGCCCAGAGCCAGCGCGTCGGCCTTCATCTGCTGCCATATGGCCTCGAACTCGGCCTCGTCGGCGGCATAGACCATCTTCCAGCCGGACTGCTGCACGACGGCGCCCGCGGCGTCCTTGATCATCTGCATGTCGTCGGGCAGTACGGGCATGAACTGATAGAACGTCGGGTTGGTGACAACGCGGTTCTCGGCCAGCAGGTAGTCCATGGGGAACTCGAAGCCGCCGCCGTAATGCTCGGCCCACTGCTTGTAGAGGTTGTTGTCGTTCGAGTAGACGTTCAGCGTCTCATTGAACGTATTGTCGAAGGCGGTGTTGACGGCCGTGCTGTTGAGCGTGTAGCGGCCGTTCCAGTACTTGTACTCCTCGCCGGAGGCCAGCGTGTAGTTGCCGGTGTCGGCGCGGGTGTAGGCGGCGTCCAGCGCATAGGTCTTGCCGTCGGCGTCAACATCCCAGAACACGCCGCGCGGGCCGTTGAGCAGCTCGTACAGGAATTCCGGATCGGCGTTGGCGTCGACATAGGTCAGGCAGGCCTTGATGTAGTCCTCGCCCTTCTCGGCGGCCTTCGCGGATATGCACAGCGGCCAGCCGGAGCCGCAGGGGAAATCGCCCTGCAGAGACGTGGTGTACTCGCCGAAAATCAGCGGCGCCCAGCCGATCGGCTCCTCGGCGTTCGCGTCGTCCTTGTTGTTGGAGGGATAGCCGCCCCACCAGGCCGCGAAATACTGCTTGGTGTCGTTGATCTTGGACTGGGAGGTGGTGTATTCCTGAGTCAGCGCGTCCGGATCGACCAGACCGGCCTGATTGAGCAGGAACAGATAGCGGCAGGCGCGATGGAAGGCGCCGTCGTCGTCGAACATGGAGGTGACGGTGTCGGTCTTCATGTCGTGATTGACGAAATAGTTCTGGCCGCCCTCATAGTAGCCCAGCGTGGTCAGAACGGCGTTGGCGAAGGAGAAGCGGCTGGTGCCGTCCCACGCGGCGAACATGTTCATCGCATAGGTCTCCTGGCCGTCGGCGTTCTTGGGATAGACTTCCTTCATCTTCTTGAGAACCTCTATGGTGTCCTCAAGCGTCTCGGCCTCGGGATAGCCGGCCTCGCGATAGATGTCCCAGCGGACGTTGATCGCATAGCAGCCGGGGGTGTTGCCGGCCAGAGAGGTGGACTTGCCCACGTTGTCCGGAATGCCGTAGAGCTTTCCGGTGCCGTTGCTGTGCAGATCGCGCACGAACTGCAGCGCGTTCGAGGCATACTTCTGCGTCATGGGCAGCTGATCGATGTAATCGTCCAGGCAGAGCAGATAGTCCGCCTCGAGAGCGATTTCAAACTGATCCCACTTGTTGAAGCGGATGATGTCCGGAATATCGCCGGAGGCCAGCATGGCCTGCATCTTTTCTTCGCTGTTGCCATTGCCGATGGCCTCGAGCTGCAGCCCCTTCTTGGCCCAGACCTCTCCGACCCAGCCGCCGACCGGGCCCTGCGTATCGCCGCCGATGCCCCAGCCCAGTATATAGGTCAGATCGCCTTCAGCCATGGCGGCGCCGCCCAGAACCATCAGAGCGGCCAGAAGAATCGCAAGAAACTTCTTCATTGTGAAATACCCCCTTCTTTCCCAATTCACCTTTTCGAGCTTCTCATCGGTGCGCGCGTCCCATTTCGAGCGACCAATGAAACTTTTTCATCCCTTCACCGCGCCGATCATGATGCCCTTGACGTAATAGCGCTGCAAAAACGGATAGACGCATATGATGGGGAATATGACGACGATTGTCACGGTCAGCTGAACCGACGTCGGCGATACGATGCGGGAGGGATCGATGTCGCCGGCGCTCAGGCTGCCCTGCGCGATCTGCGCGGCCAGATTCTTGGCCTGATTGATGTACTCATACAGCAGGTATTGCAGCGTATAGAGCCTGTAGTCCGTGACGTATATCAGCGTGTCCATGTAGGCGTTCCAGTGGCCGACCGCGCTGAAGAGCACGACCGTGGCCAGAATCGGCACGCACAGCGGCATGACGATGCGCGTATAGCGGACAAAATAGCCCGCGCCGTCGATCTCCGCGCTCTCCTCCAGCGCCGGAGAAATCGACTCCATATAGGTCTTGATCAGCACCATGTTGTAGACCGGGAAAATGCCCGGTATGACATAGATCCAGAACGTATTGGTCAGCCCCAGCATCTTGCAGTTCAGATAGCCCGGGATCAGGCCGGCGCTGAAGTACATCGTCGCGATGACCATGCGATACCACAGCTTGCGCTTCCACATATGCTGCTTTGTGAACAGATACGCCATGTAGGACGCGCCCAGCGTGGAAAGCGCCGTGCCCAGCACCGTGCGCGCCACGGAGACCCACGCCGCGCGGCCCATGCGCTCCATCTTCAGCACCTCGACATAGTTGTCAAAGTGCACGCCGATGGGATAGAACATGATCTTGCCGGTATCCACCAGATTGTTGGCGCTGATGGAGTTGATGACCACATAGTAAAACGGAAACACGCACAGGAGCATGAAGAGCGTAAAGAACGTGTAGTTGATGATATCAAAGACAATATCGCCCCTGCTCTTTTTGATTTTCGTTCCGGCCATTTTGCTCTTCCCCCCTTAAAACACGCTCGTGCCGCGGACGCGTTTGGACAGCGAATTGGCGAACATGAACAGTATCAGCGCCACGAAGGACTTCATCGTGCCGATGGCCGTCGCATAGGAGATCTGGCCGCCCTTTATGCCCTGATTGTAGACGTACAGATCCAGCACCTGAATGTAATCCTGATTCATGGCGTTCTGGAACACATAGTACTGCTCCATGCCGGTGTTGAGGAAGTTGCCGAAGGACATGATCAGCAGCACGAAGTAGGTCTCGATCAGCCCGGGCACCGTGACGTGCCATATGCGCTGCATGCGCCCCGCGCCGTCGATCATCGCGGCCTCGTAAAGCTCCTGATCGATGCCGGAAATCGCCGCCAGATAGACGATCGCGCCCCAGCCCAGCCCCTTCCACATGCCGTAGCCCTGCATGGTGATCCAGACGTGCTTCTGCGACACGAGGAAGTTGACCGGCTTTTCCAGCACGCCCAGCGAGACGAGCAGATTGTTGACAAAGCCGTTGTTGACATTGAGCATGAAGAACACGAGGGAATACATGATCGTCCAGGAAATGAAGTGCGGCAGCGTGGTCAGCGTCTGCACGACCTTCTGATATTTCTTGGAGCTGATTTCGCTCATGAAAATGGCGAAGGCCGGCGTAATCGGCGAGCAGAGTATGCCCAGTCCGGCCATGGCCAGCGTGTTGCGCATGACCATGATCAGCTGGCGGCGCATGACCGGATTGCCGAACAGGCGCGTAAAGTGCGCCCAGCCCACAAACTCACAATCCATCAGCGCGCGGCCGGGCTTGTAGTTAAAAAACGCGAACGACCAACCCCACAGCGGCAGATAGGAAAACACAAACACAAACACCAGACAGGGCAGCACCATCAGAAACAGCCTGAAGCCGTCCTTCTTTTTCGGAGAAACAACCTGCTTCCCCTTGGGAGCAACCTGCATTGTCTTCACCTCATACTGTTCAGGATATAGGTATTATATCACTTACCAATCCCGGATACAATACCATTTTTGCCATTTTTGTGCCATTTTATGAGCAATTTATGTCTTTTCGGTGGAACTCGATTGTGTTTTGCCACAGTGAGATCATATTTTGCACATCAATGTCAACGATCATGCTTCCATTGTGAAGGCTGCGTGAATATCTGGCGTCATAAAAAAACGCCATGGCCGAATCATTCGGTCATGGCATTTGGGAATATATCAGCGTTCAGTGCGGTTATGCCGCACGGCGCCCTTTTCAAAGCGGCGCGCGCCGTAATCCCGCTTTTCCGCGCGGGGCGCATAGCCGTTATGGCCGCTGCGGGGCGCGCCGGCATGGCGGCGCTCATAGCCGTTTTCGCCGGCGCGGCGATCGTTCCTGTCATAGCGGCGCTCGGAATGCGCGTCGCGGCGATGCTCGTCGCCATGGCGCGGCGCGCAGGCCGTCATATAAAAAACGGCACGACCGAATCGCTTCGATCATGCCGAAAATATGCTGTTTACTTGTCGCCCGTCCTGTGCCGCACGGCGCCCTTTTCAAAGCGGCGCGCGCCGTAATCCCGCTTTTCCGCGCGGGGCGCATAGCCGTTATGGCCGCTGCGGGGCGCGCCGGCATGGCGGCGCTCATAGCCGTTTTCGCCGGCGCGGCGATCGTTCCTGTCATAGCGGCGCTCGGAATGCGCGTCGCGGCGATGCTCGTCGCCATGGCGCGGCGCGCGGCGGTCGTCTCCGTGCGCATCGGCGCGGTTTTCGCGACGCATGCTCTCGAGCATATCGCGCGGCACGGGCCGGCCGTAGGGGCCGCGGCGTACGGGCGCGCTCGGCGCTGCGGGGCGCGGCGGGCGAACCGGCTCGGGCGGATTCAGATCGATGGTCACGTCGGTGCGCGCGCCGGCCTGTCTGATGAGCAGATCGAGCATTGCGGCCACGGCCTGCTCCGCGTCGGCGCTCTCCAGCAGCTGCCGCGCCAGAGCGCGCGTTTCCTCGCTGTGCTCCCCGCCCGCGCGATCGGTGATCTCCTTCATCACGCGGCCGCAGAGCGCCCTTTCGACCTCCTCCGCGCCGGGGGCCTTGCGGCAGAGTATCTTCGCGCCGGTGATGCGGCGATAGTCCCACATGCGCGACACCTCGCGGCCGACCACGAACGTGTAGGCGCGGCCTTCCTTGCCGGCGCGCCCCGTGCGGCCGATGCGGTGGACGTAATACTCCACATCGAGCGGAATGTCGTAGTTGAACACGGCCTCTATGTTGTCTATGTCCAGCCCGCGCGCGGCCACGTCGGTCGCCACGAGCACATTGATCAGCCCGTTGCGGTAGCGCGCCATGATCGCGTCGCGCTCGATCTGGCGCATATCGCCGTGCAGCCCCGCCGCCGAGAAGCCGCGGTGCTGAAGCTCTGTCACGACGCTCTCAACGCCCTGCTTTGTGTTGCAGAACACCAGCGCCAGCTTGATGTCCTCGAGCGTCAGCAGGCGGCTGAGCAACTCGTTTTTGTGGAACGAGCGCACGCTGATATAGCACTGCTCGATCTTCTCGACCGTCAATTCGCGCTTTTCGATCCTGACCTGCACCGGGTCGTTCAGATAGCGGCTGGCCAGCGCGAGTATCGGCCGCGGCATCGTGGCGGAGAACAGCGCGGTCTGGCGCGCCTCGCTCGTCGCCGAGAGTATGGTCTCTATGTCGTCGCGAAAGCCCATGTCGAGCATTTCGTCGGCCTCGTCCAGCACGGCCAGCTTCAGCGCGTCGAAATTCAGCGTGCCGCGCTTCATGTGATCCATCACGCGGCCGGGCGTGCCGACCACCACCTGCGCCCCGTTTTGAAGCGCGCGCAGCTGCCGCTCGATGGGCTGGCCGCCGTAAACCGGCACGACAATAAGCCCCGCGCGGCGGCGTCCCAGCTTCATCAGCTCGCCGGCCGTCTGCATGGCCAGCTCGCGCGTCGGGCAGAGCACGAGCGCCTGAACGCGCCGAAGCGCCGGATCGATCTTCTCGACCAGCGGTATGCCGAACGCCGCCGTCTTGCCTGTGCCGGTCTGCGCCTGGCCGATGACGTCGCGCCCCGCGAGCATGGGCGGTATGGCCTGCTGCTGTATGGGCGTGGGCGTCTCATAGCCCATCTCCTCGATGGCCTGCGCCACCTCGGGCGACAGGCCGAACATTTCCTGTATGGCTGACATATGTTTCCCCTTCCGAGCCGGCGCAGGCGAACGCAGCGTTCGCGCACATAAAAAGCGGGCCTGAATGAATCGTTCAGCCCCGCTCAGCGTCAGAGAATGTTTCAAAAAAGGGAAAACCGCAGCCGCGGCTTTATCCGTCAGCTCATGGAAATGATCGCCTGATGAATTTTTGAAACGGTCTCTTATAAACTGGTGTGTTTCCAAAATATATCCCGCGGCAGCGAGCCGCGCGGCCTTCTCTTTTCAGAAACGCGGTTGTTCGCAGGAGGGCCGCTTCCCGTCCGCAGACGATCGGCAAGGCCTCCCGAAAGATACTCCCCCATATACCGGCTCTATTGATTCTTATTATAATTATAGCGCCCGCTTTTCCTCCGGAACAGCCGCATACGGTTAATTTGAAACTAAGGTTGTGCGACAGCCCTCAGCCGCTCACGCCCAGCAGATCGTCGGTCAGCGCGGCGGTGAGCGTCAGTATCGTGACCTTGGGCTGATTGTTCAGCCGAAAGCGCGGCAGCGGTATGGCGTCGCTCATGCCCAGCCCGCCCGTCGTATAGACGTTTATGCCGCCCAGCAGCCTTTCGCCCTCGACCAGCGACTGATCGGGCAGCCAGCCGTGCCGCGGCGCTTCGACGGCGGGGATGAATATCGCGCCCAGACCGGGCAGCTTCCAGCCGCCGCCGCAGTAGTGGCCGGCCAGCACCAGATCGGCCGTGCGCAGCATGCCCGAGCCGGAATAGCCGCTGGAGGCGTTGTAGGCCTCTATGGGCGGATAGTGCGCCACGGCGATGTGCAGATCTTCATTTTGCATCGTCGAGACGGCGTTCAGGAGCTTTTCGGCGCACTGCACGCGCCATGCGGTCAGCGGGAGCGCCGTGCGCGCCGCCGTGCCGCCCGCCACCACCTCGGCGCTCTCCAGCCGATACTGCGCGTTGAGCTGCGACAGAAGCGGCGAGGCCTCCACATCCAGCATGCTCTCGGGCGTGAGCCACATGGTCGATTTGTTCCTGACGATCCGCGTGGGCGCGTCCAGATAGATCGCGCCGTGATCGATCGCGCCCAGCACCCAGTCCTCCAGCACGAACTGCTCGAGCGTGCCCTCCGTGTCGCGCGGCTCGTCGAGCAGCGGGCCGGGATCGGAATCGCCCGCGATGAAATAAACCGGCGCGCTCGAGGTCAGGCCGTCCAGCAGGTGATACAGCGCTTCGGCATTGCCCCTTTTGCCCACCATGTCGCCCGCCATGACCATGAGATCGTACTTTGCGCCGTTGATCGAGCGCAGCAGGCTGGCCTGATTGTCGCCGAATTCCTGGCCGTGCAGATCGGAAACGAGCGCGATGCGATAGCCCTCGAAATCCGCGCTCAGTCCGGCGATGGAGATCGTCCTTTCCTCCACCTTGATGCTGCTGTTGTTGAAGAACATGATCAGCAGCATAAGCGCTGCAGCGCTCACCAGCACAAACGCCGAAAACTTTATGCGCCTCAGCCACGCAAAGCGCCTGAGCAGCAGCTGCGACACCCTGTCCTGATCCTCGCCCGTGGCAAAGTCGTCAAAGGACTTGAACGCGCCCGTGCTGTAGCGGCGTATCACCGCGCCGCCCCTGCGCAGGCTGCCGCCCAGCTTCATGAACGAAAAGCCCTGCTGCTTTTTTTTCTTCTTCCGCTTCTTTTTCCCGCCGCCTGGAGCGGGCTTTTTGATCTTTTTTTCTTCCATTTATATCTGGCTGTCCTTTCGCCGTTATAGAGTTCGCCTTCAGGCGACGCCGCGCAGACGATGCGGCCGGCGAATGGATTTTTCGTCAGAGGCCAGCGCAGATTTCGAAGGTTTACTGGAGGTAAATCGAAAAATCCGCATGCCGCAGATGGCGGAAAAGACGTCGCCCGACGCGCCGCCGAGTTGTGGGGCGTCGCCTTTATTATACGCGCATTTGCCGTTCATGGCAAGGGATGTTTTTGTGTCGAAAGGCGGCGCGGAGTTATTGACATCGCCCCGCGCTTCTGCTACAATGGGCGCAGCAAATAAAAAATACGGGAGGAGCACAGTTATGGAATTTATCAAAAACGGCGGCGCGGCGATACAGCGCCTGATCGACGAAGCCTGCACAAGCGGCCTGCGCGCCGTCACGGTGACCGGCCTTTACGAGATTGAACAGACCATACTCATTCCGTCCGATTTTACGCTCACCCTCATGAACTGCCATCTGCGCATGAAGGACGGCACGTTCTGCAATATGTTCACAAACGCCGCCTGCCGCACCGAGCGCGGCCGCACCGCCGAGGGCGCCGACCGCAGCATCGTCGTCGAGGGCGTGGGGCGCGCCATACTGGACGGCGGCGAATACAACGGCCTGTCCGAAACCACGTCCGGCCAAAACGGCCTGCCGCACATCAGCTTCAACAGCGTGCTGCTCTTTGCGAATGTGGACGGCTTTACTGTGCGCAATCTGCACATCCGCAATCAGCGCTGGTGGGCGCTCAATTTCGTCGCCTGCCGCAACGGCCGCATCAGCGACGTCGACTTTCTGGCCGACTATTCCTATCGCCTGCCCGACGGCACGCGCCGCTTCGGGCTGGGCAAGCGCGCGTACGGATCGGCCGAATGCGTGGGCGATGACTTCGACTACAAATACATACTCGTCAAGAACGCCGACGGCATCGATCTGAGATCGGGCTGCCACGACATCATCATCGAGAACATCACCGGCTTTACCGAGGACGACACAATCGCCCTGACCGCGCTGGTTGGCAGCACGGAGGCGCTCTACGGCGTGAAGGACATGGACAGGGACATATACAACGTCGTCATCCGCAACGTCGTCTCCTCCGCCTTCTGCGCCAATGTGCGCCTGCTCAACCAGAGCGGCGTAAGGCTGTACAACATACTCGTGGACGGCGTATACGATTCCTCGAAGAACAGCCCGTACATGGGGCGCGGCGGCAGCGGCGTGCGTCTGGGCGACGTTCACCTCTACGGCACGCGCCACGCAACGCCCGACGAGACGTTCAACATCACCATACGCAACGTCTGCTCGCGCGCGGGCGCGGCGCTGCGCCTGGCCGGCGCGATGAAGGACTGCCGCTTCGAGAACATCCGCGCATTCGACGGCGCGGGGCTGCTCATTGAGGACAACGCGTCGGTGGACGTTTCCGATTTCATCAAAAACTGACGCGCCGCTAAAAAGCCGCCCGGCGCTGAAGGCCGCAAAAAGCGCATTCTGTTCGCGCGCTTCACATTTCTCAATGAGCGCGGCGTCTGTTTTTCCAGGATCATCACATACAATACGGGCGCGCCGCGTCCGCGAAAAGGGAGGACGCGGCGCGGCTTTATTCCGTTCTGTGCGCGTTACAGCGAGCGCTCAAGGCGCACGCAGTGGCCGACGATCAGAACGTCCTTGACCGGGACGACCCTGCCTTCAAATTCGGACTCGTAGCTCTGCAGGAGCAGCCGCCCGCCGTCCTGCTTCTTGATCTTGCGCACGACGCGCCTGCCGTCCAGCTGCACGAGCATGATCGCGTCGTCGATCGCCACGGCCGCGGGAACGGTCAAAAGCAGATCGCCCGCGAACACGCGAAAGCCGCGCATGGAATTGTCCGGGCAGCGATAGAATATCACCTTGTCGGGATGGCCGCCCTCAATCTTGCCGCCGATGACCGGCATAAGGCGGTGATCGATCACCACGCCGCCCTCGTCCATGATCGGCACGCGCTTGACCACGCCGCCCAGCGCGTCCAGCCACGCGTCGGCGCTGGCCTGCGTGGCCTCGCGTTCGGCCTCGGTGTAGGCCGGCTCCTCC
>CAKUAV010000107.1 GCA_934636425.1 uncultured Clostridia bacterium
AACTCGAGAGGATTCCAACCCTCTCGAGCCTTCCGATGGTTTTCGGGCAGTCTGGGCGCTCCGTCCGAACAGGGCGGAGCGCCTCAGTCTTATGAAAAGTCAGCGTCCCGCCGCCGGGGAAAAGCGGTCGCAGAGAGAAACGGCCGAGCAACGCGGACAATGCGGGCGGCGCTTGCGCCGAGCAGCTCCGCGGAGATTTTCGCCGGCCTGAGGCGGTTATCGGGGCGCGAGCTCGGCTTCGCCCAGCCGGACATAGCCGTCCGCGTCCGCAATATCGCTCTTTACCGCCCAATGGACGGGGCGCGCGCCGTCGAACAGGCCGAGGCGCAGCGCATAGCGGCCGGGCGCGAGAGTGCGCGTCCTGAGGTGAATGCGCTCACAGACGGTTTCCCCGCACATCCAGCGGCGGTTGTCGACGTCGGGCGCGTCAAAGACGGTTTCACGGCCATGCTCGTCGCGCAGAGAGATTTTGAGCGCGCAGCGATGATAGGCGGGCGCAAAGCCGCGGTTTGTGAGCGTCAGCGTGAGGAACGCGTCCAGCCCCTGCACGAGCGGCGGCAGCGAAAAGCCCTCGAGGAAATACCAGTAGCCCAGACGGTTGGCGGCGTAATCGTGGAATTCACGGTGCCGGTCATACCAATGGTATATGTCGCCGTGGAAGCCGGCGTAGGTGGCGTGCGTGCGGCGCATGGCCTCGATCATGCGCAGGCCGCCCCCGGTGACGCTGTCCGGCGTCATGCGCTGATGGCCCGATTCCAGATCGACCGGGCCGCTGCGCCAGAGCGCGTCGAACGCCTCGGGGCGCGCCAGCATATCGTAGCCGAATGTGTCGCGATAATAGCCGACATAGAGCGAGTCGTCGCGTATGCCCATGCGCCGCCCCGCGCAGTATTCGGCCAGACGGACGGCGGCGGCTCTGTCGGTCTTTTCGCAGTGGCCGATCATGTCGTCGTTGATCAGCACGAACGTGTCGGGGAAATTGGCGGCGTGCAGATCGACGTGCTCTTTGAGCACATCGTAGGGATAGACGCGGCAGGTGCCGGAGGTGGTGTGTCCCTCGCCCCATGTGCCGAACGTGCCCACGTCGATAAAGTCGATCAGCGGATGGCCGTTATAGCGCCGTCCGTATTCGGCCATGAAGTTCGACAGATGCTCGAGATAGACCGGATCGCCGTAGTCCGGCTCAATCGCGCCTACGGAAAAGCCGCGCGCGCCCGCGTCGAACACCCATCGGGGCGTGGCGCAGGGGATCATGCGCCGGTTCGCCTCATAGGTGCACAGCCGCATGGAAAAGCGATAGCCCAGAGCTCCCCAGCGCTCGATGATCGCGTCGAGCTTGTCCCATTCATAGCGGCCGCGCGTCGGCTCTATGTCGTTCCAGTCGAAGCGCAGATACATATGGTTGAGCCCGGGAAAGGCGCGCAGGTCGTCGCCGGGCTTTATCGTGTTGCGGTAGGCGGGAGCCTTCATGCCGTTGTCGATATAGTGGAAGTACCAGCCCTTGTGCGGATTGGTCAGCACGGTTTTGTCGTCCTGTTGGGCGCTGAGGTCGCGGTAAAAGAGCGATGACATGGCGAGTCCTCCTTTTGCTTGCTGGGTTAATGCGGCGCATCGAGCCGACCGCCTCATATGTGCAGTGTCGCCTTCAGTATACGCCCTTTGGCGGCGCGCCGCAACGGGAAAACGCTTGCAATCGCCCCGGGAATCTGCTAAAATTTATCGTGTGCTTCGAAAATTCGCGTTCGCCGCGCCGTCTCCTTCTGCGGCGTTCGGGTCAAAGCGCCCGATCTGTTTCCGCCTGAAAATCAGACGGCCGGCTGATCGCGCAGCCGCAGAGGAAAGCGCGCATGAAAGCCGCGCCGCGGACGCCCTTTTTTGAAGCATATCGGCAGACAGAAAAAGACAAAGGCGGTTTATGATGTGATAAGGATTCTTTTCGTGTGTCTGGGCAATATCTGCCGCAGTCCCATGGCCGAGTTTATCTGCCGCGATATGCTCGAAAAGCGCGGCTTATCGCGCGAGATCGCATGCGCGTCGGCGGCCACGAGCGACGAGGAGGCGGGCAATCCCGTCTATCCGCCCGCACGGAAAAAGCTGAAGGAAATGGGCATAGACTGCGCGGGAAAGCGCGCCGTTCAGCTCAGGCGCGGCGATTATGACAGATACGATCTGCTCATCGGCATGGAGGCGCGCAATGTCAGCGCCATGAAGCGCATCTGCGGCGGCGATCCGGAGAACAAGATCCATCGCCTGCTGGACGGCGCGCCCAACCCGCGCGACATCGCCGATCCATGGTATACGGGCGACTTCGACGCGGCCTGCCGAGACATTACGGAAGGCTGCGCGCGCCTGATCGACCGTCTGGCCGAGGGCAGAGACGCTTATTGAGCTTGGAGGATATAAAATGCTTCTTTCCGCGGAACACATTTCAAAAAACTACGGCGACAAACAGCTGCTGGACGACGTGACGTTCTATCTCGAGGAGGGCAGAAAGGTCGGCCTGATCGGGCTCAACGGCACGGGCAAGAGCACGTTTCTGAAAATCCTCGCCGGACGCGTCACGCCGGATACGGGCGCTGTGTCGACCGATCCGAACGTCAAAATTTCCTATCTGCCGCAAAACAGCGATCTGCGCGACGACGACGCGCCGCTGGACGCGATATTCGAGGGCGACAGCGCTGATTTCCGCGCGCAGGCCGAATATGAAGCCCGCGCCATGCTGAACCGGCTCGGCGTGACGGATATTGAGCAGAATGTCGGCTCGATGTCGGGCGGTCAGCGCAAGCGCGTATCGCTGGTGCGCGCGCTCGTCCATCCCGCGGACGTGCTGATATTGGACGAGCCGACCAACCATCTGGACGGCGACACATCCGAATGGCTCGAGCAGCAGCTGGGGCGCTTTAACGGCGGGATCGTCATGGTGACGCACGACCGCTATTTCCTCGAGCGCGTGGTCAATCAGATTGTCGAGCTGTCGCACGGACATTTCTACAGCTATGAAGCGAACTATTCGAAATATCTCGAATTGAAGGAGCAGCGGCTGCAAATGGCCGAGAGCACCGAGCGCAAGCGGCAGGCGCTTTTGCGGCGCGAGTATCAGTGGATCATGCGCGGCGCGCGTGCGAGGAGCACAAAGAGCGTCGACCGCATCGCCCGCTACGAGGCGCTCAAGGAACAGAAGGCCCCCGAAACCGACGCGACCGCCCAGATGACAGCGGCCGCCAGCCGGCTGGGCAGGAAGATCATCGAGCTGGAGCACGTCAGCAAGTCCTATGGCGGGCGCTGCGTGACGCGCGATTTCAGCTACACCGTGCAGCGCGGCGACCGCATAGGCGTCGTCGGGCGCAACGGCGCGGGCAAATCGACGCTGCTCAATCTGATCGCCGGACGCATCCAGCCGGACGCGGGCACGATCGACGTGGGCGCGACGGTCAAAATCGGCTATTTCACGCAGGAGGGGCGCGAGCTGGATCCCGAAATGCGCGTGTACGACTTTGTGCGCGAGACGGCCGCCGAGCTGAAAACCGTCGAGGGCACGTTCTCGGCCTCGCAGATGCTGGAGAGATTCCTGTTTTCGCCCGATATGCAGTATTCTAAGATCGGCAGGCTGAGCGGCGGCGAGAAGCGGCGGCTGTACCTTCTGGGCATACTCATGGCCGCGCCCAACGTGCTGCTGCTCGACGAGCCGACAAACGATCTGGACATCGAGACGCTGACCGTGCTGGAGGACTATCTGCTCTCATTCCCCGGGGCGGTGCTGGCCGTATCGCACGACCGCTATTTCCTCGACAAAATCGCCGATCACATATTTGCCGTGCGTGAGGACGGCGCGATCGAGCGCTATACCGGCGATTACAGCGATTACGAGACGCAGCGCCGCGCGGAGGAAAAGGAGCGGCAGCCCCAGACCGAAAAGAAGGAAGCCGTTCGCCGCGAAGGCGCGCCGAGGAAGCTGAAATTCTCCTTCAAGGAGCAGCGCGAATACGATACCATCGACGCGGACATCGCCGATCTGGAAGCGCAAATCGCCCGCTGCGAGGCCGATATGGCGGCCAACGCCAGCGATTACGTCAAGCTGCAAGCGCTCGAGGAGGAGAAGAAGGCGCTCGATCAGCGGCTCGAGGAAAAGACCGAGCGCTGGTGCTATCTGACCGATCTGGCGGAGAAAATCGCCGCGCAGGACGGAAAATAGAGCCGTCTGGCCGCGCGGATCTCAGCCTGTCAAAAGAGGTTTTGACAAGCCGGTGTGCGGGAAAGCAAGTTCCCCGCCACGGCCGCCCCTGCCGGTTTTTGCCAAAAATCCTTCAGATTTCCGGGCGCAAAAGCTGCAAGGGAACGATTTTTGCTCTGTAAAATGAGAATTTCCGCCGCATTCAATCGTCCGCGCCCGCCGAATACGCCGCCGGGCGCGATTAAAGGCTCGAGGAGAGCCGTCTGGCCGCGCGGCGCTTTATGCTGAATAGTTCATGAGGAGGAATGACTGTGAAGACGTATTTTGACATCGACTATTGCGGACAGGGCGACGACATGCGCCGCCTGGACGTGTTCGCGCCCGATGAAGCGTGCCGCGCGACGGTGATCTGGGCGCACGGCGGCGGGCTGGAGGCCGGTTCCCGCAAGGGCTTTGACGGCATCGCCGCGCAGCTGTGTGCGCAGGGAATCGCGTTCGTGAGCGTGGAATACAGAATGTATCCCGCGGCGGCGTTCCCGGCGTTTATCGAGGACTGCGCCGCGGCTTCGCGCTGGGTGTTCGATCATGCGGCGCAGTACGGCCTGAGCGGCCGCATATTCTTCGGCGGCTCGTCGGCGGGCGGCTATCTCTCCATGATGCTGTGCTTCGCGCCCGAATATCTCGCCGCGGTCGGGCTCAGGAGCGCGGATTTCGCGGGCTACATATTCGACGCGGGTCAGCCCACGACGCACTTCAATGTGCTCAAGTATCGCGGCGAGGACAGCCGTCTGTGCCGTCTGGACGAGGCCGCGCCGCTGTATCACATCCACGATGCGCAGCCCGATGTACCGCTCAAGATCATATTTTCCGAGCACGATATGCCCGCGCGCCCGGAGCAGAACCGCCTGCTCGTCGCGACGCTTCAGCATTTCGGCTACGACATGAGCAAAATCGACGTGAGCTTCATGCCGGGCTACGGCCACTGCGGCTATGCCTACAAGGTGGAAAACGGCCGCTGGATACTGGCCGATATGATCGGCGAATTTGTCGACAGGGCGCTGGCCATGCGGGAGGGCTGAAAAAATGAAGCGGCAGACGCTCTTCGCCCGCGGAGACGGCGGCTACAGCGCGTTTCGCATTCCGACGATGCTGACGCTTTCCTCCGGGCGCGTGCTGGTATTCTGCGAGGGGCGGCGCGACGGGCTGGGCGATTCCGGGCGCATCGACGTCATGATGCGCGCGGGCGACGGCGATCATTTCGGCGATATGCGCGTCGTGGTGAGCGGAAACGGCGACACGGTAGGCAATCCCTGTCCCGTGCAGGATCGCTCGACCGGGCGCGTGTTCCTCGTCTACAACAAAAACGACGCGGACAAGCCCGAGCCGGAGATCATGCGGGGCAGAGGGCCGCGCTCGGTTCATGTGATCCATTCTGACGACGAGGGCGAAACATGGTCGGCTCCGCGCGATATGACCGCCGACGTGAAGCCTGCCGGCTGGACGTGGTATGCCGTCGGGCCGTGCCACGGCGTGTGCCTGCCGTCCGGGCGGCTGATGCTGGGCGCGAATCACGCCGTGCTGGACGAGGCGGCGGGCTGCTCCGGGCCGTATATGTCGCACACGATCTATTCGGACGACCATGGAGAAACGTGGCGTCTGGGCGAATCGGTCGGCGTGTGCACCAACGAGTGTTCGCTCGCGGCCTTCTCGGACGGCGAGGTGCTGATCAACATGCGCCATATGCCCTATGGCGGGGCGGAAAATCCGCATTGCCGCGCTCAGGCGTGGGCGGCGGACGGCGCACACTTTTCACAGGCGGCGCTCATGCCCGCGCTGTTGGACGCGACCTGTCAGGGCAGCCTGCTGACCGTGACCACGCCGCGCGGCGAGGAGGTGCTGCTGAGCAACGCCCGCTCGACGGCGCGCGAAAATCTGACCGTGCAGCGCAGCCTCGATCGGGGGCGCACATGGACGGTCGAGCGCGTGATCGCCGAGGGGCCGAGCGCCTATTCGGACATGGCGCGCCTGCCGGACGGAAGCATCGCGCTCATCGGCGAAACGGGCGATGAAACGCCCTATGAGCGGCTGACATACTGCACATTCACATTGAAATAGCATGAAGAACCGCCCGCTGATCGAAAAAGGCTCGACCGGCGGGCGGCGCTGTATTTGTCAGAACGTCGTGCGATAGACCATGCAAAAGAGCGTCAAAAGCGCGAGAAAGCCGAAATTGAACGCGGAAAACAGCGCGATGTAGCGGCCGGACTGACCGGGATTGTGGCGCACGTATTCCTTGAACGTAATCAGGCTGGCCAGAGAGGCGATGAGCGTGCCCGCGCCGCCTATGTTGACGGCCAGGAGCAGCTCGCGATAGTTGGACGTGAACTGTGAGAGCAGTATCGCCGAGGGCACGTTGCTGATGATCTGGCAGGACAGCGTGCCCACCAGCAGCGTGTCGCGCCCCAGCAGCGCCGAGAAGAGAGCGCGCACAGCGCCTATGCGCGCCATGTTGCCCGAAAATATGAAGAAGCACACAAACGTGAAGAGCAGCGGAAAGTCCACCATGCGCATGGCTCTGCGGTCGAGCAGCAGTATGGAAATGGGAATGACCGCCAGACCGATCCAGTAGGGAATGACGCGGAACACAATGACGATGGACAGCGCGAACAGCGCCAGATAAATGAGCGCGCGCCTGGGCGAAAAGCCGGTATCCGCGTCGCTTTCGGGCAGGATCATCGGCTCAGGCTTTATAAAAAGGCAGCAGAGCGTAATCAGCAGAATCGATACGACGAAGGGCGGGAACATGACGCTCATGAATTCGC
Organism: uncultured Clostridia bacterium; assembly: GCA_934636425.1. Taxonomy (GTDB): domain Bacteria; phylum Bacillota; class Clostridia; order Christensenellales; family Aristaeellaceae; genus Firm-10. Next base: position 6,994 of record CAKUAV010000107.1, read on the forward strand.
CGGTCGGTATGGAAAAGTGCGAATAGAGATAGAGATTCTGCGGATTGCCGAACGGCGTGAGCATTCCGCCCAGATTGGCCGCGATGTTCTGCAATATGAACGTGACGGCCATATAGCGCTCCCTGTGCGCCGCGTGCAGCACGAAGTAGCCCAGCGGCAGGAACGTGATGAGCGCCATGTCGTTGGCGATGAGCATAGAGCCGATGAACGTGATGTATATCAGCGCCAGCACGCACAGCCGCGCGTTTTTGAATATCTTGACGATCCGGCAGGCGAGTATGTAGAAAAAGTTGATGTTCCACAGCGCGCACACCACCGACAATACGCAGAACAGACAGGTGAGCGTCTTGAAATCGAAATAGCCCATATACGCGCTGTCGGGCGGCACGATGAACGACGTAATCAGCGCGGCGACCATGGCCACGCCCAGCACGGTATTTTTCCTGAAAAAACGGCCAATCGCGCACAGGGGATGCAGGCGCATAAAAAACACTTCTTCCTCGAATTGGTGAAAAAATCAAAACGGACACATTATAGCACACACTTCTTTCCGGCGCGCGCATGAATCGGTTATTTTTTTTCACACCGCGTACAAAATTTTGACAGCATTGTGAAATCGTGATACAATGATCACGGCATGAATCAGAGGAGGGAGTGGGATTGATGGACTATATTCGCGAGGAGCGCAGAACGCCGGTCGCGGGCGAATACGACGTGATCGTCGTGGGCGGCGGCCCGGCGGGGATCGGCGCGGCGATTGCGGCGGGGAGAGCCGGCGCGCGCACGCTGCTGATCGAAAAGTACGGCTGTCTGGGCGGCATGTGGACGAGCGGACTGGTCAACCCGCTGTTCGACTATAAGAACAAGGGCGGGCTCGTGCAGGAGATCGTCGACCGGCTGGACGCGGCGGGGCAGAGCGTGCTGGTGGCGGGCGGAATGTACGATTTCGACATCGAGGAGATGAAGTATCTGCTCGACGAAATGACCGGCGAGGCGCACGTCGAGGTTCTCTTTTACAGCTATTTTGCCGATGTGCTGAAGGACGGCGCGCGCATAAACGGCGTGCTGGTCGAAAACAAGGCCGGCCGTCAGGCGTACAGGGCGGGCGTTGTGATCGACTGCACCGGCGACGGCGACGTGGCCGCGCGCTTCGGCGTGTCCTATGAGATCGGCCGGCCGAACGATCACGCCTGTCAGGCGATGACGCTGATGTACCGCATGAGCGGCTTTGACTTTTATCAGCGCGGCGCGCGTGAACTGTACGAGCGCATGGTTGAGGCCGGAAAGGCGCACGGCGTGACCGATTATGACTACAACTTCGATCAGCCGTGGATTCTCAAATTGCCCGCGCCGCACGCCGGCGTCTGCCAGATGACGCATATGCGCGGCTATAGCGGCATTGACCCCGCCGATCTGAGCGCGGCGCTGATCGAGGGGCGCAGGCGCGTTCACGACGCGGTGCGTTTTCTGCAATGCCATGTGCCGGAATTTGTCGATATGCACCTCGATCAGACCGCCGAGATGCTGGGCGTGCGCGAGACGCGGCGCATTCGCGGGCTGTACGAGCTGACGATGGACGATCTGCGTGAAGGCCGCCGATTCGAGGACGGCATATGCGTGTGCGCGTTCAATGTGGACATCCATCAGCCGGACGGCACGTCTCAGGAAAAGAGCGAGGACTACAGTATGAAGCCTTATCACATTCCCTATCGCTGCCTTGTGCCGGTGGGCGCGGACAATCTGCTCATGGCGGGGCGCTGCATTTCCGGCTCGTTCGAGGCGCACGCCTCCTACCGCGTGACCGGCGACTGCGTGGCCATGGGTCAGGCGGCCGGCACGGCGGCGGCGCTGGCGCTCAGCCGGAGCGTCTCCACCGCGGCGCTGGACGGGCGCGATGTGGCGGCGGCCATGGTGCGGCAGGGGGCGAGGGTGTAGGCCGCCTGTTCAATCCGGACATTGAGGGACAGCCGCTTATAGACGAGCGTTTTTCACGCGCGCGAGGCGGCTGAAGGGGAAACAGACTGAGAGCAGCGGAAATAGAGAGCTTCCCGCATGGCGCAGAATGGCCGGGCAGGAAGCTCTTTCGTTGATTTGTCTCATTTCGTCTGCCACTGATAGGCGACGCGCGGCGTATTGTCCTCCATGTAGACCGTGCCGCATTTCGTGAAGCCGCTGCGCGCGATCAGCTTCTGCATGATGCGGTTGTCGGCGTGGGTGTCTATGCGCACATCGCAGCCGAGCGACTGGGCATAGGCGGCGATGGCGGCGAAAACGCCGTGATACGCGCTGTCTCCGGCCAGACGATGCAGCGTGACATAGGGCGCGTCGCCCAGCCATGCGCCGTTTTCTATGCGCGCGTAGCATGGATCCGCGCCGCGGCAGAGCGCGAACACGCCCGTGATCGCATCGCCCTCGCATACGACGCGGCAGCGTCCGGTCAGTATGTCGTCGTGTATCAGCTGATCGGGCGGATAGCCATCGCCCCACTGCGTCGGATTGCCGGTTTGCTTCATCGTTTCGCGGGCGATTTTGTAGATTTCGAGTATGCGCGCCTCGTCCTGCGGGGCGGCGGTTCTGACGGTCGGCATAGGCTTGCTCCTTTGGTCTGTCAGGCGGCTTTATCGGCCGGCGCGGGTGCGTTTTTCCTGCGGATGGAGAAGAAGCCGATGACGGATATGGTCGCGGCGGAGATTGCGTCCACGATGATGTCCTTCATTGTGTCGGAGAGCGCCTCGTGGCCGACGAGCATCACGCCCTTGTCGGTCATGTACTTCTGCATATTCAGCCCGAACAGGCCGTCGCCGGAGAACTCGTAGATCTCCCACACGGCGCCCGCGGCCAGCGCGAAGCAGAACGCGAACAGCGACACGAACAGCGGGCTCAACTGCACGCGCACGGCGGGCGAATCGTTGAGCCAGTCCACCAGTATGAAGCCCAGCGCGCCCAGCATGGCGCCGCTGAAGGCGTGCAGCACCGTGTCCCAGTGGGGGATGAGATAGTAGAACGACATGACCTCGCCCAGGAAAATGGCGCAGTAGAGGAATATGTAATAGAGTATATAGACGAAGCTGGGAACGGGCAGCGACCACTTGCGCGTGAGAATTGTGGGCAGCCCCATGACGATCAGGCCGAGCAGGCACTGGAGCAGTATCAGGCCGTAATCGCTGCGGGACATCTGATGCAGCCGCGCCTGACTTTCCGATGGCGCGAAGCACAGCCGTATGACGGCGTAAATGATGGACAAAACCAGCGACAGGAACAGCAGGCGGCCCAGTATACGCGTAACGCGCTGGCGGCGGTTCTCCTTGGACATCGAAAATTCCTCCTCATTGGTGCGCATAGTGTTTCTCGTCGGCCTTTCTCTTATGCGTAACCTTATCAAAACAATGTGACGCGGACATGAAGCCGGCGGAGGGGCCGTGTAAATTGTGAGAAAAACCCTTGGAGAGCTCGAGAGGGCCGGAGCTCTCTCGAGCTTTTAATCGTGCCCGGCGGCGTGTACGG
>CAKUAV010000108.1 GCA_934636425.1 uncultured Clostridia bacterium
CGGGGAGTACGCTGGGGCTGCGCGCCCCAGACTGCGCCAAAGAGTCTTCGACTCTCTGGACTCTCTTCATGGGGCTGGACGAGTGAGAGAGTGCTCTATACGCGGCGGGGCTGGGGTGGTGCGGATTCGCGGCGATTGTAGCTCGGGCGGGTCGTGTGACCGCACGATCGTTTCTGCGTACTCTATCGTCCAGACTCAAGCCGCCCTGCCGGCCACAGCGTTTACTTCTTCGCGGCCTTCGCCATCGTCATGGCGCGCACCTTTGTGGGCAGGCCGAAGAGGTTGATGAAGCCGTTCGCGTCGTACTGATTGTAGACGTGATCCTCGTCGAATGTGGCGATTTCCGGATCGTACAGTGAGAAGGGGGAGCTCGCGCCGGCGTTTATGATGTTGCCCTTGTAGAGCTTCAGCTTCACAGTGCCGCTGACCGTCTTCTGCGTCTCGGTGACGAACGCGCTGAGCGCCTCGCGCAGCGGGCTGAACCACTGGCCGAAATACACCAGCTCGGCAAAGCGGTTGGCCACCAGCTCCTTGTAGTGCTGCGTGTCGCGATCCAGGCACAGCGTCTCCAGCACCTGATGCGCGCGGTAGAGTATCGCGCCGCCGGGCGTCTCGTATACGCCGCGGCTCTTCATGCCCACAAGCCGGTTCTCAACGAGGTCGACCAGACCCACGCCGTTCTCGCCGCCCAGCTTGTTCAGCTTCTCGATCAGCTCGACCGCGCCCACCTTTTCGCCGTTCAGCGCGACCGGGACGCCCTTTTCGAACGTCAGCGAGACGTAGGTGGGCTTGTCGGGCGCCATCTCGGGGGAAACGCCCATCTCGAGGAAGCCGGGCTTGTCGTACTGCGGCTCGTTTGCCGGATCCTCGAGATCCAGACCCTCGTGGGAGAGGTGCCACAGGTTCTTGTCCTTGGAATAGTTGGTCTCGCGGCTGATCTTCAGCGGGATGTTGTGCGCCTCGGCGTACTCGATCTCCTCCTCGCGCGACTTTATGCTCCACTCGCGCCACGGGGCGATGATCGCCATCTGCGGCGCAAACGCCTTGATCGCCAGCTCGAAGCGCACCTGATCGTTGCCCTTGCCCGTGCAGCCGTGGCAGATCGCGTCCGCGCCCTCGGCCAGCGCGATTTCGACAATGCGCTTGGCGATCACGGGCCGCGCGAACGACGTGCCCAGCAGATACTCGCCCTCGTACACAGCGCCCGCCTGCACCGTCGGGAATATGTAGTCCTCGACGAATTCCTTCTTCAGATCCTCAATGTACAGCTTGGACGCGCCGGTCTTAATGGCCTTTTCCTCCAGACCGTCCAGCTCGGTGCCCTGTCCCACGTCGCCCGACACGGCGATGACCTCGCAGTTGTTGTAATTCTCCTTCAGCCACGGTATGATGATCGACGTGTCCAGACCGCCCGAATAGGCCAATACCACTTTTTTGATGTCTTTCTTATCCATGCTCGACAGCCTCCTTGAAGTGAATAATAACTCGTTTTTATGTGGATTATTATGCACCTGCCGCGCCGATTTGTCAAGTTGTATATGTGTAAACCATTATGCACTGACTGATGGGGCGGCGCGGCAAAGGCTTTACGCGCTGGATTTGCGAAAAACGCTGCCATATATGAATAATCGCCGCGATTGGGTCGATGACGCGGCGCATGAATCGGCGCTGCGCCGTGTTACGATATGCGTACTGTATGCATATATCCGGCATCGCCTGCAAAAAATCTGCGAACGAGGCGCGAAAATCCCCCTCCGGACACGCAGACCGCGCCGGAGAGGGAAAATATTATGCGGCTGTATGCGCATGAGCGCTTCTCGTGAACGCCGCGCGGGCGGGAGGCGGTGCGGCGCATGGCGCGAAAATCCCCCTCCGGACACGCTGGCCGCGCCGGAGAGGGGGGATATTATGCGGCTGTATGCGCCTCAGGCGTTTTTCATGAACGCCACATAGGCCTTCTTGGCTTCGTAGAGATCGGCCTTGCTGATGATCTCAAAGGGCGCGTGCATCGAGAGCACGGCCACGCCGCTGTCGATCACGTCCATGCCGTAGAGCGCGCAGATGTAGGCGATGGTGCCGCCGCCGCCCTGATCCACCTTGCCCAGCTCGGCGAACTGGAAGAATACGTGGTTGTCGTCCATGATCTTGCGCAGGCGGCCGATGAACTCGGCGTTGGCGTCGTTCGAGCCGGACTTTCCGCCCGAGCCGGTGTACTTGCTGTAGCACACGCCGCGCCCCAGATAGGCGACGTTGTTCTTCTCGAACGCGCCGGCGAAGTTGGGATCATAGCCGGCGTTCACGTCGCAGGAGAGCATGCGGCTGTTCTTCAGCGCGCGGCGCACGATCAGCTCGCTGTAAGCGCCGGTGAGGTTGATCAGCTCGGCGACGGCGTTCTCAAAGTAATGCGCGCGCATGCCGGTCGCGCCGACGCTGCCGATCTCCTCCTTGTCGGCCAGCAGGCAGCAGCAGGTGGTCTCGGGGGTCTCGGTCAGCGAGAATATCGCGTCCAGCGACGGGAAGGCGCACACGCGGTCGTCGTGGCCGTAGCCCAGTATCATGCTGCGGTCCAGACCCATGTCGCGCGATTTGCCGGCGGGCACGACCTCGATCTCGGCGGAGAGGAAATCCTCCTCCTCGACGCCGTATTTTTCCTTCAGGATGGCCAGCACGCCGGCCTTGACGGCGTCCTTCTCCTCGCCCTTGACGGGACGGCCGCCCACGATGACGTTGAGCGCCTCGCCGTCGATCAGCGCCGCGGCGGTCTTGGCCATCTGCTCGCGGGCGAGATGGATCAGCAGATCGGATATACACAGCACCGGATCGTCCTCGTCCTCGCCGATGACGACGTCCACGCGCGTGCCGTCCTTTTTGGCCACCACGCCGTGCAGCGCCAGCGGGATGGCGACCCACTGATATTTCTTGATGCCGCCGTAGTAATGCGTGTCCAGATAGGCGAAATCGCCCTCCTCATAGAGCGGGTTCTGCTTGAGATCCATGCGCGGCGAGTCGATATGCGCGCCGACGATGTTCATGCCGCTCTCCAGCGGCTTTTTGCCGATGTAGAACAGCATGATCGCCTTGTCCATGCACACGCTGTACACCTTGTCGCCCGCCTTGAGCGCTTCGCCCGCGGCGATGACTTCGTTTAGATCGCGATAGCCGTGCTGCTTTGCCATGGCCACAGCCTCGCGCACGCATTCGCGCTCGGTCTTGCCCGCGTCGATGAAGGCGCGATAGCGCTTCGCCAGCGACTCGACGGCGATTAGCTCTTCGTCCGTATAGTTTTTCCAGGCATTGGGTCGTTCCATAATCCTGTCCTCCCATCGTATCCGGCAAGCCGGTTTGCATTGTATTGCCTTCCTCATTATAGCACAGCGCGCGCGCGGCGGCAAGGGGCAGAAACTCGCTTCTCAGGAAACAATGAAATTCCATGGATAACATATGGAAACAACCAGCCGTTAACATCCGCGTGGTAAAATATGGTCAAATGTTGGGATGGATAAACAGCCCGTCCCGTGCAAAGGAGATCCTCATTATGGTCAAGGTCAACATTATCTCAGGCTTTCTGGGCGCCGGCAAGACGACGCTGATTAAAAAGCTGCTCGGCGGCGCGATGAAGGACGAGCAGGTGATACTGCTTGAAAACGAATACGGCGAGGTCGGCATTGACGGCGGCTTCATGAAAGATTCCGGCATCAAGGTCACCGAGATGAACTCCGGCTGCATATGCTGCACGCTGGTGGGCGATTTCACAAAGGCGATCGACGAGCTGATCGAGAAGTATCATCCCGACCGGCTGATCATAGAGCCGTCCGGCGTGGGCAAGCTCAGCGACATCCGTCACGTCGTGGCGCAGGCCGAAAAGAAGCACGAGCTGGTGCTCTCCGGCTGCGTGACCGTCGTGGACGCGGGCAAATGCAAAATGTATATGAAGAACTTCGGCGAGTTCTTCTGCGATCAGGTGCGCAGCGCCGAGACCATAATACTCAGCCGCACCCAGATGACCAGCCAGGACAAGATCGACGCGGACATCGCGCTGCTGCGCGAGCAGAACAGCGCCGCGCGCATCATCACAACGCCGTGGGACGATTTGACCGCCGACGTGATACTCAAGACAATCGAGTCGCCCGAGGCGCTGATCGACGTGGACGAGATCTACGAGGAGCACCACCACGACGATGATGAGGACGAGCACGAGCATCATCACCACCATCACCATGACGGCGAGGAGTGCGACGATCCCGAGTGCGAATGCCACCATCATCACGACGATGACGATGACGATCATGACGAACATGAGCATCATCACGATCACGATGACGACGACGATGACGACGAGCATGACGAGCACCATCATCATCACGACGATGACGACGACGAGCATGAGCAGCATCATCATCACGATCACGACGATGACGACGACGAGCATGACGAGCATGAGCAGCATCATCACGACGATGACGATGAGGACGAGCATCATCACCATCACCATGACGGCGAGGAGTGCGACGATCCCGAGTGCGAATGCCACCACCATCATCACGATCATGAGTGCGGCTGCGGCCATCACCATCACCATGCCGACGAGGTGTTTGAGAACATCGGCGTGGAGACCAGCCACAAGTTTGAGGAGACGGCGCTGCGCGATATGCTCAAGAAGCTCGGCAACGCGGGCATTTACGGCGACATACTGCGCGCCAAGGGCATACTGCCCACGCCCGAGGGCACATGGCTGCACTTTGACTATACGCCCGGCGAATGGGAGATCCGCCACGGCAGCGCGGACTACACCGGTCGGCTGTGCGTGATCGGCTGCCACATCAACGAGGACAAGCTGCGCGAGCTGTTCGGCGTGTAAAGGGGATTGCATATGGCTATGGAACCCGTACCGATATATATTGTGACCGGCTTCCTCGAGAGCGGCAAGACCACAATGGTCAAGGAAATGCTGACCGACGAGTACTTCACCGGCGGCGAGCGCACCGTGCTGATGGTGTGCGAGGACGGCGAGGAGGAGTACGGCGAAAAGCTGCTCAAAGACGCGAACACGGTCAAGGTCGACGTAGAGGACATCGAGTCGATCGAGAACGGGCTGATGAACGAGCTGGAGAAGCAGTACAAGCCCGAGCGCGTGATCATAGAGTTCAACAGCGTGTGGACGCTGGCGCGGCTGTTCAATTCGCCCAAGCCGGAGAAGTGGCAGCTGGCGCAGCTGGTGTGCATGGTCGATTCGACGACGTTCGAATTGTACATCACCAATATGCGCGCCGTGATGAGCGACGGCCTTCAGAAATCCGACGTTGTGATATTCAACCGCTGCACCGAGGAGACGCCCAAGAGCAAATACCGCCGCATGGTCAAGGCGATGAACAACAGCTGCGACGTGATTTTCGACAATGTGGACGGCACGAGCGACGACGGCGTGGCCGACGAGGATCTGCCCTACGACATGAAGGCCGACGTGATCCGCGTGAAGGACGAGGACTTCGGCGTGTGGTATCTGGACGCGCTGGAGCACCCCGACCGCTACGACGGCAAGGTTCTGCGCGTGACCGGCAAGGCGTACAAGCTCAAGGGGCTGCCGCGCAACTGCTATGTGTTCGGGCGCGAGGCGATGACCTGCTGCGCCAACGACATCGGCGGCATAGGCTTTGTGTGCCAGTACACCGGCGCGGCTCCGGCGGAGAATCAGTGGCTGGACGTGACGTTCAAGGCCGAGAAGGGGCACAGCATCATACACGACCGCGACGCGATCATACTCATTCAGCAGAAGGTGACCGCCGGCAAAGCCCCGGCGGAGGAGCTGGTGTACTTTAATAGGTAAATAAAGAAATAGGGAAGCAGGTAATTGCTTCCCTATTTCTTTATTCAATACGTTACGCTAATTCTGTTCAATATAATTTACTTAGTACCCGTATCCAGATATGAATACTAATGCGTCATCAAATTCCTCACTGAATTTTTCTTCCTTATACTGTGTTTTCCCTGGTTTTATCTCTGAATCACTGTCGCCGATGTATCCAAACTTGCCGCTGACAACATCACCATCTTTTAGAAATAGAATATGATAATCGACATGTCTGGCGGTAATTTCTCCTGTGTTTGTTACACCTAGTATGACTTTTGCAGGAAGCACAGTTACATCAAGGTCGAGGGAATTGTTCACACAACTGTAGTATGTTTCTTCTTTGACAGTGATAGAGTATTCATATGTCGCAAATGGTAAGTCGTTTGACACGGAAGTCATAATTTGAGAACCATGTTCAAAAGCGCGTTCTTCTACATTCGATACTCCAACTAAGCTACCATTTTCATCATAATACTGCACGGCAACCTCGATGATAACATCTTGATCTGTATTGTTTGTAATGGCAAGACATAGAATGTAATTCCGACTTGTGTTATAGGTATATGCAACAGTAGGAAAGTCTTCGGAACTCATTTCATCCTGTGTGCCAGAAACTTGTATGGATTTAGTTTTGTATTCTGCGATTTCTGAAGCAAGGCAAGAAGGAATGGTGATCTGGCCGCCGAGAGTGCTCTGATATGTTATAGTCCCCGTGCTTGTTCCTCTGACGGTAACCATATCATCGGTGAGAATGCGTGATTCGCCTGCGGGTCGCGCATACTCAACAAAGAATACGGAATCGGAATCACCATTGACAGCAATTCGATACTGCGATGTTGGATCGCCTTCGATGACCTGAATGACTTTTCCGGAAAATTCAATAGATTCACCAATGTGAATGTCGGGATTACGCGCATATTCTGAATACTGGGAGTCGATGTTTGTGTAGGTCAACTCTTCAGCGAAAGCAGGCAAACAGAAGGAAGACGAGAAGCAACACAGGAACTCTTTTCATACAAGTACACCTCCGTTAAATCTACCTATATTATAACGCGATTATGGAAAAATGTCAACAAAAAAGAGAAAATTACTATAAGAATTTTTAAAAGCAAAGAAGAGAAGAGTGGTTAAAAAAGAAATGCTTTGATTTGTTGGATTCCTAAAGTATGATATAAAAAACTCCCCGACCGAATCTCATACGATTCGATCGGGGAGCTGCACTAAGCCGTTTTAGCGGTTTGCACTGCCGACCTTACTTGGCGGCGTACTGGCGCTGATAGGCAGCGTCGGCGATCTCGAGGATCTTGTCCAGATTGAAGCTGCTCTTCAGGTTGTCGATGAACTTCTGAGAGTCGCTGAGGTCGGACGCTTCGCCGATGATGTAGTTGGTGCGCTGCTCGTTGACATAGGCCTTGATGGTGGACAGAGACTCGGAGATCTCCTCCAGCTCCTCGTCGGTGTAGGACAGGTTGGGCACGTACACGTCCATGCCGGGCTTGCAGAGCTGATACACGCCGGAGGCGGTCTCCTGACGGACGGTGCAGTTGTTCTCGGCGTTCATGGTCGTGCCGTCGGCCGCCTTGGAAACGTAAGCGCCTTCGCACTCAACGGCGCCGGAGAAGTAGGGCATCTGATCGTACCAGTTGATCTTCTGGACGGAGCCGAAGATGTCGTTGTAGAAGACGTACTTGGGCTCATAACCCATGGAGCCGTAGCGGGCAGCCAGCTCGGCGCCGGGGTTGGCAGCGAGGTATTCCTCGGCGGTCTGCCAGTTCTCGTTCTCAACGCCGAAGCGGCCCAGCAGGAAGAACTCCTCGGTGAACTGCATGTCGCCGACGCGGAAGCACAGCTCGGGGTTCTCGGCATAGGTGGTCACGTGCCACTGGCCGTTGGTCGCGGACTGCGCATAAGCGGTGTACTTCACGCCCTCGGGGCCGGTCAGGGGATCGATGCAGATGTAGCGCAGGCGATAGGGGTCGTTGGCGGCGCCCATGAAGGCCAGAGAGGAGTTGGTCATGCAGCCGACCACGTCCTCGTCAGTGCCGGCCACGGCCAGCAGGTCGGTGTTGGAGTAGGTGAAGGATTCCTTGGCGAGCAGGCCCTCGTCGCAGAGCTTCTTCAGGTACTCGACGGAATCGAACCACTCGTCCTGAATGTAGGACACGGAGACGTGGCCGTCCTTGAGCAGGAACATGTCGCCGTCGCCCTCGAACACGAACGCGTTGGTCAGATACTTGGTGGCGGTGCCGCCCCAGCCGGTGGAGGTGATGAAGGGGATCTCATTGGTGGCGTCGCCGTCGCCGTTGGCGTCCTGCTCCTTGAAGGCCTTCAGCATCTCATAGAACGCATCGGTGGTGGTGGGGACTTCCAGACCCAGATTCTTCAGCCAGGCCTCGTTGACCCACATCTTGTACTTGGTCTCGTTGGACGGGGAGGTCTGGATCTTCGGGATGGCGTAGATGGAGCCGTCCGCGTTGGTGATGTTGGTCAGCAGGTTCCAGTCCGGGAACTCGGCGACGGCCTTGTCCACGTTGACCGCCAGACCCTGCTCATAGTAGGGCTGCACGTTCAGCAGAGCGCCCGCATCGCCATAGGACTTCGCAACGGCGTTGCTCAGGTTGCCGACATACACGTCCGGCAGCTTCTCGCCGGTGGAAACCATGATGTTCAGCTTATCTTCGGGATCAACGGCCGGCAGATAGGTGAACTCGAGGCTGACATTGGCGCGCTCTTCGATGGTCTTGGTGTAGACGTTGTCCTTGTGATCCTCAACGTAATCGCTGGGCTTAATCAGGACAGTGATGGTGGCGGGCTCGGAGCCAGTCCAGATGGGGTACTCGCCGGCGGCGCTCAGGTTGCCCTCAGCACCGGCGAAGCCGATCGACGAGACGATCAGGGCGATCGCCAGCGCCAGAACCAGGAGCTTCTTGGTCTTCATAGGTGGGGTTCCTCCTTTATAATATGTATTTACAGCGCGCGGTGCGCTATAAATCTGGGGGGGTCCGCTCCTGCGGGAGCGGCCAAAGGGCTTTGTGTGGAGCTGGCACTGCCAGTCGCCCTTTGGAAACCTTCGGGGTATTCAGTCAGCGCGCGGTCTGGCCGGCGGCACTGCCGCCTTAGCCCTTGACCGCGCCCAGCATGACGCCCTTGAGGAAGTACTTCTTGACGAAGGGATAGATGATGAGCACGGGGACGGAGGAGACGATGATCAGGGAGTACTTGAGCAGATCCTGAAGCGCCTGATTGTTGAGCAGGGTTTCCTCGTTGACGCTGGCGGCCGCGTCGGCGGAGAAGGAGTTGTTGATGAGTATGGCGCGCAGCGTGATCTGCAGGGGCATCTTCTCGTTGTCGCTCAGATAGAGGAAGGCGGTGAAATAGTCGTTCCAGTGCGCGACGGCGTAGTACAGGCCGAGCACGGAGATGACCGTCTTGGAGAGCGGCAGCACGATGCTGAAGAAATAGCGGACGTCCGAGCAGCCGTCGATCTTGGCGGCCTCCTCCAGATCGGAGGGTATGTTCTGGATGAACGTGCGGGCGATGATCATGTTGTAGACGCTGATCGCGCCGGGGATGATCATGGCCCAGATGGTGTTCATCATGTGCAGGTTGCGGATGAGGATGTAGTTGGGGATGGTGCCGCCGCCAAAGAGCATCGTGAACATGAACAGCGCCACGACCGGCCCCTTGAAGGGGAGCTCCTTGCGGGCGAGGGGATAGGCGCACATCAGCGTCATCGCCAGATTGACCGCCGTGCCTGTGATCGTGTAGAGGAACGTGTTGGCGTAGGAGCGCCATATGCCCCTGTATTCAAAGACGGCCTTGTAGCCCTTTGTGGTGAACTGAACCGGCCAGAAGAGCACCTTGCCCTGATTGACCGCCTTGGCCTCGGAAAACGAGGAGGCGACCACGTTGATCAGGGGCAGCAGTATGGCCATGAAGAAGAGAAACAGGAAGAGGTTGACGATGCCGTAGTAGATTTTGTCGCCGCGCGGCACCTTGATGCTGTTCTTGCGGCTCAGCTTTTTCGTTGCGTCCATAATCGTGTTTCTCCTTTCTTACCAGAGTCCGCTGCCGTTGATCTTGTTGGAGACGCCGTTCACCAGCGAGATCATGACCAGATTGACGACGGAGTTGAACAGGCCGATGGCGGTGGAATACGAGAAGTTCGCGCCGCCCTGCGCGGTCAGGCCGACCTTGTAGACGTAGGTCGCGATGACCTCGCTGGCCGCCAGATTGGTGTCGTTCTGCATCAGATAGACCTTGTCGAAGCCGATCGACATGATCGAGCCGCAGCGCAGTATCAGCGTGATTGTGATCGTGGGGATGATGGCGGGCAGGTCGACGTGGATCAGGCGCTGCCAGCGGCTCGCGCCGTCGATCGTGGCGGCCTCGTGCTGCTGGGGATCGACGTTGGAGAGCGCCGCCATATAGATGATG
>CAKUAV010000109.1 GCA_934636425.1 uncultured Clostridia bacterium
CGCCTGCGCGATCACGCCGATCGTGCCGTAGTCGCTGCCCAGCGCGGCCTTGGCCTTTTCTATGCGCAGCTGCCGCACATAGGCCATGGGGCTCATGCCGTACAGCTCGGTGAACAGCTTGCGGAAATGCACTGTGGAATAGCCGGTCAGCCGCGCGAGAATGTCGTTGCTCATCGGCTGGTCGCAGTGATCGGCGATGTACTCGGCGGCGGGCTGTAAACGCTGCCGGCTTGAGCCGGACACATAGGATCGCGCTCCCCCGCGCGCCGCCTCGCACAGCATTTCGTACAGCAGCTTTTTGTAGACCAGCTGACCGCACGGTTCCGAAAGCGCCATTTTCCGCGCCAGCATACCGGCCAGCCTCAGCGCCTTCTGGCAGCTTCTGACCGGCAGGCTCATCATGCGCGCGCCCTGAGACGCTTCCGCGTCGAATTCGACGATCGCGCAGTGCCCCGCCGCCAGACAGCGCCAGATGCTCGGCGTTCGACACGACGCTCGCGCCGCCCCAGCTGTACACCGTCTGAGTTATGCGCTATTTCATCGCATCCGCCACGCTGAGCTTTATGAAAAGCCATGCGCCGTCTTCCTCGCGGAAGCCGTAGCGCTCGCGGCGCAGGCCGGTTTCAGTTTCAATTTCTATCTCGAGCACGAAGAAGCGGTATTCTGTGCCATCCATTTCCACCGTCTCTATGGGGAAATTCTCTTCCAATATGCGCCGGAAGGCGGCTGCTTCGTCTTCGTTCATGGCCGCGATGCGCGCCAGTATCTGCTCCTTCAGCGCCTCCGCTTCGGGCGACAGGCTCGCATGCTCCGCAGCCAGCGCGTTCTTCACCTGATCTTCAAAGCCGACGACGCACAGCACAGTCAGCATCTGCTCGCGCAAAGGCAGCCGCTCCAGCGCCGCCTTCTCCTCGCGCGTCACAATCTGCTCCACATTGGCAATGGCCGCCTGAGCCTTTTCGCGCTCCAGCGCCCCGGCCACAGCGCTGAGGGCTTCCACCATGGGCGCTTTGTCCTCCGCCTTTACGCCGTGCACAATTTCCTCCGCCGCCACATCCTCATAGACGGGCTCTTCTGTCGGTGCGGGCGCGGCCGCCATTTCAGGCTGCGCGGTGGGCGCTGCGGTTGGCTTCGGAGTCGCGGTGGGTTCCGGGGTCACAGCCGGTTCCGGAGCCGCGGTGGGTTCCGGAGCTGCGGTGGGTTCCGGAGCCGCGGTGGGTTCGGGAGCTGCGGTCGGTTCCGGAGTTGCGGTCGCCTCTGGAGTCACTGTCACCTCTGGGGGCGCGGTCACTTCCGGAGTTGCGGTCGGCGCAGCAGTGCTTTCCTCAGGCTTTTCAGCGCCGCACACGCTGCACTTGCCGCCTGCGAAGGTGTGATTTTCCGTCACTTCTGCCGGTTCGCTCTGCGTCTCGGAAAGCACCGTGCCGCAGTCGTCGCAGCGCCGTATATGGCGCGTGACCCGCTTGATCGTGTGCTGATCCTCGGTGCTGCCGATGACCTCGTCTTCCACCTCGTCCTTCTCATAGGCGTTTGCGTGATCGCAGTTCAGCGCAAAGCGGCAGAACTTGCACACGCCGTTTTCGAAGGTATGGGGTTCTGTGTACGTATCGCCATCCAAGACTCTGGTGCTCTCGATTTCCTCGCCGCAGTCGTCGCACACCATCACCTTGTCGCAGTGATAAGTGACCTCGTGACCCTCATAGGCCTCCTGATTGAGGGGGCACCAGTAATCACCATATGACTCTTCCTTTTTTTCCGTCTGATGCGCGTGGGCGCAGGTATTTTCATAGCCGCACGCCTCGCACTTTCCTTCATAGAAGGAATGCGGCCGTGTGACTGTTTCGCCGGTATGCACTTCCTCGCTGTCCCTTACATCCTCCGACCCGCAGTCGGCGCACACGAAGGCATATACCTTTACCAGCTTGCCGGTGTGTCCCTCTTCTCCGATGGACACGCAGTCCTCCAGATAGTCGTCAAGCCCATATTCCACTCGAGTCAGATTCTCGTGCGCGCAGGATCTCACATAGCCGCACTCCTCGCACTCGTTGTGCCACATGGAATGTCTTTCGGCAGCCAGCCGGGTTATGGTGCGCAGCACTCTGAAGGAGACCACCTTGCCGCAGTCCTTGCAGGTTACGGTTTCTTTCTCGTCTGCTTTTATGGAATGATAGTTGGAATCGCAGGGGATATATTGGCAGTCGCCCCACGCGACCTTTGTCTCCGTGTTCTCGTGGGGGCAGGTGTTTTCATAGCCGCACACCGTACACACGTTGTTTTCATCGTAGGCATGGGGTTCTTTATTGACATGGGTATAGGCCAGCACATGCTCTTCTGCAATATCACCGCAGCGGCAGCAGGCATAATCATACCATGTATGCGACTCGAATGTATGCCCCTCCGAACCATATGGAACGGCGCTCAGCTTGGCCGTTGCATAGTCGCCGACAGGGTTCACGCCCTCTCTTTCTTCATATTCGTGGGTGCAGGGCGCGTTCTCGTCAAAGCCGCAGACCGAGCACACGCCGTCCACAAAGGTATGATCCTCCCAGGAGTACAGCGTCTTAATCTGCTTATGCTCCTCCACGACTTTCCAGCACAGCTTGCAGAATTCATCCGCATAGCTGTGCCATTCGAACCAGTGCTGCTTGCTTCCGTGAGGATACACGATGCGGTCTTCCTCGTCTGTCGTAAAATTCCCCTCGGCAGTACCGCCGTCGTGCAGGCAGGTCTCCTCCTCCGCCAATCCCGCCGGGCAGCAGGTCATCGCCAGCGCGAGCGCCAGCAGCAGGGCAAAAATGCGTCGCTTCATGGTTCTTCCTCCCGTCTCAAATTTTACAATTTTATTGTATTGAATCAAAATATGAATGTCAAGTAATTCCATACACATCATTTTGTGTATTTACATTTTTATTTTTTGCAATTATCTCTGCCGCATGGCTTTTCACGCAGCAAAAGACCGGCTCAGCGCAAAGCCGAACCGGTCTTTTGATCATTTCTTATCGCGTCAGGCGCTCATTCTTGCTCACATCTCAATGCGCCTGTTCGCCCGCGGCACGCTGTCCTCCCCGTGGACGATGCACAGGCGCGTCTTGGTTTCGTCGTTCAGCAGCGCCTGCACGACGGCGCGGCCCTGCGCGTCGAGATGCTCGAACGGCTCGTCCAGTATGATCGTGTCCGCGTTCTTCAGCACGGCGCGCGCCAGAGCTACGCGCTTTAACTCGCCGCCGGACAGCTCGCCCGCGCCCTGAATCGTGCGGTCGGCTTCAGAAGTGAGGTTCAGCCGGCGCAGCGCCTCGTCCACGCGCGCGTCGTCGGCCTCGAGATCGCCGATGCGCACGTTCTCGCGGATCGTGCCGGGGAACACCGTGGGCTGCTGCTCCACATAGTCGATGTTTCTGCGCCACTGCGCCGGATCCAGCTCCGCAATCGAGCGCCCATCCACGCTGACCGTGCCCTTTTCGGGAGTCAGCAGGCCGCACAGCAACCGCACCAGCGTCGTCTTGCCGCTGCCGTTGCCGCCGCGCACCTCAACGCAGTCGCCGCAGTCGATGCGGATATCGTCATACTGAAGAAGCGCCGCGTCCGGCTGATAGCGATAGGCCGCGCCCCGCACGTCGAGCCGCTTCCACGCGCGCGCCACCGGCTCGCCGCCGTCCTCCGCGCCGTCCACCAGCGATTCGACGCGCTTTACGCAGTCGGGCAGCTGGAACATCTCCCGCGCCAGATCGTACGCCCGCGTCACGAGCGAGGCCGACATCCCCAGATAGGTAAAGAACGCCACCAGATTGCCCGCGCCCATCGTGCCCGCGGCGACCTGCTTAAAGCCCGCTGTGAGGAAGAACACATTGCCCAGAAGCAGGCACATTTGCGGGATAAAGCCCGCCAGCGCGTCCCACTTGAGGCCGCGGCTGAGCTTGCCCGCGCGGAAAGCGTCATAGGCCGCCTGCTGCTCCTGCGGCAGCATCTTTTCCACGTCGTAGCAGCGGAAAAACGCGCCGTGACGGATCATTTCCAGCTCCCTGGCGGCGGTCTGATTGGCCAGATTCTTTTTCGCCGCGTCCATTTCGGCCAGCTTTTTGCGCAGCGCCAGCGGGCAGGCCGCGCCCGTCAGGCCGAAGAACACGCAGGCCGCGCAGAGCAGCGGCGACAGACGCGCCATAAAGACGATCATCAGCATATAGGCGCTCGCCTGAGCCAGCAGATGCGTCGGCGTGACGGCGATCAGCGTCAGCAGGTCGTCGGGATCGCGGAAGATGCGCTCCGCCACTTCACCAGTCTTGAACGCGCGCATACGCTCATAGCGCTTAAAGTAAAACGCGCTGGTCACCCGCAGATCGTACTTGAGCGACAGGCTGAAATACAGCGCATTGGTGAGCATCGCCCAGAGCGGCAGAAACACCGTGCACACGAGCACCATCGCGATCATGCCGCCCAGCAGGCCGCGCGCCGCCGCGTACTGATTCTCCAGAATCGCGTTGAAGAAGCGGCCTGTCAGATCGGCCGAATAGCTCCGCGCGCCCGCGTCGATGAAAAAGTTGAGATACATCAGCGGAAGCGACGGCAGCGCGTATTTGATCGAATCGCGCACCAGATTTCTGTTATCCATGCCGCTCCTCCTTTACAATCGTATGGTCGCCCACGCGCAGCACCGCGTCGGCCCAGTTATC
Source organism: uncultured Clostridia bacterium (assembly GCA_934636425.1). GTDB lineage: Bacteria > Bacillota > Clostridia > Christensenellales > Aristaeellaceae > Firm-10. The sequence continues at coordinate 4,668 of CAKUAV010000109.1, forward strand.
GTACAACGACTCATGCGAGACGATCAGCACGGTCTGTCTGCGCCCACCCAGCATATGCACGAGCGCGTCCGTCGCCGCCTGATCGAGCATGGCTTCCGGCTCGTCCAGGAGGAGCAGCGGCGCGTCCTTGGCCAGCGCCAGGCTGAGGATCACCTTTTTCTGCATGCCGCCCGACATCTCGGAGAGCGGCTTTTTAAGATCATTTTCGCTCAGACCCAGCTCCTTCGAGCAAGCCGCCAGCTTCTCCGCCGAAACGCCGCACTGCGCCGCGCACACACTTTCATAGAGCGCCTTCGCGGTGCAATTCATCGCCGGCGCGCTCTGCGGACAGTAGGCGAACCACCGGCGCAGCGGCCGCATATCGCCCCGCACGGGCGTTTCCGCGATGGAAATGCTGCCGGAGGACGGCGCAAGCTCGCCGATGATGAGGTGAATCAGCGTGCTCTTGCCCGCGCCGTTTTCGCCGCGGATCAGGCATTTCTCGCCGGGCAGTATGGTCAGGGACACGTCCGCATAGAGCGGCTTTTCCGGCGTGGCGTAAGAGAGATTATCCAGCGTGACTGAGGCTGCCTCGATGGACGCGGGGCAGGCGATTTCCGGCTGCTTTTCCTTCAGCGGAATGTGCTTTTCGATCTGGCTGAGCGCCGCGCGGCAGGCCGCACTGCTGCTGCGGACACCAAACAGCGTGGCGGTATAGCGATAGATCGCCGCCGAGAGCATATAGATCTGAATCGCGCAGGCGAAGGTCGTCATGCCGCGCAGCACCGCCCAGCCCAGAAAGGCCACCAGACCCAGCGTCTGCAAAAAGCGCACAATGTCGTCCATGGCGCTGGCCAGCGAGCCGGACGCGCTCGAGCGCATACCGATGCGCCAGAACACCTTCTGCTTTTCGCCATAGCGCTTCATGAACCAGTCGTGCAGATTGTAGAGCTTCATGGCCGCGTAGTTCTCGCAGCCGGCGACCAGCTCACCGGCGAGGTCGGACTCGGCCTGATCGCCCGCGATGAAGTTCTTCATCAGGAATTTTTCCAGAATGACCGGCGGGAGCAGACTCGCCGCGCTCAGAAGCGTCATGACGAGCGCGAACAGCCCGCCGTTCAGCGCTGCGCATACATAAACGGTGTACGCCAGATAGCCGACCGCCGCCGTAATGACGTCGGGCAGGACGTTCGCGTAATAGGCGGACACCTCGCGCGCGTCGCGCCGGAAGATCGTCTGATAGCGCGAGGCGCTGAGCGCGCTGTTCGGCGCGGGATTGTCGATAAAGCGGCGGTAGAGCGCCTGACGATAGCCCTGCTCCGCATCGCGGAAGCGCCGCTCCACATATGCTTTTTTGAGCGCCGCGAGCGCCAGCGTCGCCAGTGTGCAGGCGGCCATTAACAGCACGGCGCGGAGACACGCGCTCCAGTCGCTCACCTGAACCGCCGTCAGCGCGTCGGCCGTAAAGGCGGCCGTGCCGATGCCCAGCGGAATCATCGCCATGCCGATCAGGGCGTTCCAGATCGCGACGCGCTCCAGCGCCGCATCTCTATGTTTCATAGCTTTCACACTCCGATTTCCATTTTTATCATGATAACACAATACGCCAATTGTATCAACAGTTTTTTTACATTCATCGGAAATCGAATGGAGCCGCCATTTTTTGCGCCTATCAGCGGCTGCGCGGCAAAAGGCAATCCGTTTTCCGTCTCGCACAGCCGCTTCAGTGTTTTCCCCGCAGAACACATTCCTCCTGTGCTGCGATCGAGCGCTGTGAGGCGCTTCAGCTTGTCAAAAAAGGTCTTAACAAACCGATGAACGGAATGCAAGCGCCCCGTCGTGTGCCACCCTCTCCAGCTTTTGGTTCTGGAAACAGGATTTTCCGCTGCACCCGTACACGCCGCCAGATACGATTGGAAGCTCGAGAAAGCTCCGGCTCTCTCGAGCTCTCCAAGGTTTTTTCGACAGTCTGGAGCGCTGTGAGGCGCTTGAAATTCCATTTCGAATGTGCCGGAAAAGTACAGCAAGTCGGGAATTTTCAACGGACTGGCTGCTCCGCCGCATTACGGTTTACCTGACAATGCAGCCCTATTTCGTGCATCTCGCCAATGCGCCCATTGACGCCATCAAGGCCGCCGTTGCCGCTGTCGACAAAATGATCGGCTATATTAAATGCAAGGGCAGGCAAAAAATGACAGAGACAGAGTAAAACCGCCTGATGTACTGGTATGTCCGCTCATTCCTGTGGAGCCGTTATGCCAGTTCCGTCGAAAGCGTCCTGAGTCGGGATCTCAATGTGCTTAAAGCAGGAGAAGGAATCGACGGTCTGGTTCGTCTGCTGCGCCTGCTGCGCGGCGATCTCCATATCCGGAAGATTTCTGGGGCTGGTCTGCGGGAAACAGATTTTATCCTTTGCTCTATATTCTGCCAAATGCAGTCTCTTCGCTGCCGCTTCGTCCTGTGGAAAGCCCCGCCCGGCTCCAATCGTCAGCCGAACGGGGCGATGCATGCGGCGCGGCTTATTCCGTGCTCTGGGCGGGCTCTTCGCTCAGCAGCGCCCTGATGAAGCGTATGGCCTTGCCGCGGTTCAGTATGTCGTGGTATTTCTGGTTGTAGTAATCGCGCAGGCAGGCGTAGCAGGAGGAATCGCCTTCCTCGCCGCCGCAGGTGCAGGCCTGCATCAGCTCCAGCGCCTCCTCAAGCACGCCCTGAAGCACGCCGTTTTCCCTGAGGCGGCGGACGTGACCCGCGCCGCCCGGCGTCTTGTCGAACAGTATCAGCGCATAGCCGCTGCGGCGGCGCTGTACGCAGCCGGAGATATCGCTCGATTCGATGTCCAGACGCCGGCTGACGCCGCGCAGCAGCGCATAGAGCACGGAAAGCGCCGTCTGCATATCGGGCAGCTCGTGCGTCATAAAGAGCAGCTGCATTACGTCGGTCTTGAAGCGATAGCCCAGCGAATAGCGCCGAAGCCTCTCTGCTGCGCACTTTAAGCCCGACTCATTGTTGTGCTTCCGACCTTCCTTGCAGGTGGTGAAATCCTTTTCATCCAGCTCCGTATAGCCGCATATGTCGCAGACAAAGAAGTGGGATTCGTTGAGGACGGCCATCTCGTCGCCGCAGGTCATGTCCATCTTGATGACGCTGCCGCCGATCTTCTGGCTGACAAAGTCCGCTTCCGAGCCCTGTCCGACATAGGACACTTCTCCGCGATACGTCCTTTCGGGCCTGCTGAGGCCGGGCAGTTTGTCCTTCGCTTCGGCCGCAAAGCCAAATTCGGGCACCAGGAAGGTCTGCTTCGCCGCCCGAAGAGCCTCGCCGCACACCCGGCAGGTCTCGATGACCGTGCTGGTGCTGCTCACATCGATGTTCAGCGCGCCGCATTCGCACTTTTTGTAATCGTACATCTTCCAGCCGATCTTTGGAACGCGGCGGATATAGCGGCTCGTAATCAGCTTGCCGTTGGCCACCACCTGAGAGCCCGGCGCGTATTCCGATATGGCGATGGAGAGATCGCGCTGCAGCGTCAGGCTGTTTTTGCTGTCATTGGCGCGCATCTCGACCGTGTCGACCGGGAAGCCGTACTTGGGCATGACGTTCTTGCGCGACATAAACGTCAGGATGTCCTCATTGCGGTAATTGCGGATCCTCGACAGATATTTGTCGGAACCTTCATGTCGAACGCTTCCTCCTGCGCACGCTTGAGCGTGCCGACCTCGTCGTCATAGTCGTACTGCGCCTTCATCAGCACGCCCGGATCGCGCGCATCCCGGCTCAGCAGCGTCTCGACCCAGCCGAAGGAATCCACATTGAACCGCTCGCACAGCCGCGATGGCAGGAAGCGCCTGAGGAAGTCCTTCAGCGCCTCCGGCCTGCCGCGCAGATAGTTCTCGAAGGAATCCACGCCGTTGTGCTCGCCATCCATGCTTTCGATCATGTTCTGCACGGTGCTGAAATACCCGGAATGCTCGCGCCAGAAGAACGAGAGCGCCGTGGCGTACACATGCCGGATTGCGATCTTCTCATTCTCTATCGCGAATTTCGGCGGATTGATGCGCCCCTTGATCATCCGATCCGGCTTTGCAAAGAATGAAAAATCGTGATTGGACTTGTTGCAGAACGTCAGCGCATAGGCGGCGGAATCCAGACTGCGGCCGGCGCGGCCCGCGCGCTGAGCATAGTTGGCCGGGGACGGCGGCACATTGCGCATGAACACCGTCTCCAGACTGCCCACGTCCACGCCCATTTCGAACGTCGTGGAGCAGCTGAGCACGTCGATCTGCTTGGTCTTGAATTCCTTCTGGTATTCATAGGCCGTTTCCCTGCTCAGCTGGGCCGTGTGCTCGCGCACGCGCAGGCGGCGTATGTCCATCTCGTGATAGAGCCGGTAGTAATGGTTGTCCGCAAAGTACGCCTGCGGATCGACGCTCTGAAGCGTGCCCTCGCAGCGATAGCCGGGGCAGACATTCTCCAGATTGTAGGGCGTGATATTGCGGCACTTGGAGCAGACATACCACCTCTGCGGGCGAAAGAGCTTGACCTTTTCGGCGCAGATGCGATAGCCGCCCTTGCTGTCAGTATTTTTTTCCAGCGCTTCAGCCGGAAGCAGGATTTTCGTCCACAGTTTTTCCAGCCCATTCTCCAAATCCCCGGGCACGGCCTGCTCGCCGAGCCGCTTCGCCAGCACGCGCCTTAAATAATCCAGCCGCTTGTTGGTCTTGCCGGTCAGCTTGGGCACAAAGGAATACAGACCCTTCCTGTAATCGGAATCCGTCATCTCATACGCGCCCTCCGCGCCGTTGTGGGTATAAAACTCCTTGTCTGCCGGCGTCATGGACTGCTTGCAGACGATGGCGCCGTCGGTCATCATCTGCGTCAGGAACACGTCGCAGAGCGTCTGCAGCTCTTCTGGCGACAGCCTCCACTTTGAATTTCCCTTGTTTTTGTTTTCTGGCAGCGGCACGGTGAACGCGGCCATGCCCATGCTGCACAGCGACGTGCCGCTGTTGTTGTCGATCGCTTCCTGCAGGATCGCCTTCCAGGCCTCCTTCATGCAGGCGTCGCCGTCCTCGCAGATATTGTGCTTACCGAACCGCGCTGCCAGTTCTCCCGCAAAGGCGCGGCAGCCGCGGCCGTCGGCCGGATCGTCAAGGCTGTCCAGCGTATCGGCGATCAGGCGCTTGTAGAGAATGGTGTTATAGGAGCGCTCGAGATAGGTCGCATAAAAGGCGGCCGCCTGCCGGCTGTCCGAAAAGGCGATGAACTGCTTGGCGCGCTCGATTTTCTTCACGCTCTCGGCGGGCGCTTCGTCAAAGCCGAAGCCGTCGTCCTCCTCGACAGCGGGCGCAGGCGCGGCCTCCATATGGAACTCATAGGAGGGCAGCTCCTCGAACAGCGCCGTGCCCAGCACGGAGGTGACCGCCTCCTGCCCGGTGAAGAATGAGCGCAGCATGCCCATGCTGTTTACATTCTCGCAGGCGGGGCATTTTGTGACGGCGGTTTCGTTCTCGATTTCTTCGCGATTGTACTCGTTCTCTTCGACGTAGGG
>CAKUAV010000110.1 GCA_934636425.1 uncultured Clostridia bacterium
ACACTGCGCCGCGTCAGCGCGGACGTGGGATTGACGACGATTTCCTCCGCCATGCGCCGCGCACGGCAGATGAGCGCTGCGAGACGTCGCCGCGCAAACAGCGCGGATGCGGACAGTATGCGATGCGCGCGGACGCTCGATTGCTGCCGCATACACGGCGCGGCGTGCGACCGACCGCCCTTGAAAGGAGGCGAGGCCGATGAACTGAACGCAATGAAAAAGAGTGAACCGACCGACTGATATAAAGGTGGTGTTTTCCCTTGACGAACTCCCCCGGGACGGAGGAAGCCGTCCTCATACCCGAAAAGGCGCAGTCGCCCGAGCAGGAAAAGCTCGCCGCCGACGTGACGCGCGAATTTGAAAAGCGGCGCGACCGGCGGCGGCCGCTTGAGCTGCAGTGGCGGCTCAATCAGCGCTTCATCGCGGGCGATCAGTACTGCGATCTGCTGATCGACGTGCGCGAGCTGATCGAGCAGGACGCGCAGGGCCGCGCCGTCTACAACATGATCGCGCCGATCGTCGAGACGCGGCTCTCTAAGCTCAGCCGCGTGCGCCCCGGCCTGACCGTGCGGCCTCAGACCGCCGACGCAGCCGACGAGAGCGCGGCGCGCCTGGCCACGCGCCTGCTGAAAAACGCATTTGCCGCGCACGATATGCCGCGCCTTCAGATCGAGGCGGCGCGCTGGGCCGAGGTGTGCGGCTGCGTGTTCTACAAATCCGTATGGAACCCGCGCGCCGGACTGCCCATCGGCCTGAGCGAACAGGGCGAAATCGTCCATGAGGGCGATCTGGGCGTGTCGATCGTGCCGGCGTTCGAGATTTTCCCCGAATGCCCCGCCCGCGAAGGGCTGGAGAGCCAGCGCAGCCTGATACACGCGCGCGTCTACACCGTGCGCGACATCGAGGCGCGCTGGGGCGCAAAGCTGCCCGGCCGCACAATGAGCGTCTACGGCGCGGAGCTGAACCCGACTGCCGGCGACTCTGCGCTCGACGAGACCATCGAGGACGCGGAAATGGTGATCGAATACTATGAAAGACCCAGCCGCGCCTTTCCATGCGGCCGTCAGGTGACTGTCGCGGGCGGACGCGTGCTGCACGACGGCGCGCTGCCCTTCATGAACGGCGACTGCCTGACGCGCGATTTCCCGTTCGTGCAGCAGCTGTGCCTGAGCGAGGCGGGCTGCTTTTTCGGCGCGACGGTCGTCGAGCGGCTGATTCCGCTCCAGCGCGACTACAATGCCATCGTCAACCGCATCAACGAGCACACCGCCCGCATGACCGCCGGCAACATTCTGGCCGAGCAGGGCTCGCTGGTCAACGAGGCGCTGCTCGACGAGGGCTTCGAGCCGGGCACCGTCGTAGAATACCGCGCGGGCGCGACTCCGCCGGTCTGGATGCCTGTGAGCGAGGTGCCCGAGAGCCTGATTCAGCGCCTGAGCGTGCTGCGGCGCGACTTCAACGAGGTGTCCGGCGTGTCCGACATGGCGCGCGCATCGAGCGTCGGCTCGGTGTCCTCCGGCGTGGCGCTCGACATACTGCGCGAGCAGGACGACACCCGCCTGGCGCTGACCGGCGAGCACATACGCCGCGCCGTGAGGGCGGTCGGCTGCCAATGGCTGCGGCTGATGCGGCAGTTCGCCGTCGGGCTGCGCATAGCGCGCGTGGCCGGCGAGGACGAGGGCGATTTGATGCTGCTCTCGTGGCAGGGCGACGACCTGACCAGCGACGACGTGGCGATCGACACCGACAGCGAGCTGAGCGACACCCCCGCCCAGCGCCGCCAGACCGCGCTCGAATTGATGAACGCCGGATTCTTCCTCGACCCCGACACCCACCAGATGTCCCGCGAGAGCCGCGCCCGGCTGATGGAGATCTTCCGCATGGGCAGCTGGGAAAACGCGGTGAGTCTGGACGAGATGCACATCGCCCGCGCCCGCCGCGAGCAGGCTGCGCTCATTCGCGGCGAAATCCCCGCTCTCACCGACTACGACGACCACCGCCTGCATCTGGCCGAGCACACCCGCTTCATGCTGGGCGCGGACTGCCGCCGCCTGCAGGCCGAGCGACCCGCGCTCGCCCGCGCCATGGCGATGCACATCTCCGCGCACAGGGCGCTGTTGGACGGCGCGGCGGGATGATGCGCCGGGCGCGGCGGCAGAAGCGATTCGCCTGCGCGGCATGAGAGAGGCTTGACGGTTCGCTCATGGTTTGCGCAGGAGATGCGCGACGTGAGAATGCACTGGGCGCGGCGGCAGAGCAATTCGCCGGCACGGCGCGTGAGGGGCTTGACGATTCGCTCATGGTTTGCGCAGGGCGCGCGAATGCGCTGAGCGCGGCGGCAAAACAATTCGCCTGCGCGGCATGAGAGGGGCTTGACGGTTCGCTCATTGTTTGCGCAGGGCGTGCGCTGTGCAGGATGCGGACGCGCCTGAAAAAAGCGCATGAAGGACTCGGCGGACAGGCCGGTTGGGCGCGATGTGTGCGCGGCAGGCCTGAATTTGCCTGCGATCATGCGGACGCGCCGCCGATCGATTCCATGCGTTCATGGTTCCGAGAGCGCGGATGAAATGGCCGCGCTGATTTTGTTTCCCCGCCGCCCGCGCGCGGCAGACAATAGAATGGAGGTTTTTTTCTATGACTCAGTATCTCACTCCCCGTCAGCGCCAGCTGTTCATCGACCGGCTGGCCGAAGAGAGCGACGCGCCGCAGCTCAGCGGCGATCAGCGCGAGGCTGCGCTCCAGCAGGGCGCGGACATGGCGCGCGCCGATATGCAGGGCGCGCCCAACGACGAGGGCTTCTTCCTCGATGAGGAGACCCGGGACGATGACGGCGCGATGGACGAGCGTCTGGCGGCGCTGGGCTTCGAGAGCGCCGGGCAGCTGGCCGACGCGTACGAGCGGCTGGCTCGTCGCCACGCCGACCTGATGGAGGACGTGCGCCGCATCGAGGCCGCCGGCCGCGCCCGCCGAAACGAGCGCCGCCTTGGGAGCGACCCGAGCGGCCGCAACCGCGTGATTCAGGCGGTCTGGGCGAGCCGCGCCGCCGAGCTGGAGGACGTGGCGCAGTTCCTGCCCGAGATGTCGGCATACATCGCCGCTCATCCCGAATGCGCCGTGGAGACCGACGGGCTGGAGCGCGCCTACGACGCTGTGCGCTCGCACCGCTACCGCAGCGAGGAGCGGCTGCTGGATGATCCGGAGGCTGTGAAGCGCCTGAGCGCCGACCCGCGCGTGCGGGAGGCCGTATTGACGGCGCATCTGGCGGGAATCTACAAATCCGCCGCCGCGCTGCCCGCGTTCATCGACGACGGCGGCAATATCCCCGTCGCCGAGCCGAACAAGGGCGGCATGGACAGGGCGAAGGCCAAGCTGACCGCGCTGCTGGCGGGCGGCCGCTGACGCGCACTATCGCCTGTGCCGGGATATATCCGGCCAAACGCAACGCTTCGACGGCGCACAATTCACGCGCGTATGACAAGAGAAAACATTGCGCCGCGTCAGCGCGGACGGCGGCAGGCAGATAGACGCGAACCTATGCGTGAAAGCACGGGCATGACAAAGCGCGAAACACATTAGAACCGCGGACAGAGCACCCACAGAAGGAACGCCGCGCGCGAACCGCACTTGCGGACAACCGGCGGCGCGAACCGACGAGGGATGTGCCGCGGCGCGCTTCTCTGCACTCCCCCCTGACGAAAAGACGGCATTGGATGGCGTCTTTTTTATTTTATCCCCACACGACAATTTGAAGGAGGTACACCCCATTATGGTCAACATGAACACCGTTTCCAGCGCGCTCAAGAACTTCTACATCATGCCCCTGCGCGAGGACGTGAACCTCAAGGCCGACGCGTTCGCCAGCCGCATCATGCGCACCAGCACCAACATCGTGGGCTACAACAAGATCGTCCGCGCGGCGCTGGTCGGCGCGAACGGCGGCGCGGGCTCCGGCTCCGAGACCGGCGCGCTGCCCGCCTCCGGCGAGAACGTCTACGTCAATCTCGAGAGCGACACAAAGAACCTCTACGGCACGCTCGAGATCTCCGACAAGATCGTCCGCTCCGCCACCGGCCGCAACGCCGGCTCCTTCGTCAACATACTCCAGCAGGAGATGGAGACGCTCACCCGCACCCTCAAGTGGAACATGGCGCGCCAGATGTACGGCGACGGCTCCGGCAAGCTGGTCACCGTGCAGGCCGCCACCGGCAGCGCCGTCCTCACCGCCGCGCCCGGCTCCTCCACCCGCCACATACTGCCCGGCCTGAAGGTCGATCTCTACCCCGCCGCGGGCGGAAACGCTGTGGCGGCCGGGCTGCGCGTGGTCGACGTGAACCACCTGACCGGCAAGATTACGCTCAGCACCGCCGTCACCTGTGCCGCGAACGCCTATCTGACCGTGCAGGGCAGCGCCGGCTATGAGCTGACCGGCCTGGGCAAGCTGTTCGGCGCGGCGAACGGCACGCTCTACGGCCTCAGCCGCGCCAGCTACAGCTGGCTGAACCCCTACGTCGCGGACAGCTTCGGCGCGATCACCGAGAGCGGCCTGCAGAAGGTCATCGACCACCTCGAGGACAGCTACAACGTCACCGTGAACCACATCAACTGCGGCACGGAGGCCTACGGCCACTATCTCGAGCTGATGACCAGCCGCCGCGCCATATGCGACGCGTCCGTCCTCGAGGGCGGCCACAAGGCGCTCCTGTTCAACGGCATCCCGCTGACCCGCAGCAAGTTCATGCCCGCCGCCGCAATCGACCTGTACGACACCAGCCTGTTCACGATCGATCAGGTGGCCGACTGGGAGTGGATCGAGGGCGAAACCCGTCAGGTGCTGCACCAGAAAACCGGATACCCCACCTACACCGCCACCGTCGCCAAGTACTGCGACCTCATGTGCGCACTGCCCGGCGGCGTCGCGCGCCTGAACGGCGTGGCCGCCCCTGCCGTCAAGCCCGTGCTGATCGCCAACGCCGACAGCCAGCCCGTGCCCACCAAGGCGATCTCCGCCTGATCACCGCCTGCGCGGCCGGGCCGGAACGGATAGAGTTTATTTTGTTTGAGCCATCTGATGCGGCCCGCGCCGCGCGGTTATCCGCCGAAGCGCCCTTTCCCAAGCCGGAATACGGCCGTGCGAGGGCGCTTTGGCGCTCATTTTTGAATTTTTCCTCCGAAAGGAGCTGATTGACATGATTGTCTGCCATGAAGGGCTCTGCGAGCACGGCCGCGTGCCGCTCACAAGCCACGTCTGCGACATTCCCAGGCGGCTGAAGATGATCAGGCCGACGCTGTTCGTGATGGTCGACGTGTCCAGCGGGCGCATCGAGATCCACGACAGCGCGCAAAAGGGCGGTACGCTGGCCTGCGTGCTGCCCTATCCCGAGCTGGACGCGCGCGCCCTTGTCTACGTTCAGCGCTACCGCCGTGAGCGGCTGGCGGAAACCGCGCGCGAAATCGACGAATACAACGCGCGCCTTGAGCGCCAGGCCATGGCCGGCCACCTCGGCCGCGCCGCCGACAGAACGCGCGAGGCGATTGCCTATCTCAGCCGCCATTCCCAAATCGACAATCTGCCCGGGGAGCTGATGGAATCATGAATCTGGAAAATATGTGCCTGATGGCGGCGCGCTATGCCGACCGGGGCGACGAGCTGGTCAAGACCGCCGGCGCGGACGGTACGCCCGCCTACCGGGGCGAGGCGCTGGCGCTGTTTGAGACGCTGCGCGGCGCGATCAACGAGGCCTACGCCGAAATTGCCGACGGCTATCTCCTCTACGACGCGCGCAGGAACGTGACCGTGGGCGAAAACGGCGCGCTCGACATCACGGCCGCACTGCCGAACGCCACGGCGATCATCGCGGTCTATGCCGCCGACGGCAAAACGCCGCTGCCGTTCACATTCGAGACGCGCTTCATCGCGCGCGTGGCGGGCGCAGAAAGCGGAGAAAGCGTGTGCGTGCGCGCGCGCCTGCGGCCGGAGAAGCTGGAAAACGAGAGCGACGAGCCGGTCTTTCCCGAATCCGCCGCCGATCCGATGGTCTATGTGTCGCTGGCCGTGGCGCGGCTGTTTCAGAGCGAGCGAAAGTTTGCCGACGCGCAGATGTGGACAGGCGAATACCGCCGCCTGCTGCGCGGCGTAAAGCCCGTCGCGCGGGCGCATCGACGCATGCCGCGAAGGCCGTTCCGATAGAGCGCAGGAGGGCGGCCGATTTCCAAATGCGATTTTTAATTCGGAATGCGGAATGCGGAATTCGGAATTAGGGAACGAAAACCCCTCCGGCTTCGCTGCGCTCAGCCACCTCCCCTTTCAGGGAAGTTCACGTCTCGTCAGGCGCACAGATTGCCGTCCCCGAAATGGGGTGTCACCGCAGGGCGACGGAGGGGTTACACCCCTGCCACCTCCGTTCTCTTAATTCCGCATTCCGAATCGGGACTGCTTTCTCGCAAGCGGCGCATGGGCGCTCATCGCGTGCTTCGTCCACCCCCATTCCGCATTCCGAACTCCGCATTCCGAATTGGGACTGCGCAAGCGGCGCATGGACGCTCATCGCGTGCTTCGTCCCCCCATTCCGCGTTCCGAACTCCGCATTCCGAATTGGGGACTGCTTTCTCGCAAGCGGCGCATGGGCGCTCATCGCGTGCTTCGTCCACCCATTTCGCATTCCGAATCGGGACTGCTTTCTCCGCAAGCGGCGCATGGGCGCTCATCGCGTGCTTCGTCCCTCAATTCCGCATTCCGAATCGGGACTGCGCAAGCGGCGCATGAGGCGCTCATCGCGTGCTTCGTCCCTCATTCCGCATTCCGAATCGGGACTGCTTTCTCGCAAGCGGCGCATGGGGCGCTCATCGCGTGCTTCGTCCCCCATTCCGCATTCCGAATTGGGGACTGCTTTCTCGCAAGCGGCGCATGAGGCGCTCATCGCGTGCTTCGTCCACCCCCATTCCGCATTCCGAATCGGGACTGCGCAAGCGGCGCATGGGGCACTTCTCGCGTGCTTCGTCCCCCATTCCGCATTCCGAATTGACATTAAGGAGGTTTACCATGTCCAACACACTTTTGCGCGTGCGCGCCTTTCGCGGGCTCGATCAGAGCCGCGGCGCGTGGAACGCCGATGCGGCCACGGCGGCGCAGTGCGTCAACTTCGTCTGCCGCGGCGGCGTGCTGGAGCGCGCGGGCGGCATGACCGCGTTTTCCCCGCAGCCGCCCTCGGGCTGCGTCCGGCTGTTCCAGGCGTTTTTCCGCACGGACGGCGCGGACGATTCCCGGCTGGTCGCCGCGGGGAACGGCTGCCTGTACGCGCTGATAGACGGCACATGGACGACGCTCGGCTCGGGCTTTGCGTCCGACGACTGGTGCGCCGTCAACTACCGCAAGGGCGAAAGCGACCTGCTGATACTGGCCAACGGCCAGAGCGCCCTACAGACATGGGACGGAAAGAGCGCGTCCCTCACGCCGATCACCCCCACCGTGGACGGCCAGAGCGCATCCTTCGAGCGCCTGACGCTGATCTACGAGCGGCTGTGGGGCGCTGTGTGCGCGTCTCAGCCCGACCGCGTCTACTGGAGCGAGTCCTTCGCGCCGGACAGCTGGGCGCTCAATCCCGACATTCCCGGCAGCGGCGGCGGCTACGTCGATGTGGCGACATTCGACGGCGCGCGCATACGCGCCGTGACGGCGGCGTTCGACGACGTGCTGATCGTCAAGGACCGCAGCCTGCACCGGCTGAGCGGCACCTATCCCGGCGATTTCGCGCTCACGCAGGTCTACGGCGGCGAGGGCACGCTCGCACCGCGCACGCTGGCGCAGACCGCCGACAGACTCTACTTTCTCGGCCGCGACGGGCTGTGCGTCTACGACGGCATGATGGTCTCCTCGCTCGCGCATCGCGGCGACGAACGCGCGCGCGGCGTTTTCGAGCGGCTCAATCCCGACGCGATCGCCGAGGCCTGCGCCGTGCTGACCGGCGACGTGATGTACATCGCGCTGCCGCTGGACGGCGCGGCCGCCAACAGCCATGTGCTGCGCTACTCCCTCGCGGACGACAGCTGGGCGCTGCTCTCCCTTTCGGGCGTGCGCGACTTTCTGATTCGCCGCCTTGGACAGCGCGAGGAGCTGCTCTGCCTGACCGGCGAGGGGCTGTTTCATCTGGGCGCGGGCGACAGCTTCGGCGCAGAGAGCGTGACCGGCGAATGGCTCAGCCCGGAGCTGCTGGGCGACAAGCGCACAGAGCGCAAGCGCACGAACCGGCTGCGCGTGACCGTCGAGACCGAAAAGCCCGGCGCGATCACGCTGTTTACGCAGAGCGAGCAGGGCCGCGCCGAGCGCACGATCGAACTGCCGGCGGGAATCAGCATACTGAAGCCGCGGCTGCGCGTGTGCGGGCGGCGCATACGCTTCGGCGTCAGGACGAGCGCGCCGGTGCGCCTCCCCGAGGGACTGGCGCTGGAAATCGAGGTGGACGAGCCATGAACGGCAATGTGAACGCCGCGCGCCAGCGGCTGACGCTCTCCAATCTGGCCGAGCCGCAGCAGATGCGCGAGCTGAACCGCCAGCTCGAGTGGATATGGGCGCAGCTGATGGGCGGCCTGAGCAGAAAATCGCTCTCGAGCGCCCTGCAGAGCGCCATCGACAACAAAGCCGACGGCGAAACAGTGACCAGCCTGACCACCCGCATAGAGCAGACGGAGGGCGAGATCGCACTCAAGGCCTCCAGCGAGACGGTGAACGCGCTGGGCGAGCAGGTGGCGCAAAACAGCGCGGACATCGCGCTCACGCCGGGCAAAATCACCGCGGCGGTCAGCGGCGACATAAGCCCGAGCTCGCTGAACATCGGCTCCAGTATACGGATGGACGCAAGCCACACAGAGATCAGCACGCCGTATCTGGACATCGATGTGTCCGGCACCGAGGGCGATACGCACATCGACGAGAACGGAATTTCGACGGGGACGGCCTCGTTTGAGAAGCTGACCTGCCCGGAGATTGTCAAGCGCGTGGCCGGACGCAATATCACGATCACCACGCCGAGCGGATTGCAGGCCGAGCTTGACCGCATAAACGGCGGCATGCTGGACGGCAGCGAGATAATCACGCTGGCGTGCGACCAGTACGGCGACGTGACGCTTCGCGGCATTTACGGCAACGACACGGCGCTGGAAATCGTTGGCGGCCATGCGATCAACGGCAGTGTGACCGTTGTCGACTGCCATGCGCAGAAGATCAACTTTGACGGCGTGACAATCAACAGCACGGCGAAAGACGCGGTTGCGATTTATGACAGCGCATGGGTGCGGATTGGAAGCTGTACGATCAACACGTCCTCGGAGTACCACGGCATTGTTATCTACGGCGGATCGATCGTCATGGCATACAACTGCGGGATTTACAATGCGGGCGTTGCGCTGAACATAGACTGGGGCGGACGGCTGGACTTCCTCGATCTGAAGGGCACGGCCACCACATATTTGTGGGCGAAGGGCTGCGTGGTGACCGGCAACGGCTCGAGGCCGAGCGGCAATTACGTCGGACAGAACGTCATAAGCAACTGGAGCGACATGGCGACGATTGCCGTCGACACCGGCAGCGGCGTAACGCCTCCGGCGGCTGTCACGACAACGAGCTTTGCGGCCAGCACGACCGGCACGTACTACCCGAGCGGGCACTGGATCAATGACAACACAATCCGGCAGGGTCACGAAGGCACGGGCAGCAATGGCCGCAAGGATTACGGCTGTATGTGGTTTGCGGCGAGCGCCTTAAGCGGCAAGACGGTCAAAAGCGCGACATTGACCATAAAGCGCATATCCGGCAAGGGGCGGTCTGGCAGCGTCGCGCTGAAGCTGTGGACGACCACGCTGACCGGCAAGAGCGGCAAGCCGACCGACAGCCTCGTGTCGCTGGGCGAGATCGGGACGATTGCCAATGGCGAGACGGCGACGTTTAATGTGCCGGTGAGCGCGATCAGCGTGATTGCGGCGGGCGGCGGGCTGGTCTTGTACACCGAGGAGACCTCGAACAAGACCGGAAAGACGTACTCCGAGAACTACGCGCACTTTGAGGGCGTGGGAGGCAGTGCGCCGGTACTGACGGTGACGTATCAATAATGCGTAATTAGGAATTAGGAATGCGGAATTGGGGGCTGCGCTCCCTATTCTGTCAAAAAGGCTTTGACAAGC
>CAKUAV010000111.1 GCA_934636425.1 uncultured Clostridia bacterium
GGAGAAGATGATCCCCTATTATCCGCTGGGCGTCTACAAGGACAGAAGCGCGGGGGAGGGAAAGTAATATGACGCATCAATTTCTGATCGCCGGCTTTGGCGGACAGGGGCTGCTGTTCGCGGGCAAGTTCATGGTCAACAAGGGAATGCTCGAGGGCAAGGAGGTCACATGGCTGCCGTCCTACGGCCCCGAAATGCGCGGCGGCACGGCCAACTGCTCGGTCATCATCAGCGACGAGCCGGTCGGCTCGCCCATTGTCGATCATCCCGACGTGCTGATGGTCATGAACCGCCCCTCGCTGGACAAGTATGAATCGGCCGTGCGGCCGGGCGGCATGATATTCGTCGATTCCACGCTGATCGACCGCAGGGTAGAGCGCACAGACGTGACCACGTTCTACGTTCCCGCCACGGCGATGGCCTCCGAGAGCGGCATCACCACGCTGGCCAACATGATACTGACCGGCAAGATACTGAAGGAGCTGGGTCAGTTCGACATGGCGGACGTGGAGAACGCGCTGCGCAAGGTGGTCTCGGCCAAGCATCCCGAGATGTACGAGGTCAACCTCAAGGCGCTCACAATGGGCCGCGACTACGAGTAAGGAAGGGAAAAATCATGCTCGACATCAGGATTGAAAAGACCACAGCGCCGAAGGCCAGGCCGACAGACGAGAGCAAGCTGGGCTTCGGCCAGATATTCACCGATCACATGGCGCTGATCGACTGGAACAGCGACGAGGGCTGGCATGACGCGCGCATCGTGCCCTTCGGCAATTTCTCCATGCATCCGGCGGCCACCTGCCTGCACTACGGCTCCGAGATCTTTGAGGGGCTCAAGGCCTATCGCCGCGCGGACGACGTCGTGCAGCTCTTCCGCCCGGAGGAGAATGCCCGCCGCATGATCAATTCCGCCGAGCGGCTGTGCCTGCCGCAGCTGCCGGAGGAGGATTTCCTCAACATCGTCAAGACGCTGGTGAGGCTGGATGAGGACTGGGTGCCCCATTCGTTCGGCACGTCGCTCTACATCCGCCCCTTCATGTTCGGCAACGACGAGACGCTGGGCGTTCACGCGGTGCACAACGCCGTGTTCGCCGTCATCTGCGGCCCGGTCGGCAGCTACTATAAGGAAGGCATCAACCCGGTCGGCATCATGATCGAGGACAAGGACGTGCGCGCGGTGCGCGGCGGCACGGGCTATGCCAAGTGCGGCGGCAACTACGCGGCCAGCAACCGCGCGGGCGAGCGCGCCGAGAAGCAGGGCTACAGCCAGGTGCTGTGGCTGGACGGCGTGGAGCGCAAGTACATCGAGGAAGTGGGCGCGATGAACGTCATGTTTAAGATCGGCGGCGTGGTCGTGACCCCGGCGCTGACCGGCTCGATACTGCCGGGCGTGACGCGCAAGAGCTGCATCGAGGTGCTGAAGCAGGCCGGCTATCCCGTCGAGGAGCGCCTTTTGAGCGTGGACGAGCTGGAGCGCGCCATGGACGAGGGCACGCTCGAGGAGGCGTGGGGCTGCGGCACGGCGGCGGTCGTATCGCCGATCGGCAAGCTGGCCTATAAGGACAAGACGTTCGTGGTCAATAACGGCGAGATCGGCCCTGTCACGCAGATGCTCTACGACACGCTGACCGGCATACAGTGGGGCCGGATTGAGGACAAATTCGGCTGGACGACGCCGGTCTGACGAACCGAAAAGCCCATATGGCAGAAAGCCGGCGCCGCGCGGCGGAGCGGGAGGGAAGAAAACCTTCTCCGCCGCGCCGGCATGGCTTTCCCCAGCCGAAGAGCATGTGCGTCCGGCTGAGGAAAGCCATGATGCGCCCCACTCAATGGCGAGCGTGGCGAAAAATAAAAAGATCAGGAGGAAACCCCATGCGCCGCATCAGCATAAGCGACGTGACGATGAAGGCATCGGAGCAGTCGCGCAAATTTACACTCAGTTTTAAGGAAAAGATCGAGCTGGCCAAGCTGCTGGACAAGCTGGGCGCGGACGTGATAGAGATCGGCGCGATCAAAAACAAAAAGATCGACAGCCTGCTGGTCAAGTCCGTGGCGGCGGCCGTAAAGAAGGCCGGCGTGGCGCTGAGCGTGGGGCAGAGCGTCGAGAGCGTCGAGGAGGCCTGGTCGGCGCTGAAGGAAGCGAAAAGGCCGCGCCTTCAGGTGTGTGCGCCCATGAGCCCGGCGCAGATGGAGTATTTCTGGCACAAAAAGCCGGCGAAGATGCTGGACGCGGTCAGAGAGCTGATTGAGGCGGCCCGCGCCTGCTGTCCCGATGTGGAGTTTGTGGCCGGGGACGCCGCCCGCAGCGAGCGCGATTTCCTCTATCAGGCGGTTGAGACGGCGGTGGAGGCGGGCGCGCGCGCCGTGACGCTGTGCGACGAGGCGGGGCTCATGTTCCCGGATGAGTTCGCGGCGTTCATAGAGGACGTGCGCGCGCATGTGCCGGCGCTGGAGGGTGTGACGCTGGGCGTTATGATTTCCGACGAGCTGTCCATGGCGGCCTCGTGCGCGGCGGCGGCTGTGCGCGCGGGCGCCGACGAGATCAAGACGGCCTCCTGCGGCGGCGTGACCCGTCTGGACGAATTTGCGGCGATACTGCGCGGCCGGGGCGACGCGCTGGGCGTCGAGTGCGGCCTGCGCCAGAGCGAGATCATGCGCACAACGCGCCAGATCGAGTGGATGTGCTCGACCGAGCGCAGCAAGAATTCGCCCTTCGACAATGGCGTGCGCGAGGACTCGGGCGCGCTGCTCACGGCGCACGACGACCGGGACGCGGTCATGAAGGCGGTCGAAAAGCTGGGCTATGAGCTGAGCGAGGAGGACGCGGCGAAGGTGTGCGAGGCGTTCGAGCGCATTGCGGCCAGCAAGGGGACTGTGAGCGCGCGGGAGCTGGACTCCATCGTGGCGTCTGCGGCCATGCAGGTGCCGCCCACATACCGGCTGGAGAGCTATGTCATCAACTGCGGCAACGTCATATCGGCCTGCGCGCACATGAAGCTTCAGCGCGGCGAGGAGAGCGTCGAGGGCGTGTGCCTGGGCGACGGCCCGATCGACGCGGCGTTTCTGGCGCTCGAGCAGATCATCGGCCATCACTATGAGCTGGACGACTTCCAGATACAGGCGGTCACGGAGGGGCGCGAGGCGCTGGGCGAGACCATCGTGCGGCTGCGCTCGAACGGCAAGCTCTATGCCGGCCGCGGCCTGTCCACCGACATCGTGGGCGCGAGCATAGCCGCCTACATAAACGCGCTGAACAAGATTGTCTATGAGGAGGCGTAAAGGACGATGAAGCTCTCCTTTTCTACAAACGGCTGGGAAGCGTATTCATGGGACGAATGGCTGGACGCGGCCGAGAACATGAAGCTTCACGGCGTGGAGGTCTACGCGCCGCAGGACAGCGAGACGCTGCTGGGCAGGGGCGGCCCGTTCCACACATACGCCCGCGCGGCCACTGTGCGCGCGCTGCACGACAGAAGGCTTTCCGTGCCCAATCTGGACAGCGGCGTCGATCTGAGCGATTCCGCCTGCGTGGAGGCGCTGCGCGGCCTGATTGCGCTGGCGGCCGATCTGCGCGTGCCCTGCGTGAGCGCCTGCGCCGTTCATGACGACGAGGAGGCCGTGCGCGCGCACATCGCCGCGCTGCTGCCGGAGGCGTCCGAGAAGGGCGTGACGCTGCTGATCAAGACGAAAAACACCTATGCCTCGACCGAACGGCTGCGCGATCTGATGAACCATTTCGCCTGCGACGAGCTGGCCGTGCTCTGGGACATGCACGAGACCTGCCGGCGCGGCCATGAGACCGCCGCCGAGACCATCAGGAATCTGGGCGCGTATGTGCGCCATGTGCATCTGCACGATTCGGACGACGACGGCGCGCCGGCTCTGATCGGCGAGGGCACGCTCCCCGTGCGCGCGCTCATGGAGGCGCTCTCCTCGATCAACTACGACGGCTTTATCTCGCTGGAGTGGCGGCCGGAGTGGATGGAGGATCTGCAGAGCTGGGAGATCATATTCCCGCACTTTGTCAACTACATGAGCCGCTTTGAAAGCCCGCGCACCATGAAAAAGCCGCTCTATTACAACCGCAGCCATACCGGCGAATACGTCTGGAAAAAGGATGCGCTGATCGAGGAGACATTTCCCGCCGTGCTCGACCGCATGGCCGAGGAATTCCCCGATCAGATCGCGGTGAAATACACAACGCTCAACTACACCCGCACATATTCCGAATTCCGCGACGACGTGGACGAATTTGCGCGCGCGCTGATCGCACTGGGCGTAAAGCCCGGCTCGCACGTGGCGATGTGGGCGACCAATCTGCCGCAGTGGTACATCGCCTTCTGGGCGGTGACCAAGATCGGCGCGGTGCTGGTGTCGGTCAACACGGCGTATAAGATTGCCGAGGCCGAGTATCTATTGCGCCAGAGCGACACGCACACGCTGATCATGGAGGAGAGCTGCCGCGACAGCCGCTATGCCGAGATCGTCGCCGAACTCTGCCCCGAGCTGAAGACCACGCCGTCCGGCAAGGCGCTGCACAGCCGCCGTCTGCCCTTTCTGCGCAATGTGGTCACCGTGGGCTTCAGGATGCCCGGCGGCGTCACATGGGAGGAAGCGATCGAGCGCGGCGCGGGCGTGCCGGTGGAGGAGGTCTGGCGGCTGGCGGCCGCGGTGTCGCCGCACGACGTGTGCAACATGCAGTACACCAGCGGCACGACCGGCTTCCCCAAGGGCGTCATGCTGACCCACTACAACGTGGTCAACAACGGCAAGTGCATCGGCGACCGCATGGATCTCTCCACAGCCGACCGCATGATGATCCAGGTGCCCATGTTCCACTGCTTCGGCATGGTGCTGGCCATGACCGCGGCCATGACGCACGGCGCGTCGATCTTCCCGCTGCCGTATTTCTCGGCTAAGCCGGCGCTGTACTGCATCAATCAGGAGCGGATCACCTGCTTCCACGGCGTGCCGACGATGTTCGTGGCCATGCTGGAGCATCCCGACTTTGAAAAGACCGACTTTTCGCATATGCGCACGGGCATCATGGCCGGCTCGCCCTGCCCGATCTCCAAGATGCGCGACGTTGTGAACAAGATGCACATGAGAGAGATCGTGATCGTCTACGGCCAGACCGAGGCCTCGCCCGGCTGCACGATGAGCTCGACCGACGATCCGCTCGAGGTGCGCGTGGGCACGGTGGGCCGCGCGATGCCGGAGATCGAGTGCCGCATCGTCGATCCGGCCACGAATGAGGAAGTGCCGGTCGGCGAGGTGGGCGAGTTTGTGGCGCGCGGCTACAACATCATGAAGGGCTATTACAAAATGCCCGAGGCCACGCACGCCGCCATAGACGAGGACGGCTGGCTGCACACCGGGGATCTGGCCTGCAGGACGGCGGAGGGCAACTACCGCATCACGGGCCGGCTGAAGGACATGATCATCCGCGGCGGCGAGAACATCTATCCCAAGGAGATCGAGGAGTTCATATACACGCATCCCAAGGTGAGCGACGTGCAGGTCATCGGCGTGCCGGACGAGCAGTACGGCGAGGAGATCATGGCCTGCGTCATACTCAAGGAGGGCGAGACCATGACGGCCGAGGAGATGAAGAAGTACATCGCCGACCACATGGCGCGCCACAAGGTGCCGCGCTACATCGACTTTGTGGAGGGCTTCCCGATGAACGCGGCGGGCAAGATCCTCAAATACAAGATGCGCGAGCAGGCCATCGAAAAGCTGAAGCTGCAAAAGGCCGCCGGCATCGAGACCGCCTGAGGGAAAAAAACAGAGCGACTGCGCGTCCGGGGGGGCGATTCCTTCCGGGCGCGCGGTTTTTTGACGTTTTTTGCAGTTTGACTTGACAATTCGAGCGCATAACCCGCCCGCATTCCGGTCATGATAGAGCCAGCAGGAGGTGTTTTTTACATGAAAAAGTGGATTGCCCTGATACTGGCGCTGATTGCCGCGCTCTCGCTCATGACCGGCTGCAAGACGAAAACGCTCGAGACCGACGAGAATACGGCCAGCCGCACAGCGCCGCTCTCTCAGGCCGACGCGCCCGATCTGCCCGATACGCTGGATTATGGCGAGGACGGCGTGCCCACGATCGTCGTCTACGACGTGGCCGACGGGGAATACAGGCGGCTGAACATCGAGGACTACGTCACGGGCGTGCTCGCCGGCGAAATGCGGGGCGACTGGCCCATGGAGGCGCTCAAGGCGCAGGCCATACTGGCGCGCACATTCGTGCTCAAGTTCATCTGCGAGAAACAGTCCAAATACGACGGCGCGGACATTTCGACCGACATTTCCGAGGCGCAGGCCTATGCGCCCGATCGGATCAACGAGCGCATTGAAAAGGCCGTGAGCGACACACGCGGCGAGGTGCTCAGCGCCGCCGGCGAGCTGCCCCACGCCTGGTTCCACGCCCATTCCGGCGGCAAGACCGAATTGCCCGTCGAGGGCCTTGACTACGATCAGGACAACCCGCCCTATCTGCGCATTGTCGATTCGCCCGATTCCGACAGCGCGCCCACAACGCTCAAGCACTGGAGCGCCGCGTTCACCGCCGCCGAGGTGGCCAAGGCCGCCAGAGACGCCGGCGTGGACGTGGGCAGCGCCGTCACATCCATCGAGCCGGGCAAAAAGAGCGATTCCGGCCGCACGATCTATTTCCTCATAAACGGCCGCCGGGTCAGCGCGCCCGCGCTGCGCATCCATCTGGACAGCACAAAGCTGAAGTCCACGCTGCTCTCCTCGGTCGAGCTGAAGGACGGCAAGGTCACATTCACCGGCAGCGGCTATGGCCACGGCGTGGGCATGAGCCAGTGGGGCGCATACGCCCTCGCGCTGGACGGCCGCACCGCCGAGGAGATCATCAGCTGGTACTACAGCGGCGTGGGCGTCGCCACCGTCTGGTGATTATGCGCACGTTCTGGCAGTTATGGCTCAAATTGTTCGTTATTTATAGTTAATATTGCGTAAAAGCACGGCTTGTCCCTTGAGATTTGCCGTGCTTTTTGCTATGATTGGAGTGTACAGAAAACCGCCGCCGATAATTTCCGAACGAAGCGATTCCATCCGGCGGAACACGAGCGATCAAAGGAGTGAAGCACATGGCACATTGCGCCATTGTCGGCATCAACTGGGGCGACGAGGGCAAGGGCCGCATGGTCGATTACCTCGCCGAGAGCTACGACGTGATCATCCGCTATCAGGGCGGCAACAACGCCGGCCATACCGTCATCAACGAATACGGCGAGTTCAAGCTGAACCTGCTGCCCTCCGGCATATTCCGCCCGGAGAAGATCAACCTGCTGGGCGCGGGCACCGTGGTCGATTTGAAGCACATCTGCGGCGAGATGGATCGCGTGCGCGCCGCCGGCGTGAAGATCACGCCCGACAACTTCAAGATCTCCGACCGCGCCATCATGGTGCTGCCCTTCCATCCGATGCAGGACGCGCTGGAGGAGGAGCGACTGGGCCGCGACAGCTACGGCTCCACAAAGCGCGGCATTTCGCCGGTCTATGGCGACAAATACATGAAGAAGGCGCTGCAGATGGGCGATCTCAAGCACCCCGAGACGCTCAAGAAGCACCTGAAAAAGCTCATTGACTGGAAGAACGCCGTATTCGCCGCGGCCTACAATCAGCCGCCGATCAGCTTTGACGAGACAATGGCCTGGATCGAGGAATACGGCTCCCGCCTGATCCCCTATATCACCGACGCGGGCGAGCTGCTCGAGACGGCGCAGGACGACGGCAAGAACTTCCTCTTCGAGGCTCAGCTGGGCGCGCTGCGCGACATCGACTACGGCATCTATCCCTTCACGTCGTCCTCCTCTCCGCTGGCGGCCTACGCGCCCTGCGGCTGCGGCCTCCCGTCTGCGAAGGTGGAGCGCGTGGTCGGCGTGGTGAAGGCCTATTCCACCTGCGTGGGCGAGGGCCCGTTCGTGGGCGAGCTGAGCGGCGACGAGGCGCACGATCTGCGCGAAGCCGGCGCAGAGTACGGCGCGGCGACCGGCCGTCCCCGCCGCGTGGCGTGGCTCGACCTTGTGGCCACCCATTACGGCGTGAAGCTGCAGGGCGCGACCGAGCTGGCGCTGACCAAGCTGGACGTGCTGAGCTATCTGGACAAGATCCCGGTGTGCGTGGCCTATGAGCTCAACGGCAAGCGCACCACCCGCTTCCCCTATACGCCCGATCTGGACAACGCCAGGCCGGTCTATGAGTATCTGCCCGGCTGGAAGTGCGATATCTCCGGCTGCCGCACATTCGAGGAGCTGCCCAGGGAAGCGCAGGATTACATTCTCTTTGCCGAGAAGGCGCTGGACTGCCGCGTCAGCTTTGTGTCGGTCGGCGCCGAGCGCGATCAGCTGATCGTGAGATAAGTCAATATATGCGTGCCGCGTGGATTGGATGCAGTCGACGCGGCCGCGTTATCCGCTCGATTATTTGTGTCTATAAAGGAGACTGTCATGAGCAAGGACATATACGAATCGCCGCTGTGCAGCCGCTATGCCAGCCGGGAAATGCTCTTCCTCTTTTCGCCCGATCACAAATTTTCCACATGGCGCAGGCTGTGGATCGCGCTGGCCGAGGCCGAGAAGGAGCTGGGGCTGAACATCACTCAGGCGCAGATCGACCAGATGAAGCAGCATGTGGACGACATAGACTATGACAACGCCCGCCGCCATGAGGAGCGCGTGCGGCACGACGTCATGGCGCACGTTCACGCCTATGGCGACGTCTGCCCCGACGCGCGCGGCATCATCCATCTGGGCGCGACCTCCTGCTATGTCACCGACAACACAGACATACTCATACTGCGCGACGGCCTGACGCTCATCCGCAGAAAGCTGATCGAGACGCTGCGCCGCCTGCGCGAATTCGCGCTCAAGTATAAGGATATGCCCACGCTGGGATTGACGCACCTCCAGCCCGCGCAGCTGGTGACGGTGGGCAAGCGCGCCGCGCTGTGGATGCAGGATCTTTTGATGGACGTAAACGACCTCGACGACGCGCTCGCCTCGCTCAAGATGCTGGGCAGCCGCGGCACCACCGGCACGCAGGCCAGCTTCATGGCGCTCTTTGACAACGATCAGGACAAGGTGAAGGCGCTCGACCAGCTCATCGCCCAGAAGATGGGGCTGCCGCGCGTGTTCCCGGTCTCCGGCCAGACCTATCCGCGCAAAGTGGACAGCCGCGTGCTGAACGTGCTCTCCGGCATTGCCCAGAGCGCCTACAAATTCGCGCAGGATCTGCGCATTCTCCAGCACATGCGCGAGATCGAGGAGCCGTTCGAGAAGAACCAGATCGGCTCTTCCGCCATGGCCTACAAGCGCAATCCCATGCGCTCCGAGCGCATATGCGCGCTGAGCCGGCACATCATCACGCTCACGCAGGACACGGCCATGACCGCCTGCACGCAGTGGTTTGAGCGCACGCTGGACGATTCCGCCAACC
The DNA here is from genome assembly GCA_934636425.1 of uncultured Clostridia bacterium. Lineage (GTDB taxonomy): Bacteria > Bacillota > Clostridia > Christensenellales > Aristaeellaceae > Firm-10. The sequence goes on from CAKUAV010000111.1 coordinate 9,469, forward strand.
GCCGCCTTAGCCTGCCCGAGGCCTTCCTCGCCGCGGACGCCGTGCTGGAGCTGTACGCCAACATCGCGGGCGGGCTGGTGGTCTATCCCAAGATGATCGAGCGCGACATCAATGACAACCTGCCCTTCATGTGTACCGAGAACATCCTCATGGAGGCTGTGCGTCGGGGCGGCGACCGGCAGGAGCTGCACGAGAGGATCCGCGTTCACTCTCAGGCGGCCGCCGCGCGCGTCAAGGCCGAGGGGCTTGACAACGATCTGCTCGACCGCATCGCCGCCGATCCGGCCTTCCCGCTGGAGCGCGAGCATCTCGACGAGCTGCTGGACGCGAAGCTCTACATCGGCCGCGCGCCCGAGCAGGTGGCCGAGTTCATCGAAAACGACGTCGATCCCCTGCTGAACGACAGCCCCGCCCTCGCCGACATGGGCGACATCCGCGTCTAGCCCACAGTGTGGGCGGCCACTCCGCTTCGCGCACGCAACCCGACTCCGCGCCGCTTGGGGGCGGCTCGAGTCTGGACGTTTGAGCGTATAGATAACATCGCTATACAGCCCGACCTGACCGGCCATAAATCAGAGCCGGTCAGGTCTTTCCGTGTACCCGGGCGACGGCGCGGCGAATACGCACCAACCCAGCCCCGCCGCAGCGTGAGGAGAGTCCAGAGAGTCGAAGACTCTTTGGCGCAGTCTGGG
>CAKUAV010000112.1 GCA_934636425.1 uncultured Clostridia bacterium
ATTCTAGCGTATGCGGATGATACAACCCCTTCCGTTCAAACTGAAATAACCGACCAGAGCGGCAACGGCGAAGGCGGGGAAGATATGCCGGATCCTCAGACGACCACGCAGAGTCCGGAGACAACCACGCCTGCGCCTGAGACGACCACGCCTGCGCCTGAGGCAACCACGCCCGCGCCGGAAACGACGCCTGAGCCTGAAGCGACCGAATCCGACGCGCCGACGGCTGAGCCCATTGACTGGGAAAGCGCATGGAAGCAGGACGCGTGGTTCTATGAGGAAGGCAATGCCGCCATATTCAGCGGCAAGCTGGACGACGTGATTCACGAACTGCTCCGGCGCGACGAGGAAGCGCAGGCCGAGAACAAGCATGAAGTCGTGCTGTGCAATGACAAAGACGTGCTTGAGATCAGCAAGATTCGCCGCCGCGAGATCGAGCGATTCACATTCATGATGGACGATCGCGTGATCGAAAACGCAAAAAAGAAGATCGTCCGCATTGAGGAGATCGCCGCGGACAATCAGGATCCGGATGATCCCGAGCAGATCGTCGGTTTCCGCGTCTGGATTGAGCTGGAGGAAGAGCCGAGTCCTTCGCCCAGCGTCGATCCGTCGAGCGAGCCGAGTCCTTCGCCCAGCGCCGAGCCGTCGACTGAGCCCAGCACGTCCCCCAGTGTCGAGCCGACGGACGAGCCGACCGCTGAGCCGACCGACGAGCCCACGCCCGTGCCTGTTCAGCTGACCGTCGAATCGGACAACTATGTCGCAGAAAAGTGGATGAACGTCATGCCGGCGTTCAGGCTGAGCGGCATTCCGGAAGGCAAAGATTACTGGGAGTACGCCGTTGTCGAATACGGCAAGCGCATAGCGCTGATCGACGGCGGCCTCTATGAAGCGACGGCCGACGGAACCTATACGCTGCGCTTCGTCATTCTGGACGATCTGGGCGACGTTGCGGCCTCCTCCGAAAATTATGACATCATGGTCGACGTGACCGCGCCGGAAATTATGGTCAACACCGCGACCGATGAGAGCTACAAGATGGAAATCACCGCGACCGACGAACAGAGCGGCGTGGACGCTGTGTCCATCGACGGCGGCGAAACCTGGACGGCGCTCACACCCGAGGCGCCCTTCACCTACAAGGGCAGCAAGACCGACGACACCATCGCGGCCGGAAAAATTCAGGTGCGCGATCTGGCCGGAAACGTGGCCGTCTATCCCGACGAGGTCAAGCTCGAGCGCGTTTCCAGCGGCGGCGGCGGTGGCGGCGGCGGAGAGGGCAAGCCCTATCAGCCCCATTCCAGCGGCAGCGGAAAGACCGGCCCCGGCTACGACAAGGTGACCGTCGAGGCGGAGCAGGAGCCCATGCACATACTCAGTCTGGATGGCGAGGAGATGGAGCTCGAGCTGACGCTGGACGGCGCAGACGGCTTTGAGTTCGGCGAGGACTATATGCCGGTGTTCAAAATGTCTCTGGCCGTGTGGCCGACGCTTCAGTATGACGAGGAGGGCAACGCGCTGCCGGTCGAGCAGGCCAAGGCGATCGAGGGCGCGCCCAGCGACACCATGATACTGGATGCGCAGATCGACGAGAACATCGCCGACGGCTACGCCTACCGCTGGAAAATCGGCGGCGCGACGATGCGCCAGCTCATGAAGAGCGGCGTGAAATACCTCGTGCTCAAGGCCGGCGAGCGCGTGACCGTGCTGCCCACGGCGGGCTTTCTGGCCGGCGAGCGCTATACCGAGCTGAAAATGCAGGGCACATCCACGCGGCGCTTCACCTACGACGTTGTCATGAAGCGCGAGAGCACGAACGGCGAGGCCGTGCCGCAGGACGAAAAGCAGCTCTTCAGCACGGCGATCTATGTCACAGTCGACGAGCAGACCGCGCTTGTGAGCGGCGACGAAACCGCCGATATGTATCTCACCGGCGTATACGACGGGCCGCTCGAGCTGATGAACGTTCCCTATGGCATGTGGGCCGGTGAAGAGCCCGATGCCGATCATACAATTAAGGAGGCGTAATCGCAATGAACGGACGGAAGATACTTTCGCGTCTCACGGCGCTGCTGACGGCGGGGCTGCTGCTTGCAGGCTCGGCGGGCGCTGAGGCGTCCCTCTCCTACAACGGTGTGGTCGTGGCCGGAGAAACGCTGCCCGTGGCGGCGCTTTTCGGCGGCAAAGTGGCCGAGATCGGGGTGCGCGCCGGCGATCTGATCAAAAAGGGCGATAAAATCGCGCGGATTGCCACGACGCTCAATTACGCGCCGCTGGAGGGCACGATCACCGGAATCTATGCGGCGGAGGGCGACGACGCGGGCAGCATCGGCGAGCGCTATGGCGCTGTGCTCTACATCGAGCCGACCAATCGCTACACCATTGCCGCCACGACCGAGAAGGCCTACAACAAGAGCGAGAACAAGTATGTTCATCTGGGCGAGACGGTGTACCTGAGCTGCACTTCAGACGGCACGCACCGCGGAACGGGCATCATTTCCGCGTTCCCCGAAACCGGCTATACGGTCGAAGTGACCGGCGGCGATTTCTACATGGGCGAAACTGTGGGCGTTTACCGCGATCCCGCCTACACCGCAGAGAGCCGAATCGGCCGGGGCACTGTGGGGCGCACCGCGCCGGTCGCCGTCAAGGGGACGGGCAGCGTTCTCAAAATGCACGTCAAAAACGGCGATTTTGTCGAGCGCGGCGAGCTGCTCTTTGAGACGGTCGACGGCGTGCTGGACGGGCTGTACGCGCCGGACTGCATACTCACGTCTCCGCTGAGCGGCGTCGTGGCCTCCGTGGATGTAACTGCGGGCGCGGCGGTTGCCAAGGGCGACAGCGTGGTCAAAATTTATCCGTCCGATTCCATGCAGATCGAGATCAGCGTCCCGGAAGAGGATCTGACCGAGCTCAAAGAGGGTCAGGCGGTGGATATAGAGTTCTACTGGGACATCGACGAGACCAAGACCTATACGGGCGTCATCGCGTCCATTTCCCATCTGAGCGAAAAAGCAGCCGAGGGCGAGCGCAGCGACAAGACCTATTACAAGGCCTACGTCACGTTTACGCCCGACGAAAACGTCCGCCTGGGCATGTCGGTCATCGTCTATCCGACCTCCGGCGCGGACGATGTGGACGAACCGGCCGACGAGCCGGCGTCCGATATGGCTTCCCCGACGCCCGCTCCGCAGGGCTGATGATTTTTTGAAAGAAAGAGAGTGCGAAAACAATGAATGTGAAAAAACTGCTTTCCGTCATGCTGGCGCTTGTATTGGCGCTGGGTCTGACGCAGACCGCCCTTGCGAGCGTCGGAGACGTGACGCTGTTCCATGCCGATACGTCGCTTGGCTATTATGTGGGCAATGACGGCGGCGCCTATCTTGTGGGCGACAAGGTCTATTATGGCTCCGAAAACAAGGTCGCCGTCTACGACATCGCCACCAAGGAAACCGAGTATTTCGACACGACCGACAGCTATGACATTCAGAATTTCGGCGACTTCAAGCCGACGACGACCACCGACGAGAGCGGCGAGGAGATCACCACCTATCCATCGGTCACCGCTGCCATGACGTTCGCCTATGGCGGCGCGCTCTACAAGGTTCTGGTGTTCAGTACATACACCGACAACGGAAACAGCGTTGACGGCGGCCATGTCTACAAGATGGTGTGCGCGGACGGCGTTATGAAGTTCGAAAAGAGCGACCTGCCCGATCTGGACTGGACGGACATGGTCGACACCTACGACACATATTCCTATTCCCGCTATATCAATTCGGCCTTCTGCGCCGGCGATACGCTGATCGGCGTCACCAACGACGACAGCGGCAACAATCTGCTGGTCACATTCGACCTCAAGACCGGCAATTCCGCCGAGCATTACATTCAGGATCTGTACGCTGTGGCGCCGGCCGGCGACGGTCAGGTGCTGGCCATGACCTATGTCTGGAGCGAGAGCGGATCGCCCGCTCAGTTTGAGATTTACAACCTCGCCGACGAGTCCACCGTTTCCAAGGGCGAAATCGTCATCAGCGATTATGCGCTGCCGCAGAATCTGTACTACAAGGCCGAAACCGACACGCTCTACTACACGCGAGCCGGCGAAATCTGGGCGGCGGCGGGCTTCGATTTTGAAAACGCCATATCCGTCAACGACTGCCCCGTGTCCTCGGGCGGCGCGTCCGTCGCGCAGGTGACGGACGACGGCTTCATGCTGCTGGGCGACTGGGAGACAATCGTGCTGCGCAACATCAATCCCGACGAGCGCGCCAAGATCACGCTCTATGTCAATGACTACAGCTATGAAAACGCCGTCGATACCGCCTATTACAAATACACCAACGAACGCGGCGACGTGTCCATGGTCATAAACCGCAACGGCAACATTGACGATGTGCTTCAGGCCATGATGAACCGCTCCGGCGCGGTGGACGTCTACACCATGAACGTCTCCACCAGCCAGTACAGCGCGCTGTTTGAGCGCGGCTACATGGCCGAACTCGACAAGAGCGAAAAGCTGTCTCAGGCGATTTCCTCGATGTACTCCGGCCTGATGAGCGCCGTGAGCAAAGACGGCCACATCTATGCGCTGCCCGTCTCCATGTACGGCTCCAGCATGGGCTATAACCCCAAGGCGCTCGAGAAGCTGGGCATGACCGAGAGCGATCTGCCCCAGACGTGGGATGAGTTCTTTGATTTCCTGGAGGCGCTGCCTTCCAAGCTGACCGACGGCTGCGGCGTGCGCGCCTTTGAGGGCTACTATTCTCAGGCTGACATCAAGCGCAGTCTGTTCAATATGCTGTTCGACGACTATCAGAACTATCTGAACTCCGGCAACGTTCAGTATTCCTTCAACACGCCGCTGCTCAAGGGCCTGATCGAGCGGATCAATCAGCTGGACTACAACGCGCTGGACGTGCCCGAGACGACCTATGACGAGGAGACCGGAATCTGGACGGACAACAGCGACGATCGCATCTATCTGTTTGAGACCTATGTCTCCACCACCATTCAGAGCGGCGAAGGATATAGCTCTCAGCCGATGCTGCTTTCCATAGACGCCGGCTCCGAAAAGCGCATGAACGTCAGGCTGAGCGTGGCCTTTGTCAACCCCTTCTCCGAGCACATCGGCGAGGCGATCGGCTATCTGGAAACCATGGCGGATTCGCTCGACACGCAAAACGCCTACAACTTCTATGCCGACAAAAACGAGCCTGTCCGCTATCCGGACTATGAGGAATACAAAAAGAACCTCGCCGAGTGGGTTGAGGAGACCAAGAAGGCCATGGAGAACGCGGACGAGGACGACAAGGCCAGCCTTCAGGAGCAGCTCGATTCTCTCAGCGAATCGCTGGCCAACATCGACGACACCTATTGGATGATGAGCCCCAGCGGCATTGCGTCCTATCGCGAGCGCGCCCAGTATCTGTCGCCCATCACCTACGACTGCACCGTGGTTTCCAGCAGCTCGAAGGACGACGACACCGTCTGGTCGGTCATCAGCCAGTACTTTGACGGCGCAGTCAGCGTCGACGAGATGCTTCAGTCCATCGATAAGAAGGTTCAGATGATGCGCCTTGAAGGCAACTGATTGACGACCTTCAAATCCGTTTTTCCGTCCGCCGGAAGCGCTTTGCCGGCGGACGGGCTTATGACCGGGATATCGGACTGCCGATCGGGAGCGTGTCTGAAAAAGGAGAATTTGCGGGTTTCAAGCGCTGTTTTTTCGTCAGGTCAGGGATGGAAACCGAACATTCAGCGGGGCTGAATCGAGGCTTTCGGATACTGAGCGGAAAATGCGCCGAAATTTGCGCTTCCATGATTTTTCGGGCGGACTCGGGAGGCGGTTCCAGTTCGGAGGATGCAGGTGTATACGCGAAAGAGGTATGTGCTGCCGTTTTTGCTGCCGGGATTGATCGGCATACTGATATTCTACATTATTCCCTTTCTGGGCGGCATATGGTACAGCGTCACCGACGGCAGCTATAAAAATGCCTTCGTGGGCGTTCAGAACTATATCAACGTCTGGAACAACCAGATGTTCCGCCTGGGTCTCAAAAACACGATGATACTGTCCCTGATCTGCGCGCCGCTTCTGTGGGTTATGTCCTTTGCGCTGTCCGTACTGCTCAACCGCATTCGGCCGGCGGGCGGCTTTTTCCGCAGCAGCGTGCTTCTGCCGTATCTGATGCCGTCCTCCGCCGTGCTGATCATATGGCTGCTCTGGTTCGACTACGGCGGCCCGGTCAATCACATGCTGAGCGCGCTGGGCATCGGGCGCGTGATGTGGCTGGAAAACGCCGCGCTGCGCGTGCCGATCGTGCTGATGTTCCTGTGGAAGAATCTGGGCTTCTGCATCGTCATATTCGTGGCGGCGCTTCAGGCCATTCCGGAGCCTCTGTACGAGTACGCCACGCTGGAAGGCGCCTCCTTCAGACAGCAGGCGTTCAAGATCACGCTGCCCCTGATTGTGCCCTCGGCGTTTCTGGTGTTCATACTGGCCTGGATCAACGCCTTCCGCATATTCAAGGAGGTCTACTTCATAGGCGGCGCCTATCCGGACGAGGCCGTCTACACGCTTCAGAACTACATGAACAACATGTATTCCAAGCTGAACTACCAGAACGTGACCACGGCGGCCTATTCGTTCGCCGTCATAGTGTTTGCGCTCTTCGGAGTGCTGTTCTACATACAGAAGCGCGCTCAGCGCGGCCTGACCTGAGGAGGCGAGTGATTTATGAGACAACATAAGGGCGTTCGCTTCCGCATCGTCTGCGCGCTGCTCTTTATCATGGCGCTGGTTGTGCTCTGGCCGATGGTGCAGACGTTTCTGTATTCGTTTTCATCCATCGCCGACATGAAGGCCTATATGAAGACGCGCAACAATTTCGACGATTCCGTCTGGATGGACTCGCGCCTGTCGCCGCGGATGTTTTCGCTCAGCCAGTATTATCAGATACTGATTACGGACAACACGGTGCTGCGCCTCTTCGTCAATTCGGTGATGTACACGCTGATGATTCTGCTGGGGCAGGCGATCATCATTCCCGCAATGGCCTTTGCGCTGAGCAAGTTCCGCTTTCCGGGACGCGACGGGCTGTTCTTCGTCATCATACTGCTGATGCTGCTGCCCTTTCAGGTCACCATGGTGCCCAACGTGCTGACGCTGCGCGCAATGGGGCTGCTCAACACGATCTGGGCGGTGGTTCTGCCCATGTGGTTTACGCCGTTTTACATCTTTCTGGTGCGCCAGTTCATGGTCAGCCTGCCCGGCGAGCTGATCGAGGCGGCCTCGATCGACGGCGCGGGTACGTTCCGTACCTACGTCAACATTGTCCTGCCGGTCTGCCGGCCCATTCTCGGCGCAGCGGCGGCGCTGTCGTTTGCGGATTGCTGGAATCTGGTCGAGCAGCCGCTGACTTACCTCACGGAACGAGCCGACATTCAGCCGCTCTCGGTCATGTTCAACCAGCTGGCCAACGAGAACACCGGCTTTGAATTCGCCGGCGCGGCGCTCTATATTTTGCCGGCGCTGTTCGTGTATCTGTTCTTCCAGGAGGACATCCTTTCGGGCGTCCAGCTCACAGAATTGAAGTAGGGGAAACGGAGTATGAAAAAATTTGCCATTCGCGCCATGGCAGCGCTGGCTGTTGTGGTCGCGCTGTGTATGTTCTTCTCGGGTACAATCCGCACCATTACGACCGCCAAGGTGCGCTTCACCAATGCCCGTCAGGGCAAGTTTGAAATGAACACCGACCTGACCGGCAAGATCAGCTTCGGCGACACCGAGGATCTGACGCTGAACGTGCCTGCCGATCAGTCGCTGACCGTCACGCGGCTGTTCGTCAAGGCCGGCCAGCAGGTCAAGGCGGGGGACGAGCTGCTCAGCGCTTCCGTCGCCGATTACGACAAGACGCTCAAGACGCTGCAGAGCGAGTACGACACGGCGCAGGCCTCTCTGCGCGATCTCGTGCGCAAGAACGGCGAGGTTCGCCTGACGCGCAATGAAACCGCCTGGATGGACGCCTATTACGCCGCCCAGAAGGCCAGCCAGACGCTGCGCGACTGCCGCGTGGAGGTTCAGGCGCTGCTCGAGCTGGAAAAGCTGACCATACCCGAAGAGGGCGGCTATCCCGAGGGCGCGAGCGACGATCTGAAGGCGGCCATCGACGCGCAGACCGCCGCCGAGACCACCAACAAAAAGGCGAGCGACACGCTCGATTCGCTCAACCGCTACGCCATCAACGAAACCGACTGGACGTATCTGACCCAGAAAAGGGACTATGCGGACAAAATGGCCGACTGCGAGGATCAGATGACCGCGCTGCAGCTGCTCTCCCGCGAGGTCAGCCACGTCTATGCCCAGCATGATGCGTATATCGCCGAGGTGACCGTCGAGAAGGGCGGCACGGTGGGCGCGTCGACCGTCGTGCTCAAGATGACCAAGGAAGGCGTGTCGCCGGTGATCCGCGCCGATATTTCGAACGTCAAGCAGTCGGTTGCGGCCGGTTCGGTCGTGACGATCAACACCGATCGCTATGGCCGGCTTGAAACCGCCGTGGTGAACACCGGCGTGTCCGCAGACGGCACGCGCTATGCCGACGTGGCCGTCACTCAGGACATCATCGACTCCAACGGCAGCGTCACCAATATGATGCAGCGCGACCTCACCGTCCGACTGACCACCCGCGCGCAGGAAGCCACTTTCCTGATTCCCGCCGCAGCCGTGCGCGGCAGCGGCAACGACCGCTATGTCTATGTGGCGCAGTCGGTCAGCTCGACATTCGGCGGCACGCAGCTCAAGGTGGTCAAGCAGACGCTGACCGTGCTCAACGAATCCTCGTCCATCGTATCGGTCAGCGAGGATCTGTCGCGCAGCTCGATCATTTACATGGAGGATCGCGCCATCAACGAGGGCGATACCGTCATGGAGTACGGCAGCTAAAGGAGCAATGAAGATGAAGAAAGCGATTCATTTTCTGCTTCCGCTCGGACTCGTGCTGATCGTGTGCGCGCTGGTCGGGCTCTACAGCGGCCCCAATCTGATGCAGTACGCGTTTCTGCCGGCGGGCACGCTGACCGACCTGCAGGAGAGCATGGAAAATGTGCGCAGCGAGCTGTCCGATTACACATTGAGCGTTCACGCCGTTCGGAACGGCGCGTCGGTCAGCACGGCGGACGGCGGCAAATCGCAGAGCGACGTCGTGCTCTATATGGAGGGCGCGCGCTATAACGAATGCTATCCGCAGCGCGTCGTCTCGGGGCGGCCGCTGACATACGCCGACATAGCCGATCGGGAGCATTCCATTGTGCTGGATGAAAAGCTGGCCTTCAAGCTCTTTGGCGACAAGGATCCGCTGGAGGGCCGCGTGAGCATCGACGACAAGACGTATACGGTCGTGGGCACGGTGAAGCACACGCGCCGCATCGGCGAAATCGGCGCCTATGCGGCATGGATTCCGCTGTCCTGCGCCGATGATAAAACCGCCTGCGACGTGGCCGTGCTGACGGCTGTGGCAAACGGCGGAAGCGACATGAGCGTGCTGTTTAACAGTACGGCGCAGTCGAATCTGGGCAGCGGCACACTGTACAATCTGGCCAAGGAACGGATGCGCGCGACCATGGCGCTGCGCGTGATTGCGATGGTGGTCATCATACGCCTGCTGGCCATATGGGTGCGGCTGATCATGAAGCTGGGCGCGCGCTGGCTGAACGATTTCCGCACGCGTCTGAAGGAAAGATACATGACGACGCTGATCGGCTTTGCGGCCGCGCGCGTGCTGGCCATGCTGGCGATCGTCGCGGCCACGCTGGCGGCCTGCTGGGGGCTTATGACGTTCTTCATCCAGCCGGTGAAGGTGTTTACCGAATGGGTGCCCGAGGTCATCGTGTCGTTTTCCTCGATTCAGGGGCGCTTCTGGGAGCTGTGCGCCGAGGCGGCCAGACCGGTCTCCTGTATGACGGCCGACATGGCCGAGCTGAGGTTCTTTGCGGCGTTCCTGCGCTGGGGCGTGATATTCGCGCTGATCGGCCTGGCCATGACGCTGATCACCCGCATGCTCCGCGCAAGGCGTTCATAAGACGCATCAATCCCGCCCTGCCGTTCATCGAGCGGCAAAGCGGGA